>CAJWIE010000023.1 GCA_913041115.1 uncultured Legionellales bacterium | reverse complement strand
TTTGCAAATTGGTGAGAAGTTAACCAAAGGGCTTGGTGCTGGTGCAGACCCAGATATCGGCCGGCAGGCGGCACTAGAAGATACTGAGGGCATAATTAACGAACTCGATGGTGCCGACATGGTATTTGTTACCACAGGACTGGGTGGTGGTACCGGTACGGGAGCCGCACCGGTAATCGCTGGGCTTGCTAACGAACTCGGTGCGTTAACAGTGGCGGTTGTTACGAAACCATTTAGATTTGAGGGCAAGCGAAGAGCGCAGCAGGCTGAGCGTGGACTTCAAGAACTACGCAATACGGTAGATACAGTGATAGCAATACCTAACGACAGATTACTGGAGACAATTGAAGCGAATACAAGCGTGAACGATGCGTTTGCTGTTGCTGACGACGTGCTTCATCAAGCGATTTATGGGATATCTAACCTGATCCATGTTCCTGGTCAGATCAACCTAGACTTCGCAGATGTTAAGGCGATCATGTCTGGTATGGGTATGGCGATCATGGGAACGGGTTATGCAGAAGGAGAGAACAGGGGTGTTGAGGCGGCCAGACTTGCGATTTCGAGTCCTCTACTTGAAGAAGCTAATGTTGAAGGCGCCCATGGTGTAATCCTTCATGTTACTGGAGGTTCAGATCTCGGATTGCACGAGATAGAGCAGGCAGCCACAATTATTTCACAAGCACAAAAACGTGGAGATGAAATAGTTGAAGAAGCAAGGGAAATTGCGAAAAAAGAAGGAGAGCGAATAAAGGAAGGTGCGTTGAGTGAAATTGAGCAAGAAAAAGAGAAGACAAGACAAGAACTGAAAAATCAAGTTGCGGCTTTGGCAATTACTGGCGCTGAGCAAATATTAATGCGCGAAGTCGATCAAGCAGCACATAACGAAGTTTTGGCTAAAATTAGTCAAAAACTATAAGTGTAAATTGAGAAGGGAACATACCAAATGTTAGAAAAAGCAACAATTGTAAGACCCTACGCAGAAGCTGCTTTTTCACAGGCATTAGAGGAAGATAAATTGAGCGAATGGTCAGCAATGTTAAATTTGCTTAGTACGATTGTTCATGACAGTGATATGCAAAGAGTTATTGCCAGCCCAAAAATAAACGCTGACGAACTTTATCAATTTATTATTGATATATGCGATAACAAACTTAGCCAATCGGGTAAAAACTTTGTCAGAATTTGCGTTGATGCAGGACGCATTAGTTTGGCTTCGGAAATATCTGTTTTATTCGAACAGAAACGTTCTACAGCAGAAGGCGTTAGCGGGGTTGATGTAATCACAGCTTATCCACTAGACGAAAATCAAATAAAAGAAATAACTAAGTCCCTGAGTAAACGTACAGGTAACAAAATTAATATTAACATCGAGGAAGATAAAGATTTGATCGGTGGCGTAATAATTCGAGTTGGTGATTCCGTGGTTGATGCGTCACTACGCGGTCGTTTAAAAGAATTAAATAATGTAATTGCCCAATAGTTATTAAAAGAGGAAATGATGTATGTCTATTAGTGCAACTGAAATTAGTGATCTAATTAAAAAGAAGATTAAAGAACTCAATCTGGATACCGAAGCGCGTACCGAAGGTACCGTTGTTAGTCTAGCTGATGGCGTTGCCAGAATACACGGTTTAAGTGATGTAATGCAGGGGGAGATGATCGAGTTTCCTGGTAATACTTATGGTTTAGCGTTGAATTTGGAGCGTGATTCCGTTGGTGCAGTTATCATGGGTAGCTACGAACATATTTCTGAAGGCGATGTCGTAAAATGCACAAAACGTATTCTCGAAGTTCCTGTTGGCGATGAATTGTTGGGACGCGTTGTTGATGCACTTGGTAATCCAATTGATGGTAAGGGTGAAATTAATACAAAAGAAACTTCACCAATTGAAAAAATTGCACCCGGTGTTATCGCGAGAAAATCTGTGGGCCAACCTGTCCAAACAGGTCTTAAGTCTATTGATTCTATGGTGCCCATTGGTCGTGGCCAGCGGGAGTTAATTATTGGTGACCGCCAAACCGGTAAAACTGCTGTTGCAATTGACGCGATTATTAATCAAAAAGGTACTGGGGTTAAATGTATATACGTTGCAGTTGGTCAAAAGGCATCGTCTGTTAATGTTGTGATAAAGAAACTTGAAGAACATGATGCAATGGAACACACAATTGTTGTTGCAGCAACTGCATCAGAATCTGCAGCAATGCAATACATTGCCCCGTATGGCGGTTGCACCATGGGCGAATATTTTCGTGACCGCGGCGAAGACGCGTTAATCATTTATGATGATTTAACAAAACAAGCATGGGCGTATCGCCAGGTTTCATTGTTGTTGAGACGACCTCCAGGACGTGAAGCATATCCTGGGGATGTGTTTTATCTGCATTCCCGCTTATTAGAACGTGCCTCACGAATTAACGAAGATTACGTTGAAAAGATTACAAACGGAAAAGTGAAAGGTAAAACGGGTTCATTAACTGCGTTGCCGATTATCGAAACACAAGCTGGAGACGTGTCTGCTTTCGTTCCGACTAATGTAATTTCAATAACCGATGGCCAGATATTTTTAGAATCAGACCTCTTTAACTCAGGTTTTAGACCAGCTATTAATGCGGGTTTGTCGGTATCTCGAGTAGGCGGTGCCGCACAAACTAAAATTATCAAAAAATTAGGTGGTGGTGTTCGATTGGCACTTGCTCAATATCGTGAGCTGGCAGCTTTTGCCCAGTTTGCATCTGATCTTGACGAAGCAACAAGAAAACAGTTAGAACGAGGTCAACGTGTTATGGAATTAATGAAGCAGAAACAATATACCCCTCTAGATGTGGCTGAAATGGGTGTGAGTTTGTTTGCTGTAGAAAATGGTTTTGTCGATGATATTGAGTTAGAAAAAATTGGTGCTTTTGAATCAGCATTACATGATTACATGAAAAGCGAACAATCAGCTTTAATGGATAAAATTGGTGTCGAGGGTAATTATGATGACGAAATTGAAACTGCAATGAATAGCGCAATTGATAATTTCAAAAAAAATAATACCTGGTAATAATTGGAAATAGGCTAAAAAAATATGGCAGGCGGGAAAGAAGTAAGAACAAAGATTGCAAGCGTAAAAAATACGCAAAAGATCACAAAAGCTATGGAAATGGTAGCAGCCAGCAAAATGCGAAAAGCCCAGGATCGTATGCATGCTGCTCGCCCCTATGCTGAAAAGATTCGTAATGTGATATCGCACCTTGCGCATGCAAACCCAGAGTATAAGCATCCTTATCTTGTAACACGTGAAGAGGTTAAACGAATTGGTTTGATTGTTGTTTCAACAGACAGGGGTTTATGTGGTGGTTTAAATGCAAACATGTTTCGTATGTTGTTAAAAAAGATTCAAAATTGGGAAATGGAAGGGAAAGAAATTGATCTTTGTGTTATTGGGACTAAAGCAGCCGGTTTTTTTGGATCGATTGGCGTGAATATTGTTGGTCAAGTGACCCATATAGGCGATCAACCAAATCTCGAAGAATTAATTGGAACCATAATGATCATGTTAAATGCTTATAAAGATGGGGATATTGATGAACTACATTTAGTTTCAAATCAATTTGTGAACTCAATGGTTCAAACACCAGTTATTCAACAGTTAGTTCCTGGTAAGCCAGATGAAAAAGAAAGTTATGCAAGTTATTGGGATTATATTTACGAGCCTGATGCCGAAGAAGTTTTGGATGGTTTTTTATCGCGTTACATTGAGTCACAAGTTTATGCTGGTGTTATTGAAAATATTTCATGTGAAATGGCAGCACGAATGGTTGCCATGAAAAGTGCAACTGAAAATGCTGGTGAACTTATCGATGAGCTACAACTTATATATAACAAAGCAAGGCAAGCAGCAATTACCCAGGAATTATCTGAGATTGTTGCTGGCGCAGCTGCTGTTTAGACGAAGATAAATTTTTTATTAAAGAATAAAAACGGGGAACGAAAAAAATGAGTTCTGGAAAGATCGTACAAATTATTGGGGCAGTACTGGACGTCGAGTTTCCAAGCGATGCAATACCAAGTATCTATGATGCGTTGATTGTAGAAGGGGAGGATATTAATACGACACTCGAGGTGCAACAGCAATTGGGCGATGGTGTTGTTAGGACAATTGCCTTAGGTTCGACCGATGGCTTGCAACGTGGGTTATCTGTACGGAATACAGGTGAGGCGATTTCAATTCCAGTCGGGGGTAAGACCCTTGGTCGTATCATGAATGTATTAGGTGAATCCATTGACGAAAGAGGACCAATCAACACGGATGAGCGTATGGTTATTCACCGCGAAGCACCGAAATTTACTGAACTTAGTCCCTCAACTGAATTGCTTGAAACTGGCGTCAAAGTTATTGACCTTATCATTCCTTTTGCAAAAGGGGGGAAGGTTGGTTTGTTTGGTGGCGCCGGTGTTGGTAAAACTGTAAACATGATGGAACTCATCAATAACATTGCAACACAGCATTCAGGTTTGTCGGTTTTTGCAGGTGTTGGCGAACGTACCCGTGAAGGAAATGACTTCTATTATGAAATGCAAGAATCTGGTGTTGTTAATGTGGATGATTTTGAAAAATCAAAAGTGTCCATGGTTTATGGGCAGATGAACGAACCACCAGGCAACCGTTTACGTGTCGCGTTAACAGGATTGACCCTTGCCGAAAAATTTCGTGATGAGGGGCGTGATGTATTACTATTTATCGACAACATTTATCGTTTCACTCTTGCCGGTGTTGAGTGTTCAGCATTGTTAGGACGTATGCCATCAGCTGTTGGCTATCAACCAACACTTGCGGAAGAAATGGGTAGGCTACAAGAAAGAATTACATCAACTAAAACGGGTTCAATTACTTCGATTCAGGCCGTTTATGTCCCTGCTGATGATTTGACAGATCCATCACCAGCTACAACTTTCTCACACCTAGATTCGACTGTTGTATTATCGCGTCAGATAGCAGAGCTTGGTTTATATCCGGCTATCGATCCTTTGGATTCGACCAGTCGCCAATTAGATCCTTTGGTTGTCGGGCAAGAACATTACGATATCGCTCGTGGGGTACAAAATACATTACAACGATATAAAGAATTAAGAGATATTATTGCGATTTTAGGTATGGATGAATTATCTGAAGAGGATAAATTAGTTGTAGCGCGCGCTCGAAAAATCCAACGTTTTCTAACCCAACCATATTTTGTTGCAAAAGTTTTTACTGGCCAGGACGGTGAATTTGTTCCATTAAAAGAAACTTTACGTGGTTTTAAAGGGATTATAGAGGGTCAGTATGATGATATTCCTGAGCAAGCTTTTTATAGCGTTGGTACCATCGATCAGGCTCTTGAAAAAGCAAAAAGTCTCTAATTGATAAAGATATTTTATGAATACAATTCAGGTTGATATTGTAAGCGCTGAAAAAGAAATATTTTCAGGCGAAGCCCAAATGGTTTTTGCTCCCGCCATTATGGGGGAAGTTGGGATTGCCCCAGGCCACACACCTTTGGTCACAAAAATGAGTCCAGGGGAAGTAAGGGTGATGGACGTAGATGGCAACGAATCGGCTTTTTATGTGTCAGGGGGGTTATTAGAAGTGCAGCCAAGGATTATCACCGTTCTTTCTGATACAGCTGAACGTGCAGAAGATTTGGACGAGACAGCTATAATCAAAGCAAAGGAAGAAGCTGAGAAGGCGCTACATGAGAAAGATTCTAAAATTGATTATGCCAAAGCACAGATAGCGCTTGCTGAGGCTGCAGCGCAATTGCAGACTTTACAACGCTTGAGAAAACGTTCGGGTCGTTAATTTCAGACGAACTTCGAATTACCCTGTATTTCTTTCATATAAAATCAATCATAATATCTCTGCTACTAGTACAGATATAATTCAGTAAAATTTTTTGACCTAATAACTAATGAGGTAGATTTTAAATTGAGTCTTAGTATCGTTATTCTAGCCGCCGGTCAAGGGACGCGGATGCACTCTGATAAACCTAAGGTCTTAAATCTTTTAGCGGGTAAACCATTGCTCACACATGTTTATGAAACAGCAATAAAAATAGAGCATAGAGAGATTTATATAGTTTATGGCTGTGGCGGAGAGCAAGTCCAAAATACACTAGAAAGTTCTCAGGTTTCTTGGGTCAAACAGGAAGAACAATTGGGAACAGGACATGCTATACAGCAAGTTCTTCCCGATATACCAAAATCTGATGATATCTTGATACTCTATGGCGATGTTCCATTAATTAGCGAAGTATCGCTAACAAAATTAGTTGAAGCTGCAGCTAATACAGGGTTTTCACTTTTGACGGCTTATTTTGATAAGCCTTATGGTTATGGACGGATTGTTCGTGATGGTAACGATAATATTACTGCTATTGTTGAGGAAAAGGATGCAACAGAAGAACAACAAAATATCTGTGAAGTTAATGCAGGATTTATGGTTATCAGGGCAGAAATTCTAAATAGGTCGATTAATTCCCTTAATAAAAAAAACAAACAAAATGAATATTATTTAACTGATATTGTTGAGATTGCTGTAAATGATGATGTTAAAGTTTCCCCAATTTTGGCTGAATCAGCGGTCGAAGTTCAGGGGATTAATACACGGACACAACTTTCTGAGGCAGAACGTTACTACCAGATAATACAAGCATATCGTTTAATGGACCAAGGGGTTGGTATTACTGATCCTTCAAGATTTGATTTGCGTGGGGAATTAGAAATTGGTCACAATAATGAAATTGATGTTAATGTTGTGATGGAGGGAAAATTAAAATTAGGCAATAACAATAGCATTGCTCCGAACTGCGTTATAAAAGATACGATTATTGGTAACAATGTAAAGATTTTTGCAAATTCTGTAATTGAAAATTCAATTATTGGCAATGATTGCTATATTGGGCCTTTTGCGCGTATTCGACCTGATTCTGTATTAGATGATCATGTTCATGTAGGAAATTTTGTCGAGATTAAAAAGAGTTCGCTAGGCAAAAGAACTAAAGCAAATCATTTAAGTTATATTGGCGATACTGAAGTTGGAAGTGATACAAATGTCGGTGCGGGTGTGATCACCTGTAATTATGATGGCGTAAACAAACATAGGACAACAATTGGCGATAATGTTTTCGTGGGTTCGGATGTTCAATTAATTGCTCCAGTTAAAATTGAAGATGGTTCAACAATCGCAGCAGGCTCAACAATAACTAAAGATGTGGATGCTAATAGTTTGGCAATTAGCAGGACTGAGCAGAAGTTGGTTTCATTTTGGGAAAGACCAAAGAAAAAATAGTATCTGAACAAATATGAAAGCCGGTTTCTATCAATTTCGCCCTATGTTTGGAAAAATAGCAGCGAATACAAAAAAAATCATTAAAGCTCTTGACCAAGCTGATGCAGATTTAATCGTATTACCAGAACTTGCATTGTCAGGTTACTACTTTAAAGATGCTAAGGAAGCACTTTCGTTAGCGGAAGAGCCTAATCGTTCGATGCATATAGATAGCATTGTTAATTTATGCAAAAAGAATAATTTTCATATTGTTATTGGTTTTGCAGAAAAAGCTCAGGATAAGTGTTTTAATAGTTCGGCATTAATTGGGCCACATGGCATTATTCATATTTATAGAAAATTACATCTTTTTAATGAAGAAAAATTTTGTATGAGTCCAGGCGATATTCCTTTGAAGGTTAACGAAGTAAATGGCGTTAAACTGGGCATGATGATATGTTTTGATTGGGCATTTCCCGAGGCAACACGGACACTTGCTATGAACAATGTGGAGATTATTTGTCACCCCTCTAATTTAGTACTTAATTTTTGCCAACAAACAATGTTAGCCCGTTGTCTTGAAAATAGAGTTTTTGCAATCACAGCAAATCGTTTTGGTGCTGATAATAGACCTCAAGGTGTTTTACGTTTCACCGGCAAAAGTCAAATTGTCTCCCCTAAGGGAGAGATTATTTTTAGGGCTGCTTCACAAAGGGAAGCTTGTTATATTACTGACATTGATCCAACAGAAAGCCATGATAAATTTATTACAAAGAACAATAATTTGTTTTCTGACAGACGCCCCGACTTCTATGAGCATTAATTAAGAAGATATTTAAAATGATCTTTAAAACAGCAGATTTATATGATGAGTATGGAGATGATCTTAAGGTTGCTTTACCTGTTTTTAGAGATTATGGCAGAAAAAAAATATTTCATGGCCCAATATCAACAGTCAAAGCATTCGAAGACAACAGTTTAGTAAGAACAGCTTTAGAAGAACCCGGGAATGGCCGTGTACTAATTATTGATGGTGATGAGTCTTTACGTTGCGCTATGGTTGGCGATATGCTTGCTAAATTAGGTATGGAAAATGGTTGGTTGGGGATAATAGTTTTTGGTTGTATTCGTGATGCCGATGTAATTTCAACAATTGATATCGGTGTTAAAGCATTAAATACCAATCCAAGGAAAAGTCTTAAGCAAGGATTAGGTAAGAGAGATATCCCCGTTTCATTTGCTGGTATTACATTTAATGTTGGTGAATATGTTTATGCTGATACTGATGGAGTAATCGTTTCAGAAAAGAAGATAGATTTTAGTTGATAATGGTTTTAAAAAAATCTATTTTTCCCCACGAATTAAAAGACAGTCAAATTCAAGTATTTCCATAGTATTTTTGTCTCGTGATATTGGAAAAATTCCTACTATATTGAATCCAATGCTAAATAGCTCATCCAATCGCTGAGTTACAGAAGGTGTATCTTTATATATTCCTTTGCATGATATTTCAGTCTGCAAGATTTGAACGTATTTCAATGTTTGGAGTGCACCGCGAATTACCCGATTGTCATAGCCCTGCGTGTCGAGCTTTAAAAATACTTTTCTTTTACCTAGGTCATTAACTAGTTTACGGATAATATCATCGAGTTTTTTTACTTGAATACTTTGCTTATCTACAACTTTAATAGAATTAGAGAAATTTGACTTTCCAAATTCATTTACATCAAGAATTGAAGAATAAACTGTTTTATTTGATATATTTATTTCCTCTTCTGAGTCTTTATCTCCTAATGCAAAATTCTTAACTTGCCATGTATCATCTGCGATTGAAGTAAGATATTGGTAACATTGATTGACAGGTTCAAACGATATTATTTGACCGCAATACCCTGCATTCCGTATATCCGTTACAAATTGACCCAAATTTGCTCCAACATCTAAAATAAGATCAATTTTATACTGATTAATTAATTCAATAGTTTGAAGATTTTGATTCTGGGTAATATTTTTATGTATACGGACAAATTCATAACCAAAATAGGCAGCTATTTTTTTATGTAGAGTGATTTTCATCCGCAGAAGTATTTAACCATATGGGCATTATATTTAATATCAGTGTTACCCTATTTAATTTTTTTAAAAATCTTTTCAGCAGCACAAATCGTTAATTTTATATCATCATCAGAATGCGAAGATGAGATAAATCCAGCTTCAAATGAAGACGGCGCCAAATATATACCTTCTTTTAACATACCATGGAAAAATTTATTATGTTGTTCTTTATCGCAGCCTATTACTTTACCAAAAGAATCGATGATTTTTTCTTCGCTAAAAAATAACCCAAACATACCGCAAACATAATTTACTGATAACGGTATGTCCATTTTTTCAGCAGATTCAGTGATTCCCTCGATTAACATTTTTGTTTTTTGTTTGAGAGATTTATAGAAATCTTTCGATGAAATTAAGCCGAGAGTAGTCAGTCCTGCATTCATAGCAATTGGATTCCCAGAAAGCGTTCCCGCTTGATATACAGGTCCATCTGGAGCTATATAATCCATAATATTTTCTTTACCACCAAATGCACCAACAGGCATCCCACCCCCAATAATTTTTCCCAGAATAGTTAAATCGGGATTAATATTAAATATAGATTGTGCACCACCTAATGCAACACGAAACCCTGTCATTACTTCATCAAATATCAAAATAGATTTGTACTTATCGCAAAGTATTCTTAGTGTTTTTAGGAATTCATGATTTCCAGGAACTAAACTCATGTTTCCAGCTATCGGCTCAATAATAACTGCAGCAATTTCATCTCCAATTTTTTCGAATGTATCTTCAAGTTGATTGGTGTCATTATAAGTAAGTGTTACCGTGAGTTTTGCAAGATCTTCAGGTACACCAGGCGAGGTTGGGACACCAAATGTCAAGGCCCCCGATCCTGATTTTACAAGCAATGAATCAGTGTGGCCGTGGTAACATCCTTCAAATTTAATGATGGTATTTCGTTTGGTGTAGCCTCTTGCTAGTCTAATGGCGCTCATGGCCGCTTCTGTTCCCGAATTTACCATGCGAATTTTTTCAATCGACGGCATTAATTCACAAATCTTTTTAGCCATTTGTGTCTCAATTTCAGTTGGTGCACCGAAACTTAATCCGTTTTTAATTGAGCCACTAATTGCTTCTATTACATCTGGATGAGCATGCCCCAGTATCATCGGCCCCCAAGAGCCAACATAGTCAATATATTTTTTATTTTCACTATCATACAAATAAGGACCTAATGCCTTATTTACAAAAAGTGGTATTCCTGATACTGCTTTAAAAGCACGTACAGGTGAATTTACCCCACCAGGAATATATTCTTTAGCTTCATCAAATAATTTTTTTGTCATTTTAATAGTTAGTGAAATAATTTTTTATAGATTTTTATACTATCTCTTACATTTTCTGATTGATAAATTCCGCTAATTACAGCTAAAAAATCAACTTTACTTTCGACCAGTTGTTTCCCATTTTCTGGTGTTATCCCACCAATTGCAACTATTGGAATTTTTAACCTTGATTTTGATTTTGCTAATAATTCAACCTCGACTTTTTTTGCATTTGGTTTTGATGGCGAATTAAAAAATGATCCAAATGTAACGTAATCAGCACCTAATCTTTCCACGGATATTGCATGTTCAAGATCGTTATAACATGAAACCCCAATTATTTTTTTACCAAGAATATTTCTGGCTTTGTCAATACTCATATCATGCCTACCTAAATGGACACCATCTGCTGATATTTCTTTTGCTAGTTTTACATCATCATTAATGATAAATGGAGTTTTATATCTTTTGCAAAGTACCTGTAACTTTTTTGCCAATAATTTTTTTATTTCATATTCTGAGTTTTTATCACGAAATTGAAAAAGTGATATACCAGCATCCAGTATTTCTCCTGTTACGTCTAACAAATCATTAGCTTCGCGATTTCTACAATCACTAATTACATAAACTCCTCTAGATTTTGGCATATTCATGGTTTATAAAAGATGACCATTAGAGGTTTTGCTAAATATCGTTCTTGATATTAAAAAAACGATCAGGATGAATTTGCTCTTTTCCAAGCTCTAAACCATTTTTTAAAGTCTGCCACGTATATTCTTGGGCATCTTCTACAGCATTTTTTAGCCCATTCCCAAGTGCTATGTTTGCTGCAATTCTTGATGATAATGTACAACCCGACCCGTGAAAGGAACCAGTTAGTCTTTTCCACGTGTACTCTATTGGGAGATTATCTTTTTTATAGAGCGTATTTAGTACGACATCCGTTTTTTCATGTGAGCCAGTTATTAATACGCTTTTTGTCCCGTAACTAAGTAATTTATCAGCAGCAATTTTCAAATCATCAGTCCCGGCAAGTATTTTTGCCTCTAAGGTATTTGGGGTAATAATCGTTGTTAATGGCAATAACAAAGCTAATATCCTTTCGTATGTTTTTCTTGGCGAAAGATTTTCTCCGGTCCCAGAATTTATAATTGGATCTAAGACAATAGGAATTTTAATATCTGATAGTTCATTATGTATTGCATCAACAAGCTCAACATCGCCAATCATTCCAATTTTACATGCAGAAACATTAAAATCATCAAATATAAGTTTAATTTGTTTTCTAAAAAAATTAGGATCTTGAGAAGAGATATTTGCGACTTTATCGGTATTTTGTGCCGTTAATGATGTAATTACAGTTACCGCATGACATCCAGCGCTTGCGATACTCTCAATATCAGCCTGAATTCCGGCTCCACCTGATGGGTCGTGACCTGCAATGATTAGTACAATTGGTTTTTTATTTTTATTGGTGACCATTAAATACTTAGGTAATTTAGAAGGGTCTGATTACTGCAAGAAGAATAACACCTACCAATATTAGAACAGGTATTTCATTAAACCATCGATACCAAATATGAGTATGTTTATTCCGATCATACATGAAGTCTTGTAATAGAAAGAAACAATAAATATGATATAAAACTAAAATAAGTATCAAGA
Organism: uncultured Legionellales bacterium; assembly: GCA_913041115.1. Classification (GTDB taxonomy): domain Bacteria; phylum Pseudomonadota; class Gammaproteobacteria; order Eutrophobiales; family Eutrophobiaceae; genus UBA11869. The sequence goes on along the minus strand of CAJWIE010000023.1, from coordinate 4,760 downwards.
TCATTTTTAGCCAAAACCATAGCTGATTATTATAGTTAGCTATACCGTTTGTTATTAATAAGCAAAAGCCAAAGACAATAGTAAGTAATCCACCGGGAGTCGTTATTCCATAAAATAATTTTTTTTCCATAATCTTAAATCTATCAATACTTGTTTTGTCGTCACTCATTGCATGATATACAAATAAACGAGGCAAATAGAATAGACCGGCAAACCAAGTTACCATAAAAATAAGATGTAAAGCTTTAAACCACAGCATTTTTAAGATTAATATCTATCTATGTTTGAAGTAATCTTTTTATTTTAGAACGCAGTTTCTTTATGTTCATTGTACCAACATTATGCTGGACAATTTTTCCATCCGAATTAATCAAGAAACTAGTTGGTGTAGCTCTTATATTGCCGAATGCTGTTTCAGCATCAGAATTAATATCGAGCGCAATCGAATACGGTATCTTCCTTTTTTCAGATAATTCTATCACTCTATTTGGCGGGTCATAAGACATTGCTATACCTACAATCTCGAAACCATACGGATTTAGTTCATTGTAAAGCTTAGTAAGTCTGGGGATTTCTTCTAAACATAACGAACATGTTATAGACCAAAATGTAACTAGCAATGGTTTTCCTCTATATGAATGTATATTTACTGTTTGACCATTAATAAAATTTAGATATATATCTGGAGCTCTGCCTGGAATTAAATAAAGTATCAGGCCCGTAGCAATTATTAAAAATACAGATGTTTTTAGTAGTTTTTTCATCAAACGCCCAAATCCCTATACGTAGGACCTATTATGTAGTCTTTTCCCGATTCTAAAAGGAAATTAACACTTTTCTCAATGCTATCCCATTAAGAATATTTTACGTTAAAAAAATATTTTTCACATAAAAACAGTAACTTATAATATAATTATGTCTAAATCTTATTATTTTTTGTTGTTGAAATACAGTAATTGATTTCTTGACACGTATACCAACTAGCTTTAATCTCAGAACCGAATTTGTTGTTTATGCAGCAAATTCGTAATAATAATAATTATAAAAAATTGAATTCAAAGCGGCTTCGGCCGCTTTTTTATTTGCCAGTCACTAAGTATTATTTAAATTATAATTTAGATAGATTTTTATTATTTGAGGGTTTGTCACTAAGAAAATGATTCGTATAGGTATTGTTGGCGCAACCGGTTATACAGGAGAAGAATTGCTTCGATTACTATCATTGCACGATAGCGTCGAAGTTGCTGTTGTTACTTCAAATACAAGAAAAGGAGAACTCTTAACAGATGTTTTTCCTTCGCTAGGCCAATTTGATCTTAGTTTCGTTGGCCATGATAGTGACAATCTCTATTCATGTGACCTTGTTTTTTTTGCTACACCTAACGCAACTGCTATGCATTATATTCCTGCTCTTATTGAACAGGGTTGTCGTGTTATTGATTTATCGGCAGATTTCAGGATTCAATCCCCTGAAATCTGGCAACGTTGGTACAAGCAAAAACATGCTTGCCCAGAGCTTTTGAAAGACGCTGTATATGGGCTGCCCGAATTCAATCGGGACCTAATAATCAAGGCCAATCTCATAGCAAACCCTGGATGTTATCCAACCGCTATTGTGCTTGGTTTATTACCAGCAATTAAAAACGGATTGATTGACACGAAAAGGATTATTGCGAATGCGGTATCCGGGGTAAGTGGCGCGGGTCGAAAAGCAGTACTTTCAAAAGAGTTTTCTGATTTTACTGAATCGTTTAAAGCTTATGGCGTATTTACCCATAGACATCTACCGGAGATTTCACAAATCTTGAATGATATTAGTTTAGGAGATGATATTAACCTTGTATTCACTCCACATTTAGTTCCAATGCATCGAGGTATTCATGCGACTATATATGTCGACACAATTGTTAGCAAAGATGAAATACGTAATCACTACACTAATTTTTATTTACAAGAAAAATTTGTTAATGTTTTATCTGAAGGATCATGTCCAGAAACAAAAACTGTTAAAATGACGAATATGTGTAATATAGGATTTCATTTTAATAATGAGAAGCCACGCAAAATGATAATTTTGTCTGTTATTGATAATTTAATTAAAGGCGCAGCGGGACAGGCGATACAAAATATGAATCTGATGTTTGGTTTTGATGAAGAAAGAGGATTAATACTTCCCGAGTCGAATAACTAGATCTGGCTATTTTATGATTATGCTTAAACATATTGTAAAAAAGAATCCTCGTTTTAGACCTACACATTATGTTATTTTTTTTACAATAGTTGTTTTTGTTGCCATTTGGTATTTATATGATAACCCTCGTTTTAATGCTATTAGGACACAATTGTCCCAAGCGCATGATATAAACTTACTTTTGGGCGAGAACTTAAATTTAAAAAAACAAAATAAAGAATTAAGAAAACAGATTTTAAAACTTGAACGTCTAGCTAATGTTGACAACGAAACATCTATAAGTCTACAAAACGAAATTAAATCATTACAGGATAAGGTTTTTAATTTAAGGAGAGAATTAACATTCTACCAGGGTATAATAACAGCAAGCTCATACTCTAGGGGCTTGAATATTCAAGGTTTACATATAGAAGCTACCCATAAAAAAGGTTTTTTTAAGTATAAATTAGTATTAACCAATATTGGGAAAAGTGATAAAGTAGCGGAGGTGTCCGTTGATATGACGGTAGAGGGAAGCGATAAATCTGGTTTTCGAACTTTGGGATTAAATAAGATTAGCGCTGGAGCAGAGCATAAAGATATAATAAAGATTAGGAATTTTGAGCGAGTTGAGGGTAATTTAAATTTACCAGATGGATTTGAACCTTTAAGAGTTTTGGTTGATCTAAAACAACATGATGGCGAAAAATTAAGGCTTCATAGAGTCTTTGAATGGCGTACAGGAGATGCTTAAAAAAAAGGTTAAATAGGAAGATTAGCAGATGTTAGATAAATTATTAAAAAAATTTAAACAAAAAAAAACTACCCGTATTGATAGTTTGATTGGGCAGAATACGGAAATTCAGGGTGAGCTTAAATTCTCAGGTGGTGTTCATATCGACGGGAAAATACAAGGCAAAGTTATTGGGGAAAATGACGGTAGTTCACTTTTGTCGCAGAGCGAGTATGGAGAAATTGAGGGGGAAATACGTTCACCTTATATCGTGATTAACGGCATAGTAAACGGCGATGTGCATGGAAGTAGACACGTCGAGTTATTGTCTAATGCAAAAATAAAAGGTAATGTTTATTATAATTTGGTAGAGCTTTCAGTTGGGGCAGAAGTGAATGGGAAGCTTGTTCATACTCCGGCCAAACCAGAGGACGAGGTTGGTTTAGAGTTGAATTATAGCGAAGTTAGCGAATAAATAATTGGTAATTTATTTATGAATTTGGCAGAAGAGACAGCACCTTCATTAATTTTTAGTGTAGCTGCGGCCAGTAAGGTTAAAGAGCTTATTCAAGACGAAGGAAATGACGCACTTATGTTACGTGTTTTTATTTCTGGAGGTGGGTGTTCAGGATTTCAATACGGGTTTACTTTTGACGAGAAAATTGGAGAGGGTGATACTGTTATTGAAAATGAAGGTGTTAAGTTACTAGTTGACCCAATGAGTTTTCAGTATCTATCTGGTGCTGAAATAGATTATTCAGAAGGCATGGAAGGCGCACAATTTGTTATACGCAATCCAAATGCGACAACAACCTGCGGTTGTGGTTCATCTTTTTCTGCTTAAAGAATTATTTTTTGCTAATCTTTTTCTTTATTTGGCGCGTATACACCGCCTAGTATCACGTTTTTATTTGCGCCGGTAACGTCGGGTATATTTGCTGATTTATTATCTAAACGTTTTTTTGCAAGCCATGCAAAAGTAACTGCTTCAATACAATCGGGGGATAATCCATATTCTGATGTAGTCGTTACTTTAATATTAGCTAATAGTCCTTGTATATTTTTTATAAGCAACGGATTATTAACTCCACCACCACAAACAAGCACTTTAGTGAATCCATTAGCATACTGTTTGATAGCATCAGTAATTGTAACTGCGGTTAGTTTTAACAGAGTAGCTTGTATAGTTTCTGCAGGTAATTCTTTATTTAACTTATTTAAATTAGTTTTTAACCATTCTAAATTAAAATATTCTCTTCCCGTGCTTTTTGGTATGGAAAGTGAAAAATATTTATCTTTGAGTAATAGTTCGAGTAATTCATTATCTACTTTACCTGAGTTTGCCCAAATGCCATCTTTATCATATTCAACATTTTTATTTTGTCTAATCCAATCATCAAGCAATGCATTGCCCGGACCTGTATCAAAACCAATAATTTTATTCTTATCGCAAGGTAACAAAGTAACGTTAGCAAAACCACCAATATTTAATACCACTACTGATTCATCACTTTCTTTGAATTGATATTTATGAAATGAACTAGCAAGCGGCGCTCCCTCACCGCCAAAAGCCATATCCATTCGTCTGAAATCTGCTACAGTGACAATATCTGTTTGGGCGCAAATAATGTTTGGATCAGAAATTTGAATTGATGTTTTTTCTGTAATCGTTGGTACATGCAGAATCGTTTGACCATGACTTCCTATAGCTGCTACTTGATTGGAATTAATATTCGCTTGTTTAATAAGGTCATTAGCGGCATCTGCAAAAATATAACCTAATTTGTTATCTAGCATCGCTACATCAATCAGATTACTTTTCTCATTGATTTGACGTATTTGATTTTTTACAGAAAT
>CAJWIE010000022.1 GCA_913041115.1 uncultured Legionellales bacterium | reverse complement strand
TAATGCATAAATAATCCCGTAAAAAATCATAAACAAACCAATATAGACCAGCAGATCTGTCCCGGGAAATCCTCTCAGAAGTACGTACACTGCTGTTTTTGTTGTAAAGGCACTTAAAAATACCATGCCACTATAAGATGCTTCAGGATAAGCGTCTGCTAACCAAGCAGTAAGCGGGGGTGCGCCTGCGTTTAATAAGAAACCACATAAAATTAACCAAGCCGACAAACTGTTAAGCTGAATATACGTAAATGAAATTGAATGAGTCTCATAAGCATAACCAGCTATTCCGCACATCAAGATAACACCACCTAGAAGATGAATAGAAATATAACGCATTCCAGCTTTATATGACTTTTCATTTTTTGATGACCATATCAGTAATGTTGACGCAAGTGCCATAAGTTCCCAAAATATAAAAAGACTTATTAGATCACCCGCTAATACTACTGACGTAGCGCTACCAGCATAAACATACGCAGCAGAGAGTTCGGTTGAAGTCGCTTGTTTACAGCAAAAAAATCCAGCAGTAAAAACTGTAATCATAAATACAGTAATAAAAAGTCGGCTTAAAGAATCTAAATTAATTAGAATTAATTCATAACCTAGGTATTGAAAAGAACAATCATCAGTAAATGGCATATTCCATATATTAAATAATGAGATGCAAGGAATAATTAATATAAATAAAGTTCTCTTAGAACCTTGGAAAAACGGAATCAGTAATCCAGAAATAATTAATAATAGACCGGGATGAAAAATACTACACATCATAGTAATCATCCTTACGTTTAATTAAAAAACCTAGAAACTTCGCAAAAATAATTAGTCCAACACAGGATAAAAACCCAAAAATCGCATAAAATCCAAATATCCTTTCAATAACAAAATGAGGATGCAATACAGTAAAAGATTCTGTTAATACAACTAGCCCGAGAACAGCTAGTGAGAAAATACGAAACTTCTTGATGGTGTCTTTTTTGTAAAACCAATTCTTCTTCATATGTCAGCCCCTATTAACAACCTAATAAGTTGCAGAGGAATTTCCGGAAAGAAAAATAAGATAACTGTAATGCACGCTGTGCTAAAAACTGCAAAAACAATCGGAAATGGTGACTCATGGTATCCTTGATCGTTTTTTATTCCGGAATCCCGGAAAAAGGCAATGTAAATAATAGGTAAAAAATAGGCGGCATTCAATAGTGTGCTAATTACAATTATAGAGACTGCAAACCATGATTGAATATTAAGTGCTCCTTGCAAAATAAACCACTTACTCAAAAATCCTGCTGTTGGCGGTATTCCAATCATCGATAAACTTCCAATTGCAAATGCCAGCATCGTCCAAGGCATAGATTTCCCAATGCCATTTAATTGGCTGACTTCTGTTTTCTTTGTTGTTGTATAAATGGAACCTGCAGCAAAAAATAATGTAATTTTGCCGAAAGCATGAACAAGAATATGTAGCACAGCTCCCGCAATAGAAATGGGAACTAATAGTGCTGTTGCAAGTATTACATAAGACAACTGGCTAATTGTTGAATACGCCAATCTTCGTTTGAGATTATCAGAGCGTAAGGCAATAATTGAAGCTATCAAAATTGTCGTACCAGCAAGATAGAGTAATATATTTACATCAATAGTGTCAGATAATAATGCTGGGCTAAATATATAGATAATAATTTTAACCACACTAAAAACACCTGCTTTAACAACAGCAACTGCGTGTAGCAATGCACTTACCGGAGTCGGGGCAACCATTGCAGAGGGTAACCATCGATGAACGGGCATAAGTGCGGCTTTACCAATACCATAGACGAAAATAATTAGTAAAATAACTATAACTGTAGGTTCTTGATGGCCATCGAATACACCACCAGGGGTAAAGTTAATCGTACCAGTCAGATGATAAGTCCAGATGATTGCCGGTAAAAACAAACATATCGATGTAGCAAGTAAAATGCCAAGATAAATGCGCCCGGCTCGCTTTGCCTCGTCAGTTTCCTTGTGCGTAACTAATGGGTAAGTTGTTAATGTCAGAAACTCATAAAAAATAAATAAAGTAAATAAGTTTGCTGAAAAAGCAATACCGATGGTACTTGCGATTGCTAAAGCAAAATAAATATAAAAACGTGTTTGATTTTTATATTCATTAGTGCGCATATAGCCAATTGAATAAATAGAATTGATGAACCATAAAAATGAAGCAACACAAGCAAACAACATTCCAAGTGGCTCAATCTGAAAATGTATTGATAAGCCAGAAGTTACATTGAACAAATATAATTCAGGATATACACCATTTAAAACATCTGGTAGAAGCGAATAAACAACATATATCAACGCCATCGATACGATTAGCGTAGAGGTTTCTCTTAGATTGATATTCTTTTTTGTTAGTGAGATAAATAATACACCAACAACTGGTAATAATAATGCAGCTAAAATAAGTAACTGATTATTCATTTCTATTTATTTATTAACTCATTGGCAATTTGGGAAGCCATATCAACATTAAGCGAAGTCTCTATTCCAAAATAGATATTAATAAAACTAATAACTACTAATGATAAAAATAATAAATAAGGTCTTTTTTTATCAAGATCAAGTGTAGCAGTCTGCTTAGCTGAGGGCTTAAAATACGCTGTCTCAATAATGCGTCCAATATAGATTATTGCCATCACAGATGAAATAACAATGATAGAAACAAAAATCCAGTAGTCGGCCTCGAGAGAAGCTTTAATTAAATACCATTTACTAATAAAACCTGAAGTTAGTGGTGCTCCGATTAAACTTAATCCCGAAATTATAAATAACGCAAATATAAATGGTGACGTTTTAGCAATTCCCGCTAACTTTTCTATTGAATCCGTGTTATAAGAATAAATAATTGCTGTCACAGCTAAAAATAGGCCAACCTTTATAAAGGCATGGTTAAGAATATGGACTAGACTTGCCATAAGTCCAAGCTCCGTTATTAGTGCAATACCTAAAACCATGTAACCAATTTGCGCAATACTGGAATATGCCAATATACGTTTCAAACTATCCTGCTTAATTGCAAGATATGACCCGTAAAGTATTGCGCCTGATGCAGAAAGCATTAATAGATAATGGAATGATTCAGTAAAAAAACTAAACTCATAACCATACAGTGAATAAATAAATCTTATTAATACATAAATAAAGACTTTAGTCGTTGTTCCGGCCAGAAATGTTGAGACAATTGATGGTGAATAGGTATAAGCATCCGGTAACCATAAATGTAGAGGGAAAATTGCTGCTTTTATGCCTATTCCAATAATAAAAAATACAAATGCAGTGGTTATTGTTGGGGTATTCTCAGTATTGGTCAATTGTTGAGATAAATCAGCTATATTTAATGTGCCGGTAACAACATAAAGTAATCCAACAGAAATTAATATAAAACTAGCGCCAACAGTACCAAAAATTAGATATTTAAAAGCAGCATATAAACTGCGTTTATCTCTTCCAAGACTAATCATTGCGTATGATGACAACGATGCAATCTCAATAAAAACAAAAAGATTAAATGCATCTCCGGTAGTAATAACACCTAGTAAACCGGTAAGATTTAATAAAAAGGCAGTATAAAATAAATAAATACGATCTGAGGCTATATCACTCTCAACGATCTCACGTGCGCCAAGTAATACAAGGACAGTAATGCCATTAACAATTAACAACATGTAAGCTGTCAACTTATCTATGTAGTATTCAATACCCCAAGGCGCAACCCATCCTCCCATTGCATAAGTAATTGTATCTTCGATTAATACCTGGTTTAACAACATGTATGAAAAACAAAGTGAAATTAAACTTACGAGTAAAGTTAATGCCCATGCTAAAATACGATGATGTAAAATGGCGCAAAGTGGAGCAGCAGCTAATGGTAGGATAACTTGCAATACGGGTAACTGCGAAATAATCACTTGATCTCCTGTTGTATTTTATCATCCTCAATCGTACCAAACGCAGTATGAATACGAATAATAATCGCAAGTCCTAGTGCTGTTGTAGAAATACCTACAACAATTGCTGTTAGTATTAGTACATGTGGTAATGGACTCGAATATAATGTATTTAAGTCGTTTAATATTGGGGCTGTTCCATCTACGACCTTACCCATAGAAATAAACATAATAAATATCGATGTCTGAAATATATTAATTCCAATAATCTTTTTTACGAGATTATTATTTGCAATAATGATATAAAAACCAATCATCATTAAAATAATAACCGCCCAATAATTAAACGAGCTTAGAATATCCATTTTTGTAAGTGTAAATAACCTCGCTTCTGTCGATATAAATTATTGATTTTATATTAGTTTGAATAATTAGAAATTTGATGAATTTTTATGGGCATTATATAGAAAAAAAAAGAGTTCGTCGGCAATAGTTGAATTTCTCTAGTATAATCACAAAATGCTGACAAAACTTAGTAATAGTAAATTTTTGATCCCAGTAATGGCTGTTCTTGTGATTTTAGCGGCGGGGACGGGGTTTTATATCTCCCTAAAACAATCGCAAAATCGACTTGAGCAAAATGCAGTAGCTCAGGGCTTATTCTGGCCAAATCCAAAACGGATAAAAGATTTCAGTAGCGAAGATCATAATGATAAAGTCTTTGGATTAAATCAGATGAGTGGTAAATGGTCATTTGTTTTTTTTGGCTATACAAACTGCCCGGATATTTGCCCTATTACAATGTCAGTGATGGCTGATGTTTATCAAAAACTTGTCGTTGAGTTTGAAGATATCCAGATAATATTTGTTACTGTTGATCCAGAACGTGATACTACTAATAAATTATCATCTTATGTGTCTTATTTTAATAAAGATTTTATTGGGCTACACGATGAACCAAAAAATGAAAATAGTTTAATAGGGCAAATTGGTATTGCATATTATTACAATAAAGAAAATGAAAACTACTTAGTTGACCATTCAGCATCAATTTTTGTTATAGACCCGAAAATGCGTCTGGTTACGAAACTATCACCTCCTCATCAATCAGAGAAAATAATCGATCAATTTAAAAATATAAAAAGGTTTATTGATGAAGAAAATTAGTGGTTTAATATTTACTCTGTTTTTAAATATAAATATTGTTCTAGCAGAAAATAACCTAAAAGTCGATATTACCGATCTATGGATAAGTGAGGCTCCGCCAACAATATCTGTTTTAGTAGCATATGTTACATTGAAAAATAATTCCGAAATACCGGTATCTCTAACTTCAATCTCATGCTCTTTATTTTCTTCGATTGAAATTCATCGTAGTATCGTTAAAAATGATATCGCAAGTATGGAAAGACATCCCACATTAGAAATACCATCAAAATCAACCATTAAACTATCGCCGGGAGATTATCATTTAATGCTATTTAACCCTAAAACACCATTAAAGATAGGTGATGCGCCAGTATTCATCTTTAGTTTTTCAGATGGAACTCAAATACCAGTAACGGCAGCCATTAGAAAACGAAGTAATAGTACATATTAACAACATCATAAAATATAAATTATAAAATCTCGGAACTTGATAACATGCTAAAATATCTAAAGATTACATTACTCCATTGTATGCCTCAGCACGCATTATCAAGACTTATGTATCTTCTAACTCGAATAGAGTTTAAACCATTTAAAAATCTCTTAATTAGACTATTTATTCATACCTTTCATGTTGATATGAGTATAGCTGAGCGAGAAAATCCTGAGGATTACAAATCTTTTAATGTTTTTTTTACAAGAAAACTTAAAAAAGATGCAAGAAAGCAGATAATTGATGATGATTTTATTCTTTCACCTGTTGATGGAGCGATTAGTCAAATAGGCTACATTAATAAATATCAATTACTGCAGGCTAAAAATAAGAACTATACCTTGGAGCAACTTTTAGGGGGTGATGCGGGTCTTGCTGATATTTTTTTAAATGGCTGCTTTGCAACACTCTATTTATCACCGCACGATTATCACCGTATTCATATGCCGATTACTGGTCGATTAATAAAATCAATTTATGTACCGGGTAATTTGTTTCCAGTAAATAGAATAGGCGTTGAAAATGTTGAGCAATTATTTTCCCGGAATGAACGTTTCATTAGTATTTTCGAAACACAACTTGGGCTGATGGCACAAATTATGATTGGGGCAGTTCTTGTTGGTAGTATGGAAACAGTTTGGTTGGGTGAGATTACGCCAAGTAAAAAACGTAAACTTACAGTTACCGAATACACCGAAAATTCTATTGAATTAAATCAAGGGGAAGAATTTGGTCGGTTTAATATGGGTTCAACTGTAATTCTCTTGTTTCAGAAAGAAAAATTATCGTGGTTACCTGATATCAAAAATAATCATCCGATAGAAGTAGGTCAATTATTGGCTAGCAGAATAGTACTTACATAACAGATATCAAACTACACAAAATAGCTTGTAAAATCTTTTTTTAAATCGCTAAAACTACCCAGAAAATGCTGATAGACAAATGTGCATTAATGAATTTGGTGCAAGCCCAATAAGTAGTATTAGTATCCCATTAATCGTTAATACTACTCGCATCTGCTGTGTCGCCTTTATCGCACTCATTGTTTCTGGCTCATCAAAATACATAAGTTTGACGATTCGAAGATAATAATAAACACCAATAATTGAGAAAAAGACTGAAATTGCTGCCAACTCAATAAACCCTGATGCAATAAGCTCTTTTAATACAAACCATTTTGACCAAAAACCGAGAAATGGGGGTACGCCTGCCATAGAAAACATGAGGCAAAGCATAATAAAAGCAAACCAACGATTACGCAGAAATAAGCCTTTAAAATCGTCTAGGCTGTCAGCTTCTAAATCATAACGTCCTAATAAAATTATCATCCCGAATGTACCCATACTCATAAATGCATAACTGATAATATAAAACATAGAACCAGCAAAACCCGAGGCTGTTCCTGCAATAAGACCAAGAAACAAATAGCCCACGTGCGCAATGGTAGAGTAGGCTAACATGCGTTTTATATTTGTTTGTGCAATTGCAATTATATTACCTACAGCCATTGATAAAATTGCTAATACACTCAAAATAGATTGCCAGTCTTCAATAAGTGGTGAGAGCCCATCAGATAAAATACGTACTGCCATAGCAAAGGCAGCAAGCTTTGGTGCACTACTGATAAATAATGTAACGGAAGTTGGTGCGCCTTGATAAACATCTGGAACCCACATATGAAAAGGCGCCGCTCCCAATTTAAAAGCCATACCAACAATTAAAAAAATCATACCATAGACAAGATATACCTTATCGATAGTTCCACTATTAATAGTGTCAACAATATCAGTAAATTGCAGAGAGCCTGTTACACCATAAATCATTGAAATACCATACAACAACATACCAGATGCCAATGCACCTAATACAAAATATTTTATTGCAGCCTCTGTTGCAAATGTTGATTCACGCTGCATTGCCACCATTGCGTATAATGAAAGTGAAAGTAATTCAAGCCCAAGGTAGATTGAAAGTAAATGATAGGCCGAAGACATAACCATCATACCAAGTACAGCAAATAGCCCAAGAATAAAATACTCGCCTTTTAATAATTCATTTTCTTTTAAATACTCATAAGAGTAGAAAAAAACAACAATGGTAATTGCGCAGATGAAAGCTTTAAGTAAAACACTCATCATATCGCTAACAAAACTACCGTTAAATGCGATATATGAATAATCTGGACTGTAATAAATCACCGTAATAAAAGTAAGCAATAAACTCAGCTGAGCCATCCAATAAGTTACTTTATGTAATGGATCCTTACTAAAAGCATCGACAACTAAAACTAAACAAGCCATTACAAGTAATGTAATCTCTGGTATTAGCAAAATTAAATCTGTTCTCATAGTTTATCTTCTATAATATTTTCGTTTGCGAAATATGTTGGATAAGTTGTTCTATAGAAACGTGCATAACGTCAAATAGTGGTGCCGGCCAAATACCAAATAACAATACAACGCTCGCAAGTAAAAAAAGTATGAATGTCTCCCTTGCATCAATATCTTTTAACTCTAATACTTCCTCTCTTATTGCTTCGCCAAAAACAACGCGCTTATACATCCATAAGGTGTAAGCAGCTCCAAGTATCAACGTTAGCGCAGCAGTAAATGCAATCCAGAAACTTAATTTAAAACTACTCAGTATCACCAAAAATTCGCCGACAAATCCTGATGTTCCTGGTAATCCAGAATTTGCCATTGCAAATAACATCATAAAAGCAGCAAAATACGGCATACTATTCACAACGCCACCATAATCTTTAATCATACGGCTGTGTAATCGGTCATACATCACGCCAACGCATAAAAACATCGCGGCCGAAATAAAACCATGGGATATCATTTGCATCATCGCGCCTTCCATCCCCATTACTGCGCCAGCGTTTGAATTTGTTGCAGCAAAAATACCAAATGGAATAAAAAAACCTAAAGTGACAAAACCCATGTGTGAAATCGATGAATAAGCAATTAATTTTTTCATATCCTCTTGAACAAGTGCAACAAAACCAATATAGACAATGGCTATCAATGAAAGCGCAATCATCGCATCAGCAAAGAAAAGACTTGCGTCAGGAGCAATAGGCAAACTAAACCGAAGAAAACCATAGCCACCCATTTTCAACATAATCGCAGCCAACACCACCGAACCACCAGTAGGTGCTTCAACATGAGCATCAGGTAACCAGGTATGTACTGGCCACATTGGAATTTTGACTGCGAATGCTAAGAAAAAAGCGATGAAGATTAATTTTTGTGCTGTTAGTCCTATTGAGGCTTCCTGTAAAACCTGAATATTAAAACTATCGGTAATAGAATATAAGTAAAGGAGTGCAACCAACATAAATACGGAACCAAAAAACGTATAAAGAAAAAATTTAATTGTGGCATAGACACGATTAGGCCCACCCCAAATACCAATAATTAAAAACATAGGGATAAGCATAGACTCCCAAAATACATAAAATAAAATACTATCAAGTGCAACAAAAACACCGTTCATTAAACCGGTAAGTATAAGAAAGGCGCACATATAATAGGAAATATTTTTATCAATCACTTCCCATGCAGCCATCACCACAAGAATTGTAGTAAAAGTTGTCAACATAATAAGTGGTAAGGCAATGCCATCGACACCAAGATGGTATTTAATAGAAAAAGACTCAATCCAATATAATTCCTCGATAAACTGCATTCCTGAAAAACTATTATCAAATTGGTAATAAAGTAAGACCGATAATAAAAAAGTTACAAAACTAATAAGAAAGGAAAAACGTTTGACTACTCTCTCTTCTTGGTCGCCGATAATTAGAGACCAGACACCCCCCAAAATTGGCAACCAAATCAAGATACTTAAAATTGGTAGGTTATCTAAATTCATTTTACTTAACTCAATACCTCATGCACAAAAATAACTATCAACAAAAGTAATCCAATAATAATCGCGAATGCATAGTGATAAAGATAGCCTGACTGAATATGGCGAATCGTATTTGAAAATAGACGGACACTTTTAGCAGAACCATTAACCAGTGCGCCATCGATTAACTTAACATCACCAACCTGAGATAGAAAATTGCCTATCTTTCTAACGCCACCAGCAAAAACAACTTGATTAAACTCATCAAATCCATACTTATTAATAAGTATCTGATAAATAAATCCAATATGATTAACTAGTTTTTCAGGAAGAGAGGGGTACTTGATATAGCATAACCAGGCAACAAATAATCCCAAGAAAGCTAAATAAACAGGTGGGTATAAAAATGCATGGGTAATAAAAGAAAACGTGCCATGATATCCCGTTGCAATTTTTGATAATACATCATGCTCAGAAGAAACATAAATAGCGCTTCCAAAATAATCCCCCATTAATAATGGTTCGACTAAAAAAATCCCGAGTAACAATGATGGTATTGCAAGAATTATTAATGGGAGAGTCACAACAGCTGGTGCCTCATGTAAGTTTTTCCAGACATCTCTTTTCATATTTTCTTTTCCAAAAAAGGTCATAAAAAATAGACGGAAACTATATAAAGCGGTCACAAAAACACCTGATAATACAGCGTAATAGGCAAAATCAGATGCCGGCAATGATGAATGATGGACCGCTTCAATAATAATATCTTTTGAAAAAAAGCCGGATGTACCTGGAAACCCAATTAATGCAAGTGTCCCAATTAAACAAGTCAGGCAAGTAATTGGCATATATTTAAACAGTCCACCCATCTTTCTCATATCCTGCTCGTGATGCATAACAATAATCACAGCCCCCGCTGCTAAAAATAAGAGCGCTTTAAAAAAAGCATGGGTAACAAGATGAAACATTGCTGCAGCATAAGCAGATGCACCTAATGCGACAGTCATATAACCTAACTGCGATAAAGTTGAATAAGCGACAACACGTTTAATATCATTTTGAACGAGACCAAGAAATCCCATAAATAATGCAGTAACTGCACCAATCACTAAAATAAAATTTAATGCGGTTACAGATAACTCAAATAATGGCGACATTCTGGAAACCATAAAGATACCTGCAGTCACCATCGTTGCTGCATGAATAAGCGCAGAGATAGGAGTCGGGCCTTCCATCGAATCGGGCAACCAGACATGCAATGGGAATTGTGCTGATTTACCCATCGCGCCGATGAATAAACTAAGACAAATCACAGTCATTACCGACCAGGATTCACCATTGAAAAGTGTGATAGTTGTATTTTTGTGTTGTTCGACATTATTAAAAACTTCAACGTAATCCAATGTATTGAAATACATTAATATTGCGGCAACACCTAATAAGAAACCAAAATCCCCTACTCTGTTAACCAAAAATGCCTTCAGATTAGCAAAAATAGCGCTCTCTTTTTTAAACCAGAATCCTATTAATAAATAAGAAACTAAACCAACCGCTTCCCAGCCAAAGAATAATTGTAAAAAATTATTCGACATTACCAACATCAACATAGCAAAAGTAAACAAGGAAATATAACTAAAAAAACGTTGGTAACCAGGGTCATCATGCATATAGCCAATGGTGTAGATATGAATCATCCATGAGACAAAACTAACTACAACCATCATTGTCACTGAAAGTGGGTCAATTAAAAAACCAATCTGAAAATCAATACCACCACTGGTTAGCCAAGTGTAAAGGGTCTGATTATAATCTGGCGCGCCATCTATAATATGGTGCTTATACGCTAGCATGGAAAGAATACTTGATATGGCAACGCCGATGATTGTAACCCAATGCGCACCAGCTCTACCGATAGCCCTGCCAAATAAACCGGCAACTAACGAACCAAATAATGGGGCCAACACAATAGAGAGATAAATTGTTTCCATATGATTAATCATACGTTATCCCTTCATACTATTGAGTTCGTCAACATTAATCGTATCCTGGTTACGAAACATAACAACCAAGATGGCAAGTCCAATTGCAGATTCTGCAGCAGCCACTGTAAGAATAAAAAAGACAAATACCTGGCCATGAATATCGCCCAGGAAATGAGAAAATGCGATAAAATTAATATTAACCGAAAGTAACATTAATTCGATACACATTAATAGAATCAGTACATTTTTTCGATTAAGAAAAATTCCGGCAACACTAATACAAAATAATAAGGTTCCTAGTAATAATACTTCAGGTAAAGTAATCATTAGCTATTCTTCCTTCTTCTCGGTTTTCATCTTAACAACGCGCAAACGATCTTCCTTTTTAACTGATACTTGTTCGTTTGGATGTGTTGATTTGGTAATTTTTGATTTACTCATACTCAGTGAAATAGCAGCAATAATGGCAACTAATAAAATTGCACCGGCAATCTCAAACTGATAAAGATAATCTGTGTAAATTGCGTATCCAAGCAACTTAGTATTGCTTGAGGTCATTGAGGTATCAATTTGTTTGTAGGTATCCGTTGCAAAATAATCTGAACCAACAATCATTCCCATCGCAACGACCATTAAAAGTGCGATAATAATTCCTAATGGAAAATAACGTGCAAACCCGTCTTTGAATGTAGAAAGATTAATATCCAACATCATAACGACAAATAAAAACAATACCATAACAGCGCCAACATAGACTAATACCAGAGCTATCGCTAAAAATTCTGCATTTAATAGTAGCCAAACAGCAGCTGATGAAAAAAACGAGAGCACAAGAAAAAGAGCAGCATGGATTGGGTTTTTAATTACCACAACCATGGTTGCTGATAAAAGCAGCATTGCACCAAAAATGTAAAATATTATTTGTGTCATTATTTAATATTTATTTAATTAAATTATTCAAAACTACCGAAACTTAGCATCCTGCTGACGGTCAGCTGCAATTTCTTTTTCATGTTTATCGCCTATTTCTAAAAGCTGTGATTTAGTGAGTAACAAATCACCACGTTTTTCACCGTGATATTCAAATATCCTTGTCTCAACAATCGAATCAACCGGACAAGACTCTTCACAAAAACCACAAAAGATACATTTAGTCAGATCGATGTCATAACGTGTAGTTCGTCGACTTCCGTCTTCACGTTGCTCAGACTCGATAGTAATTGCTGTTGCCGGACAAACAGCCTCGCATAATTTACAGGCAATACAACGTTCCTCACCATTAGGGTAACGCCTTAAAGCATGTAATCCACGGAAACGATGCGACTGGGGTGTTTTTTCTTCCGGGTATTGAACGGTAATTTTACGTTTAAACAAATGACGTCCTGTCAGATATAAACCCTTCATTAACTCAAAAAGAAATAAGCTGTTAAAATAATGTTTAATTTTATTCATACTTTAGTCACCCCGACATTAACTAAACCAAGGTGGTATATTTGCCACCACTAATACAGAGATAACAATTAACCAAACAATTGTGATTGGGATAAATACTTTCCAACCGAGACGCATAATTTGATCATAACGATAACGTGGAAATGTTGCCCGGAACCACAAAAATAAGAACATAAAAACAGAGGTTTTCGCTAACAACCAAAACATCCCCGGTACCCAGCTAAAAAAATCTTCAAGAAAAGTAACCCCCTGAAATGGTGATAACCAACCACCAAAAAACAGTAATGCAGAAAGCACAGCAATTAAAATCATATTTGCATATTCAGCCATGAAGAAAACCGAAAATGCCATACCGCTGTATTCAACATGAAAACCGGCAACAATTTCTGATTCCCCCTCGGCAACATCAAATGGCGCTCGATTTGTTTCCGCCACACCTGAAATAAAGTAAATAACAAACAACGGAAGTAGCGGTAACCAAAACCAATGAATGGCGCTACCTGATTGCGCGTTAACAATTTCACCTAGATTTAGACTCCCTGCCGCGATCAATACCCCGACTAATGCAAATCCCATAGCAATTTCATAGGCGACAATTTGTGCGGCAGAACGCATCGCGCCAAGAAAAGCGTATTTAGAATTCGATGCCCAACCCGCGATAATCACACCGTAGACGGCTAATGAAGTAAGCGCTAAAACATATAAAAGCCCGGCATTAATATCTGCTAAAACTTTCGTATCATCAAAAGGGATAACTGCCCAGGCTGCTAGTGCTGGAGCAAGTGATAAAATTGGGGCAATAATAAACAATGACCGATTTGCATTGAGTGGAATTACAATTTCCTTCACAATTAATTTAACTGCATCGGCAATAGGTTGACCCAAACCCCATAAACGAAAACCAAAAAAACCAACGCGATTTGGTCCTATGCGTCCTTGTATAAAACCAATTACCTTACGTTCAGCGTAAGTAAAATACGCAACAGTAATCAAAACAGGGATAACAATTGCAAGAATTTTTACCGCGGTTTGCAAAAAGATCATGACTTCAGTCTGATAATTAACTGGAATAATTAACAATGTTAATGGCAGCAAGATATATTGACTGATTAAATGAAATAACGTCTCTAACATAGTCTATCGCTTCCCAATTTTAACAGAGCCAAATGCGCCACCTAATTGAACCTGATTTGGGTGTGCAGATTGAATTAACACACAATTATCCGGAACTCTATCATCAACGATCACTTTCATCGTGACCTGTTTTTCGTTTTGCTCGACCTTCGCATCATCAGCATCAGTTAATTTATTCTTTTTCGCTAAAGTTGAATTAATATGTATCGCTCCATCAGCAATATCATTGGTTTTTTGTAGAGATTCTGCATGTCTTGTTAATGAATCAACCATATTCATAGGTGTTTCGGTGATACGCTGTAGCCCTTTCCTTTTAGGCCCGCTACTTACCGTCTTTCTCCACTTATCAATATTATCACCTTTAATTTTCCCAATCGTATTCATCGCCTCATCATAAACCTCAGCTGAACTCTCATAATCAAACCCCTCCAAATTAAAATGATTTGCTAAAACACGAAGTACCTTCCAGGTCGGTCTTGCTTCACCCTGCGGGGCAACAGCACCATTAAAACGCTGTACTGTACCTTCGTTGTTTATATATGTACCTGAAGTCTCTGCAAATGTACTAATAGGTAATAATACATCAGCATAATTATTAAACGCTTCACTTTGAAATGCGGTTAGAGCAACTACGAGCTCAGCTTGTTCCATCGCATTTTTTGCGATACGTGGGTCCCAACAATCCAATTCCGGTTCAACACCTAATAAAAAATAGGATTTTAATTTGTGAGTAAGTATCTCATGACAATTTAAACCATTTTTCTGTAGTTTTTTTCCACCTGCCAGGCGATGTGGAACTGCGCCAGCTAACCATACGCCAGAACTATTAGCAGACTCTGATAAGTAACCTAATTTTGAATGGGTTAATTTAGTAATTTCACCTGCAAGCGTTCGCAAAAACGCTAACTGCGGATGGGTTATTGTAAAATTTCCGAGTAAAACAATAGTATCTTCATTATTAAAAAGTGAATTGGCGATTTCCTGATGGATTTTTTCTACTATTACATTAGCTAAAATTTTATTTAGTACTGAATCAACCTTTTCACTACTTAATTTAGTCACTGCTTTTAAGATTCCACTAAGTTCTTTTATTATATCAGCGGGTGATGAAATTATTTTTTGATGAACCGGAAAATTAAATTCATAATCAACAGGATTTAAAACAGATACCAAAGCTCCATTAAGTGCGGCTTTACGTAGACGATGGTTAATAATTGGTTGGTCTTTACGAAGATTACCCCCAATTAATAAAGCCGCCTGGTTTTCTTCAAAATCAACAATTGATTGACCCAACCAGGGAAAACGTGGCGCATCTTTCTCATCAGAAAAATCAATTTGTTTTAGGCGACTATCAATATTATTCGAACCTAATGCGCGGGTTAGTTTCTGAGAAAGATACAATTCTTCAAGTGTTGATGAAGCTGATGTCAGCATACCGAATTGTGTGGGTCCGGCATGATGAAGAATACCGTTTAATTTTTCCTGAATATGATTTAATGCTTCCTGCCAATCAACCTCTTTCCAGATACCTTGTTGTTTAATCATTGGGAAATGAAGCCGTTCATGACTATTAATTGCCTCATAACTAAATCGGTCACGATCAGAAATCCAGGTCTCATTGATTGCTTCATTCTCAGCGGGAACAACGCGTTTTACTACGTCACCCTTAATATGAAGATTGATATTTGATCCCACTGAATCGTGAGGGGCAATCATCTGACGTTGAGTAAGCTCCCAGGTCCTTGCTGAATAACGAAACGGTTTTGAAGTGAGTGCGCCGACCGGACAGAGGTCAATGACGTTACCTGATAACTCGGAGACCACGCTTTTTTCAATATAAGTCCCGATTTCCATATTTTCGCCACGACCAGTTGCCCCTAATTCACGGATACCGGCAATCTCTTCGCCAAAACGTACACAACGGGTGCAATGAATACAACGTGTTAAATCTGTTTGAATAAGCGGGCCAATATTTTTATCTCTCACGACACGCTTTCTTTCCTGGTAACGTGAAACATCGCTACCATATCCCATTGCTAAATCCTGTAATTCACACTCACCACCTTGATCGCATATTGGGCAATCTAGCGGATGATTAATTAATAAGAATTCCATTACAGATTTTTGTGCTTGAATTGCTATTTTTGAGCGTGTTTTTACTTTCATCCCATCCATCGCCGGGGTTGAACATGCGGGCAATGGTTTTGGTGCTTTTTCAACTTCAACTAAACACATTCTACAGCTTGCAGCGATGGTTAACTTTTTGTGATAACAAAATCGAGGAATGTAGATATCGTTTTTATCTGTAACCTCGATTAGCATTTGCCCTTTATCCGTACTAATTTCACGGCCATCTATTTCAAGTTTAATTTTATCTTCTGACATAGTATTTAAACTTTATTTAGTTTTTAACCTCAACAAGACTACATTTGTTATCAATAAAATATTGAAACTCATCCCGAAAATACTTAATAAAACTTCGAACCGGCCAGGCTGC
The DNA here is from genome assembly GCA_913041115.1 of uncultured Legionellales bacterium. Taxonomy (GTDB): domain Bacteria; phylum Pseudomonadota; class Gammaproteobacteria; order Eutrophobiales; family Eutrophobiaceae; genus UBA11869. The sequence continues at coordinate 910 of CAJWIE010000022.1, read as the reverse complement.
TGCATCGCCAAAGGCGCAAATCGTTCGTCCTTCAATTTTACTGGCAACATCATCCAGTTTATCTAAATCATCCGGCATGCCCTCGCCTGCAAGAATCCGCTGTAACATACGATGTAACCAGCCTGTCCCTTCACGACATGGCGTGCATTGACCGCAAGATTCCATATGATAAAAACGCGAGAGTCGTTCTAATGTTTTGACCATACATGTCGTCTCATCCATCACAATCACCGCGCCCGATCCCAACATTGAACCTGCTTTTGCTATCGAATCGTAATCCATTCTTGTTTCAAGCATGACATCGCCAGGTAATACCGGCATCGAACATCCGCCCGGAATCACAGCTTTTAACTGATTTCCGTTACGCACTCCTCCCGCCATCTTTAACAATTTTGAAAATGGAACGCCTAGCGGTATTTCAAAATTACCGGGTTGGTTAACATGTCCACTGACTGAGAAACATTTTGTGCCGCCACTATTTGGCACGCCATAGTTGGCAAACCAGGCACCACCTTCACGGATAATGCTCGGTGTTGAGGCAAAACTCTCGGTATTGTTAATGGTTGTGGGTCTGCCATATAAACCAAAATTTGCCGGAAATGGAGGTTTAAATCGTGGTTGGCCTTTTTTACCTTCCAATGATTCTAAAAGCGCGGTCTCTTCACCGCAGATATAGGCCCCGGCACCTAGTGTGGCATAAATATCGACATTAACTGTGCTACCTAAAATTTTCTTACCCAACAAACCTTCGTCGTAAGCTTCTGTTAGTGCGTTCTCAAAATGTCTATAAGGTTCATCTAAAAATTCACCGCGCAAATAGTTATAACCAACGCTTGCACCGGTGGCATAACAGGCAATCGCAATACCTTCAACAACAGCATGTGGATTACAACGTAAAATATCTCTGTCT
>CAJWIE010000021.1 GCA_913041115.1 uncultured Legionellales bacterium | reverse complement strand
CAAGTGTATCCAAGTCGATAGCAAAAACGTCATTAGGGAATGAAGAATGGATGTATAAAGTATCACCAGCTCTGCCTGTTGCGCTTGATGGTAATACTAATGGTCCACCTTCATGACCTTGTAGACGGCCAGTTGAAAAAGTCCAAGCAGTCATCAACTTGCTAGCGTTTTTTGTGTTGATTTGATTCAACTCGGTATAACGCCAGTTGTTGTAGTCACCGCCAGGGAAAGCCCAATAATTAGGATTTGCAATCAGTTTACGAACTTCATCATTCGCAAATGCTGGTGCACAAATACCTAATGCTAAAATAGCAATGAGCATTTTCTTTATTAATTTACTCATGACCTCCTCCTCTATTAAATAGATTGTCATGCGTGATCTCAAAATGTAACAACAGCTCAGCAGCACCTCGAGATCATAAAGTGCTATTGAGCTTTAAAAATCGGTATATATGAATGTGAAAATTTAGATTGAACTTGAAAGGGTGCGTTAAGGAATTGGAAAAAAGACATATACATGACATATCCATCGATACGCCAAAGTAAAGTTTTAGCAATTAAATACATGTTTGTATTTTTTTTAATCCTATTCTACCTGTTTGTGTGAAATTAGGATCTTCCCTAATAGTTCAATCGATGAAGCATCAATAAACTTTCTAAACTTACCTGAAAATTTTGGATCGAAACTACATCAACATTTATTGTTATTAAAAACTAAATACAGACAACAATTTCTTATTTTTAGTTGCTGTGATTCCTAAGTTTGCCTCTTCCCTGATTACTGCTTTTTCTCGCTTCACAGCCATTACTACAACTGCGAGTCTAGGAAATTTTCCTATCCCTTGCAAGAGGTTTTTTAAGCAAAAAAAACAATATCTTAGGTAGTGTCTATAGATTTAATTATGAGGTAGAGCGTGTAAATTAATGTTATTCTTGCCCTACGGCAAGTAGGGCGTAAAATACTCCCTAAATCATTGAGTCTTTTGAGGCTGTTTTCGTCTAATATATTAGGTAAAGCATAATTAAAGATTTGTTTTATGTAACATGCGAATAAGAAGGATTATGAAAATATATACTGTTGGATTCATAGTTGGGCTATTTATGACATCGATTGTACAAGCTGATGTCGCCCCAGCCGATTGGAGGCAGAAATTATCTGATCAGGCCTGGGAAGAAAATATTAGGAAACAGAATTTCCAAGATAGAGAGATTATTGAGGGTGTAGATCAAACAATTTTTGAATTAAAAGTGCCCCATATGGCTGAAGATGCGACGGTGGTTCCAATTTCAGTACACACAAAAATCCCGCAAACAGATGAACTCTACATTAAGAAAATGCATATTTTCGTTGATAAAAACCCAATACCACTAGTAGGAGCTTTCGAATTCACCCCAGACAGTGGTAAAGCTGATTTAGCAATGCGTATTCGTGTCGATACTCACAATTATGTTCGTGTAATCGCTGAATTAAATACAGGTGAACTCTACATGGCAAAATCCTTTATCAAGGCAAAAGGGGCATGTTCCGCGCCACCGCCGCCTGGTAGCGAAGAATCAAAAAGGTTACTCGGAAAGATGAGAATGAAAGTGGTAGGTGATGTGGTTCTTGGTGAACCTAATCTAATGCAATTAAAAATACGTCATCCTAATATCACAGGAATGGCACCATTAAAAATTGGTTCACGAGTTAGACCGCCTGCTCATTTCGTTGATACAATCGAAATTACTTACAACGGGAAACTCATTGTTAAAGCATCATTAACATTTTCAGTGAGTATGGACCCTGCTCTACGTTTCTACTTCATACCTGAAAAAGAAGGGACTATGCTTGTAAAAGGAACAGATACCAAAAAGAATGCGTTCAGTGGAACACATGATATAACGCTAGATTCCTAAGAGCGAAAATTAAAGTCCTTATATTCAAATTTTGTTCTAAATAAATTAGTAATCTTAATATCTACTCGTAGGCTCTATGCTTTTAACATGTTTGACAACTAAACAGTTCGAGTCCGCTGCGTCTCTTGTTTTGAGTAAGACCTCATATAACTCGGCACCTAGTTCATTATCCCTAAAGAATCCGCCTTTCTCTCCTGGCATTGCTTTATTTCTTTCATAGGTAAGAGCACTGTCATAATCATCGAAAGACATAAGCTCTCGCGTAGCATCATACCGGCAAGAACATGTGTATAGATTTGGCTCAGTCTGGCCACCTAAAGCTATCATGCAATTTAGTACATAACGAACTGTTGCTTCTGTCGGATATTCATATGCTATACCTGGCGTTACGCCGGTAAAGAAAATAGTTAGACTGAATAATATTTTTTTCATTTTTTTAACCTCTCAACCCATAGTATATCCAAAAATCAGCTTTATTTACCCTATTTAAAATAAATTAGAAGTAAACATACCGTAAAAGTTCATCATTCTAAAAGCAAATAAGGTTTTATCATAGTGATTACCCGCTCAGAAGAACCCCTATTAGCTAAAACAACTGCTCTTGCACGCTCGCCCATGCTATGCCTTAGATTAGCATCGCCAATTAATTCTATAACTTTTTCTGATAATCCCAAAGAATTCGAAACTACAATCAACGCTTCACTTTCTAGAAGTAAATTTCGAACTTCTAAAAAATTATACGTATAAGGACCTGTAATCAGGGGTAAATTCAAAGCAGCAGGCTCAAGCATATTCTGCCCCCCTGTATTAACTAGACTTCCCCCAACAAAAGCAATTTCAGATGCTGCATAATATAATTGAAGCTCTCCTAACGTATCGAGTAAAAAAACATTATGTTGATCGCTAAATGATTCTTGTTCTGTACGTCTTGTAGTATGAAGCCCCATTTTTTTACACATTGTGAAAATTTTATCTGCTCTATCTGGATGCCTTGGGGCAAGTATTAAAATTGCATCTGGGTGGGTAGATAGAATACTTTTGTGGGCATTTAAAATAATTTCTTCTTCTCCATCATGAGTACTCGCAGCCATCCATATTGGACGACTAACTGAAAAGTCATGCCTCAGAGGTTCGGCTTCCTCCTTAATACTTTGAGGTATATCAATATCAAACTTTAAATTACCAACAACCGAGATATCTTTATTTGATACTCCAAGTGTAATAAAACGATCCGCATCTGCCTGTGTTTGTGCTGCAACTTTATCAACTAATTTAAGTGTATTTACAATTAAACCTGAGAACAGCTGATACCCACTCATCGATTTTTGGCTTAATCTTGCGTTCACTATAAGTATTGGTATCTCGGATTGATGACAAGTTTGATATAAATTTGGCCATATCTCTGTCTCCATAGTAATTAATATGCATGGATTAATTGTCCTTATAAATTTCTTTACACAATACGGTATGTCATAAGGTAAATAAAAATGGAAGACATTGCTCTTATATTGTTGTACAACAGTTTTTGCTCCTGTTGGGGTCACTGTTGTAATAATAATTTGGTAATGCGGGTATTTCTTTAAAAGAAGATTTACGATGGGTCTAGTTGCGTTTACTTCGCCTATTGAAACTGCATGAATCCAAATAATGGGCTTACTAGATTCTTTCCAGTTTATAAACCCGAATCTTTCATACCATTTTTTTCTATAGGACGGATATTTGAAACTTACCAATAATAATCTTAATAGAATAAATGGTATTAAAAAATAAATAACAATTGTGTAAAAATAGCGCAATTAATTTTAAGTAATATTATTATGTAATAGTAAGCTCTTCTAGCAAAGTACATCCAGATAAGTATTAATACCTTTGCTTATTGAAATAAATTCTTCTTCGTAACCTGCCAACCGTAAGTTTTTAAGATTTGCTTCAGTATAACTTTGATAACTTTCATCAAGTTCCTTGGGAAATGGAATATATTTAATTTTTCCTTTTTTTCTTCGTTCTATTATGGTATTTGCAATATCATTAAAACTATGAGCTACCCCCGTTCCAGCATTATAAATTCCAGAAACATTTGGATTACTCATCATCCATAAATTTATCTTAATAATATCATCCACAAAAATGAAATCTCTGAGTTGTTCGCCATTATTATATCCATGACTTCCTGTAAATAATTTTAGTTCTCCTGTTTCATTAATTTGATTATTAAAATGATAAACAACACTTGCCATACTATTTTTATGCCCTTCCCTTGGGCCAAAAACATTAAAATAACGAAGACCTACTACTTGTGATTTAATTTTCTTTTTGATGCTTCGAACATATTGATCAAATAACCATTTAGAGTATCCATAAATATTCACTGGCGCTTCGTTTTTTCTTTTTTCTCTAAAATCTGAACTTATTCCATAAACTGCTGCGCTTGACGCATAAATAAACGGGATTGAACGCTCAAGACAAAAATTAAGTAAAATTTTAGAGTATCTATAATTGTTACTCATCATATATCTACAGTCCCATTCTGTAGTAACAGTACAAGCACCTTGATGAAATATAAAATCTATTTCCTTGCAAATGGGAGCTCTTTTTTCGATTAATTCTAAAAAGTCAATTTTATCTATATATTCATAGATTTGGCTTTCAATTAATTTTTTATTCTTTTCTTCGTTTCTTAAATTATCAACAACAACAATCTTTTCAATACCTATCTTTTTTAATTCTGAAACGAGATGACTTCCTATAAATCCAGCTCCGCCAGTAACAACAATCATAATAATCCTACTTTTTGTTCTTCAATTTTTCTAAAATAAGAGACGTAGAACAACCTTCGTCAAAAGGCAGGATTACAACATCTCCACCAGATTTTTTGACTGACTTAGCGCCAGCAATATCCTCTTCCTTATAATCCCCTCCCTTGACAAGAACATCTGGTCCTAAAAACGATATTAGTTCTTCGGGGGTATCATCGCTAAATGGAATAACCAAATTAACGCTAGCTAGTGCATTCAGTACAGCCATTCTATTTTCCAGAGCATTAATTGGGCGTCCATTTCCTTTTAATCGTTTAACGGAATCGTCATCATTAACAGCAACAATCAGAAAATCACCTAGTGATTTTGCTTTCACTAAATAACTCACATGACCAGCATGAATTATGTCAAAACACCCATTCGTCATTATTACTCGCTCACCACGTTCCTTTGATTGATTAATAAGTTTCAATGCTTGTTTTTTGTCGACTATTGTTAACAGATTCTCCCCATAACTTAGATTTTTATTAATTTCATTAGTACTAACAGTGGCCGTCCCGAGTTTTTCAACAACTAGGCCTGCTGCAGTATTTGCCAATAAGGTAGCAGACTCTAAAGACAGATTATTGGCTATCGCTACAGCCAAAACTGCTATTACGGTATCACCAGCCCCCGTCACATCAAAAACTTCATGTGTTGCCGCTTTAAGATGCATTATCGGTGTGTTCTTTTGCACTAGAACCACACCTCTTTCACCCCGTGTTATCAATAATGCATCTAAATTAAGAGTTTTGAGAAGTGCTTCCGCTTTTTCAGTTAAAGTATCATTAGTCTCAAAATCACCAACAACTATTCTAAACTCTTTCTCGTTCGGAGTGAGGATGCTTGCATTTTTATAACAGTTGAAATCTTTTGATTTAGGATCTACAAGAACTGGAATATTTTTAGCCTTCGCATGTTTAATTAAAGCCTCTATATCGACCAAACCGCCTTTCGCATAATCAGACAGAATAACGATATCCGCTTGTTTGAGTAATTCAATATATTTTTCTACAAGACCAGTTGTCTTTACCGTATTCGCATCGTTTTCATAATCTAGACGTAACAGTTGCTGATGTTGACTAAGTACTCTTCGCTTGGTTGTCGTTGGATGATTATCTTGATAAACGAAATGGCATTTAACATTTTTTTTGATAAGAATATTTTCTAAACGTTTAGATGCTTCATCATTACCTGTTACACCCAATAGTTGTGTATTTGTATCAAGAGAAGCCACATTTAATGCGACATTAGCTGCGCCACCTGGTCTTTCTTCAGTATGATTGACTTTGACAATTGGAACTGGGGCCTCAGGTGAAATTCTATTTGTTTCACCATAAATATATTGATCGAGTATAATATCGCCAACGACTAATACTTTGACTGATTTTTTGGCTTTAAAAATGATATCTTCCATTGCTAATGTTGCTTCAAATTATAATATATATAGTGGATTCTAACACACGATAATTATCTTAGTATTCAATATGTTGATTAAAAAGCATCTATTTCTACTTTACCTATCGGTCTTTATGTCTATTGCTACAGCTGAGGATAATATTCCAGCTTTCTTTGATATCAGCTACAAGTTATATAGTAATGATACAAAGATTGCTCAGATGGAAAGGAGGTTCTATAAAAACGAGCTCAATAATTATATTTTTAGCTCGGAGAGTAAAACTACAGGACTAATTTCATTCTTTAGAAAAGATCATATCGTTGAAATCAGTAACTGGAATATTACGAATTCAAACATTATGCCTCTGCATTATAGCTATCAACACACTGGTGGTAAAAAAGATAGGGATGTTGAGATTAATTTTAATTGGGAGAGTGGACAAATAATCAACCGTGTTAATAATTCAATATGGCACATGAAAACGCAAACTGGTGTATTAGATAAATTACTATACCAATTAGTTATAATGATTGATCTCAAATCGGGAAATATCCCCGAAAAATATATAATAGCTGACGGTGGAAAAATTAAGGAATACCTTTTTAAATATATTCAAGATGAGGTAATTGAAACACCTATTGGTAATTTTAATACAATGAAGCTTGCACGTTACAAAAAAAATAAACAAGAAACATTTCTGTGGTGTGCATATGATCTGGATTTTCTGCCTATAAAGGTAATAACTAAAGAAAATGATGGGCGCTTATCAAAGGCAATTATTAAATCTATAAATGGATTTAAATAAAATTCAGAAAGATTGACTCGAAATATTCTATTAAATAATTTTAATTATGAATTTGTCGATATATTTCATCTGGCGGTATATAGCCAGGAAGTTTTATGCCATTCTCTAAAAAGATAGCTGGCGTACCCCTAACACCAAGTTCTTTACCAAGTGCATAGTGACTGGCAATAGGTGCGTCACATGATTTAGATTGAACTTGTTCGCGATTTTTTGCAGCAGTCAAAGCCTTTTTTCTATCATCGGCACACCAAACATTTCTCATTTCTTCTCCAATTTCTGAGTCAACACCAGATCGTGGATATGCTAAGTAGCGAACGGCAATTCCCATTGAATTTAATTCTGGTACATCTCTGTGCAGTTTTCTGCAATAACCACAATCTACATCAGTAAAAACATAGATATAATTTTCGGCTAAAGAGGGAGAAAATTCTATATATTCACTTTCTGAAATTGAATTTAATAAATGTACTCTATTCTCTGCAAGAACATCCTCGGTTATATTTCTACGATTACTTATATCTAAAATTTCACCCTTTAATACATAATTGCCATCACGAGACATATAAATTACATCGGGGCCGATCATAACTTGATATACCCCTTTTATAGGTGTTTCCTGAACATTCGTTATTTCAAAATCAGAAGACAATCTTGATAATGATTTCTGGAATTCTTTTTTTAGTTCGTCATTAGCAAAAACAGCTGTTGAAATAAAAATAAGTGGGAGTAAATATAGCCTAATATTCATTCAAATTAACCCTTAACAAACCCAAGCTTTCTTTTGATAATTCATAATCATACGTATTATCCATTGTATCTATTTATATTCGAAAACGATATAAAAAATAAGTTTGATGGCCAATTTAACCTCTTGGGTGATGCTGTGAATGCAAATCCTTAAGTCGCTCTCTGGCAACATGCGTATAGATTTGAGTAGTTGATATATCGCTATGCCCGAGCAACATCTGTACAACCCTAAGATCAGCACCATGATTAATTAAATGTGTTGCAAATGCATGTCTTAGTATATGAGGCGAAATATCCTTCTTTATACCAGCAACTATTGCGTAGCGTTTAACCATATGCCAAAAAGTTTGCCGAGTCATTATTTTAGCCCTTCTGCTCGGGAATAATGTATCTGTTATATTATCATTCAAAATTTCATCTCGCGCAGAATTAAGATAGCGTTGTAGCCATTGAGTTGAAATTTCTCCAAGGGGCACTAGTCTTTCCTTATTACCTTTTCCCGTAACTCTAATAACACCTTGTCGTAAATTTACTTGATGTAATGTTAGTGTTACAAGTTCAGATACACGTAAACCCGTAGCATACAGAATTTCTAACATACTTTTATCCCTAAGTCCTAACACATGTTTTACGTCCGGGGCTTCTAAAAGTAACTCGACTTCATTTTCGGTTAACGATTTTGGTAAATTTCGCCCAAGTCTTGGTGCCTCAACATTTTTAACTGGATTTACCTTTATCTTCTCTTCTCTGCATAAATACTCATAGAGACGACGTATACTTGATAAATTTCTTGCAACTGTTCGACTTGATTTTTTTCCTTGCAACGCTAAATAAGCAAGAATATTACTAGGCTGTGCTTTCGTAATCTCAATATTTTGACTTTCTAACCAAATTAAGAACTTATATAAATCACTACGATATGCTGACAAAGTATTTTTACTCAAACCACGCTCCATCCATAGACTATCTAAAAATAGATCAATAATATCATTAGACTTATTTAAAATTTTTCTTTCACCCTGATTCATATTGTCAGTCATTAATATTTAGAGTGATTTGGAGAAATTTGAGGGGATGTAAAAAATGTAGTCTTTTGATGCATCCAAAAATTACCACCAATACTTTTTTCAAGTGATGGATTTTACAGCTCTATCGCTAAACTAGCCAGAGTATTTCTTCAGAACTATTTGGTTCTTTTTATTTTTTCTTTAATGCGTGCTGCTTTACCACGAAGATCTCTTATATGGTATAATTTTGCACGTCGGACATTGCCATGTCGTTTAACCTGAACCTCTGAAACGCTTGGACTATATGTTTGGAAAACTCTCTCTACGCCTTCACCATAAGAAATCTTACGTACTGTAAACGATGAGTTTAAGCCTCTATTTTTAACCGCAATGACGATGCCTTCGAATGCTTGCAAGCGTTCTCGTTGCCCTTCTTTAACTTTAACTTGAACAATGACGGTATCGCCAGGGCCAAAGCTTGGTATTTTCCGTTTCATCTGTTCTGATTCAAGCTGTTCAATTATGTTTGTCATTTTTTTAAGCTCCAACTACCTTTCTAAATTGCTCAACTCAGAGGTTTTCAAATTCCTCAATGTATTCTTGCAATAACATTTTTTGTTCATCATTAAGTTTAATAGATTCAATTAAATCTGGCCTAGCCCGCCAAGTCTTTCCAAGGGCATGCTTAAGCCGCCATCGTCTTATCTCTTCATGATCGCCGCTTTTCAAAACATTAGGGACTAAGCGACCATTAATCTCCTCAGGACGCGTATAATGAGGATAGTCGAACAAACCGTCAACAAATGAATCCTCATTTGCTGAGTTTTTACCCCCTAAAACCCCTGGTAGTAGCCGACAAACACTATCAATTAATACTAATGTAGCAAATTCACCGCCACTAAGAACATAATCCCCAATAGACCATTCTTCGTCTATTTTAGACTCAATAATACGCTCATCAATGCCCTCATATCTTCCGCATACCAATATCATCCCATCAAGTTTTGAGAACTCAACTACAGCAGCTTGATTCAATTGTTTCCCCTGCGGAGTAAGGAAAATTACTTTCGAATTTTTGTGTTTTTCCTTGGCTTTATTAATTGCGGCGCAAACTGGCTCATACATCATAACCATTCCTGGTCCACCGCCGTAAGGACGGGCATCAACTGTCTTATGTTTATCTTTAGTAAAATCCCGTGGGTTCCACTCTCTAATTTCAATTAAGTCATTTTTTATTGCTCTACCTATTACGCCTTTATTCAATGTCAAATTAAATATTTCTGGAAAAAGTGTAACTATATCTAACTGAAACATTAATTATCCACTGCCCAATCGACATTCATGGTTTGATTAATCAAATCTATTTTACGAATATAAACTCCCGTCACATACGGAATTAGTATTTTCTGTTTATTCTTATCTCCGTTGGTTACAATAAATACGTCATTAGCGCCCGTTTCAATCATCTCGCTAACTTTGCCCAATAAAGTTCCGTCCTGATTTATAACTTTTAAAGCAATTAGGTCTCGCCAGTAATATTCACCTTTTTTTAAGCGGGGTAGCTGCTCCTCTGTTATTGCTATATCGCAATTTATATATTGGCTGGCATCTTCAGGGTTATCTATTCCTAAAAATTTTACTAAAAATCTTTCTCCGCGTTTTTGAAATTCTTCAAGACTAATTTCTTGCAAAATATCATCAATCACCAATAACCATGGTAGGTAAGAAAAAATATTCTCGCCTGGTCGAGTAAATGAAGAAATTTTTAACCAGCCCTTAACGCCATACACTCCGCCTATTCGGCCAACAATTAAAGGGGTATTATTTTGCTGCATTAAATCTAACTATTTATAGTTATGTTACTTATTCACAAAATTGTCTTAACAATTTTCAAAGTTTGAAGATTTAAGCAGCTTCCGATGCATTGTCCTTGATTATTTTTCTAACTCTAACGGAAGTCTGTGCGCCCTGTGATAGCCAATAGTTTATGCGCTCTACATCGAGCTTAATTGGCACATCCCGGCCAGTTGCCATAGGATTGTAAAAACCAAGGCGTTCAATTAAACGGCCGTCACGTTTATTACGGCTATCTGTAACCACCACATGATAAAATGGCTTTTTCTTAGTGCCTGCTCTTGATAATCTTATCGTAACCACTCTTATACTAAACCTCGCATATTCAAAATAGCCTGTATAATATACTCGACTGAAAAAAGGCGCTATTGTACGTAAAAACCTCAAAAAAGGAAGTTAAGTTAAGAAATTTTTGCATCAAAATGAAAAAATTCTTTTTTTGTACCTTTAAAAATCACGCAATAATACAAATTGAATCTTCACAATCATTTTTGAAAATTAATTTTATCATCTTGATTATTATATAAATTATCTCGTAAATCTATTAAAGGAAAAAGAATATTTACGTTCGAGACTTAAAAAAAAGCGCGAAAGAATTATTTTGACTCGAAATTTACTAACTCAATTGACAAAGTTCCTTTATCCAGCGCGGCACTTTGTGTCGTTTCAAGTCTTTCCAGTTTAACAAGACCTACACCTGGCGAATACCAGTTTGTTTGTTCCACATTAACCAATGTTAAACCCACATAATTTCCTGCATTTTTATACGCAGAACCGGTCATTTTAATTCTCATACATTTGCTAAATTGCCCGGCTGGGACAGTTATCGTATCATCTAATGATTCAATTCTTAGATCTAATGGCACATCAGCAATAATTTTAAATTCTGTTTTTTGCGGTGGGCCAGTTTTTTTTAGCAACTTTGTTATTGTTGATTGATTCCATTTTGCACCAACAGTAAGATTTTTAGGAATGACAATCTGTCTATCTGAATAAAATTTAGGGTCTAAAAGTTTGCTATCAGAATTACCTAAGTAATATATACCTTCTTCTGAAAGCGAATAATACAAAATTGTTCCATCTAATGATTCTCTCAAGAAAACAGGTTCGCTATTTAACTCTCCGGGGCCAATATTTTGAAGAATATATTTTTGTTTTTCTAATCCATCTCTTGTGGTTAACGCAACATTATATTGCCATTTTAAACCGGCGTTTAGAGGAAAATACGAATTTTCTTTTTTTGAACAGCCAATAGATACAAGAGCAAGAAATATTATTAATAAATAATTAAGCACAGAAATTCTCGTATTTCATATATTTCACTTATTTATCATACGCAGAATAGATGATGTTAATAAGAAAATTAATGAAATATACGCAAAATAACGAAAATTATTTTTAGTAAATACTTATTTGTTAATAGCCTTCATACTTAGTCTGACTCTGCCTTGTTTATCAACCTCTAAAACTTTTACCTTAACAATTTCACCTTCACTAAGTTTATCGCTTACATTCTCAACGCGTTCTTCTGAAATCTGTGAAATATGAACTAGGCCATCTTTCCCTGGGAGAATATTAACAAAAGCACCAAAATCCATTATTTTAGCTACGCGACCTTCGTAAACCTTCCCTACTTCTATATCTGCTGTAATTTCTTCAACTCGCCTCATCGCTTCATCGCCAGCTGCCTTATCTGTTGCCGCAATATTTACAGTTCCATCATCAGTAATATCAATTGTTGCACCAGTTTCCTCTGTGATCGCTCGTATTGTTGCACCGCCTTTACCAATTACATCTCTAATCTTATCCGGATGTATCTTAATAGTTGTTATGCGTGGTGCAAATTCAGACATTTCAGTCTTATGAGTAGATAATACATCATTCATTTTACTCAGTATGTGCAATCGACCTTCCTTTGCCTGACTTAAAGCTGTTTCCATAATCTCTTTAGTTATGCCGTCGATCTTTATATCCATTTGTAACGCGGTAATCCCTTTTTCTGAACCAGCAACTTTAAAATCCATATCGCCTAAGTGATCTTCATCACCCATAATGTCAGATAGAACAACAAACTTGTCATCTTCTTTAATAAGACCCATTGCAATTCCTGCAACAGGCCCATCAAGCTCAATACCTGCATCCATCAATGCTAAACTACTACCACATACTGATGCCATTGAGCTTGAGCCATTTGATTCTGTAATTTCGGAAACAACACGTATTGAATAAGGAAATTCTTCCATATTAGGCATTACACCTAAAATACCTCTTTTTGCTAAACGTCCGTGCCCAATTTCACGGCGTTTTGGAATCCCAACACGTCCTGTTTCATTTACAGAAAACGGAGGAAAATTATAATGAAAAATAAATGGTTCTTTTCTTTCTCCCTCAATAGCATCAATAATCTGTGCATCACGTTGAGTCCCTAATGTAGTAACAACTAAAGCCTGAGTTTCGCCACGAGTAAATAAGGCTGAGCCATGAGTACGTGGCAATACACCTGTTTCAATTGTAATTGGGCGGATAGTCTGCGGATCACGGCCATCAATTCTACTTTCCCCTGAAAGAATACTACCTCTAACAATATTACTTTCTAATTTCTCAATCGATTCCGTTATCTCAGTTGCTGACCATTTTGGCTCTTCCTGGTCTGTCATTGTTTCAATTATTTCATTTTTAATTTCATTTATTCTATCTTTACGTTCAAGCTTATCGTGAATGGCATAAGCGTCACGTAATAAATCAGTGGCATATTTTTTCGTTTCATTTTCAAGAGATTCGTCTTTATCTTTACCCTCCCAATCCCAAGATTTTACGCCTACTTCTTTAACTAAAGATTTGATGTTTTCAATAACGATCTGTAATTCGTTATGACCAAACATAACTGCGTTTAGCATTACGTCTTCCGGCAGTTGCTTTGCTTCTGATTCAACCATTAAAACTGATGAGCTTGTGCCAGCAACAACTAAATCTAATTCAGAATCATTAAGCTCATTAAAAGATGGGTTTAAAATATATTGACCGCCCCTACAACCAACTCTAGCTGCGCCAATTGGCCCATTAAAAGGTACTCCAGTCAATGAAAGCGATGCTGATGCACCGATAATTGCAGGTACATCTGGGTCAACTAACGGATCAAGTGACATTACATTTGCAATAATTTGGATCTCATTCTTAAAATCTTTTGGAAAAAGTGGTCTAATCGGTCTATCAATCAATCGCGATGTCAAAGTTTCTTTTTCCGACGGTCTTCCTTCTCTTTTAAAAAAGCCGCCTGGTATTTTACCTGCAGCATATGTTTTTTCCTGATAATCAACTGTTAATGGAAAAAAATCTTGTCCTTCTTTTGCTTCTCTTTTTGTAACACAACTCACTAGTACAGCAGTATCTCCCATATAAACCATAACTGCGCCACTTGCTTGTCTGGCAATTCTACCAGTTTCAATAGTGACTTTCTGATTACCAAATTGAAATTCTTTTTTTACGATAGCCATGAATTATTCCTAATTTATAAATTATATCTTGATATTTTAAATATTAAATTTCTACAAAATCAAAACCCACCTCTGCGGGCTTATAAATGTTTTTTTGATGGTTAATATCTGGAAGTGTATTATTTTCGTAATCCAAGACGCGTTATCAAGTCACGATAACGGCCAATATCTTTACTTCTTAAATAATCGAGTAACTTTCGTCTCTGGTTAACCATACGTAACAAACCCTGTCTTGAATGATGGTCTTTGCTATGTTCTTTGAAATGATCTGAAAGATCTGTAATGCGGGACGTTAATAATGCAACTTGTACCTCGGGTGAGCCAGTATCGCTTGTACTAAGCTGATAATCTTTAACTATATTTAATTTCTGCTCATGACTTAATGCCATATTGCTAAAACTCCTACTATTATTTACTCTTGCCTGATTTGGCGCGTATTTTACCTGCGCATATTACCTGTAACAAGCGAAAGATTTTTAAAAAAAAACTAATTTTAAGTGCAGTTATTATACTATATTAATCAATCGTTTAGCCTTGATTTGACTATTCTTAATTACATCTCCTAAGCCAATAAATTCGTTTGAGTCATTATATATTCTAAATTGCCCTAATTTTGGAAGACCTGAAATCGCCACTGGCTGTCCTTGACGAAGGCGATATGTTTCATCTTCGGTCAACTGAATTTTGGGGTAATCTTGTAGCGCCGTATCTATTGGTAATAGTAAATCATATAAAGCTTGCTGTCCTTTCTTGGCAATAAATTCAATTTCTTCTAGCGTTATGGAATGTAATTGATTGAATGGTCCTGCTTCTAGTCTACGTAATGATAAAACATGAGCGCCACAACCTATTTTTTCGCCAATATCCTCAACAAGTGTTCTTATATAAGTTCCCTTTGAACAAAATACTTTAATTTCAAAATAATCATTACAAATCTTAAGTAACTCTATGCCGTATATTCTAATATCTCTAGCCTTACGTTCAACCTCGACACCATTGTACGCAAACTCATATAAACGTTTTCCATTATATTTTAGAGATGAAAACATAGGTGGAATTTGTTGAATATTACCAATAAAATCTTTAAATATAGTTGTTAATGTTATTTTAGATATTTGAGGAATTGGCCTAACAAGAAGTACATCCCCCATAGCGTCGCCTGTTGTTGTTGTTTTGCCTAATTTGCATTGGACAAAATATTTTTTATTTGAATTTAAAAGGTACCCGGAAACCTTCGTTGCCTCACCAAAACAAATTGGAAGCAAACCGGATGCTGGCACATCTAAGCTTCCGGTATGCCCTGCTTTTTTTGCATTATAAATGCGCTTTACATTTTGCAATGATCTATTTGAGCTTAGTCCAGTAGGTTTATCCAACAAAAGAATGCCATTCACATTATTCTTAATATTTATTTTCCGTTTTTCCATTTTCTTCATTTTGATTACTAATCGATTCAATGATATTACTAATTCTTTGTGCACGCTCAATTGACTGGTCATGCCTGAAGCATAACGAAGGTACCGTCTTTGATGTTAGTAATTGAGAAATCTCATAACGAAAATAGCTAGCCTGTTCATTGAGTTTGCGAACGAGCTCTAAATTAGACCATTTACTGTTAAGACTTGTAAAATAGATTGTAGAATTCTTTAGATCAGAAGACACATCAACATTAGTTAATGTCATTAATCCATATTGCTTTAGTGGAAATTTTTCTTGAATTAATACGGCTAATTTCTTCTTGAGAAGCTGTGCCACTCTACGATTACGCTCAAACTCTTTTGGCATATTTAATCAATAATCAAATCTTTCGTGCAACACTTACTCGTTCGAACACTTCAATCTGATCACCCGCTTTTACATCATTATAATTTTTAACCCCAATACCACAATCCACCCCTGACTTGACCTCGTTTACGTCATCCTTAAAACGTCGTAATGATTCAAGCTCCCCTTCATAAATAACTACATTCTCACGTAAAACTCGAATTGGGTTGTTACGTTTAATAAAGCCTGTCGTAACCATACAACCAGCAATGTCGCCAAATTTTGGAGACTTAAAAATCTCCCTTACCTCTGCAACACCGGTAATTTCCTCCCTAACATCGGGGGTAAGTAACCCGCTGAGAGCAGCTTTTACATCATCTATTACGTCATAAATTATGCTGTAATATCGAAGATCAATGCCTTCAGAATCTGCGAGTTTACGAGCACTCGCATCAGCTCGCACATTGAAACCAATAACGATACCTTTAGAAGCCATAGCAAGATTAATATCGGACTCCGTAATCCCGCCAACACCACCACTAATAATACTAACTCTAACTTCATCATTACTTAATCTAAGTACTGCATCGGCTAGTGCTTCTGCTGAACCTTGAACGTCTGCCTTAATAAGAATATTTAACGAAACAGTTTTGCCCTCTTCCATTTGGCTCATAACATTCTCAAGTTTCATTGCTTGTTGTTCTGCAATTTTTGACTCTCTAAATTTCCCTTGTCTAAAAAGAGTAATTTCACGCGCCTTTTTTTCATCGGGTACTACTATCATTTCATCACCAGCATTTGGTGTTCCCGAAAGCCCTAATACTTCTAAAGGTATTGATGGCCCAGCAGATGTAATATTTTTACCGTTATCAGTAATTAGTCCTCTGACACGTCCAAATTCTTGTCCACTTATAATGATATCCCCTTTATTAAGTGTCCCGCTCTGTATAAGTATAGTAGCAATTGGTCCACGCCCTTTATCCAATCGAGATTCGATAACTACTCCAGATGCAGGGCCAGTGGAAATTGCCTTTAATTCAAGCATCTCTGCCTGCAATAAAACACTATCTAACAATGTATTTACACCCTCTCCAGTTAAAGCAGACACATGCACAAAAATCGTGTCCCCACCCCAATCTTCGGGAATAACCTCATGTTTAGATAATTCCTGTTTAACTCGTTCAGGATCTGCGTTTTCTTTATCTATTTTATTGATCGCGATTATGATTGGAACATTGGCAGCTTTAGCATGGGTTATCGCCTCTTCTGTTTGTGGCATCACTCCATCCTCAGCTGCAACGACTATAACAACAATATCAGTCGCCTTAGTACCTCTAGCACGCATAGCTGTGAACGCTTCATGTCCAGGCGTATCTAAAAAGGTAATATCGCCATTATCTGTTTGAACACGATATGCCCCGATATGCTGTGTAATTCCTCCAGCTTCTCCTGTGGCAACCTTTGTTCTACGAATATAATCTAACAGTGAAGTTTTTCCATGATCAACGTGACCCATTATTGTAACGACAGGAGCACGAGCAATTTCCTCTCCGCCTTCCTGGTTAGCTAAAATAATCTTCTCCTCTAAGGCATTCTCATTTTGTAATTTAGCTGTATGGCCCATTTCTTCGACAACAATTGCTGCTGTTTCCTGATCAATAATTTGGTTAATAGTAGTCATAGTTCCAAGACCCATCAAAATTTTTACTACTTCCGACCCCTTAACCG
>CAJWIE010000020.1 GCA_913041115.1 uncultured Legionellales bacterium | reverse complement strand
AATGGTAGCGCTGATGCAATTGACACGCCAATAGGTAAAATGCCAACGCTAGATGGAGTTGATTTTGATAATCTGGAAATGGATGATGCTGATAAAGCTAACCTATTACGTGTTGATGTTGAAGGTTGGTTGCAAGAGTTGCCAGATATTGAGGAATACTATGATAGCTTTGGTAGCCATTTACCCGAAGAATTGCGTAAACAGATCAAAGCATTAAAGCAACGCTTAGAATCAGAAAAACAAGCGGTTGCATAATTTATTCTGTTAAATCTTTTAAATTAAAGCCCGCTTTACGCGGGCTTTTTTATATACTGTAAAATAAGTGAGGTATTAAATTATGATAGAAATGACTCTTGAATTAGCAGAAAAAATTGCTCAAGCCGCTCATAAAAAATCTGAAGAATTAAATCGTCCAATGAGCGTTTCTATTGTTGATGAATCAGGACGCATGGTTTATTTCTCGCGTGCTAATGATGCTGGTTTTTATACTTTTGACACATCTAAGGCAAAAGCAATGGCTGCTGCTTCATTTAAACGCTCAACAATGGAAATTGATGGTATCAAAGATCAAAATCCGTTGTTGTGGTTTTCTATCCCTGGCGTAATCCCTGGAAACGCACTCCCAAGCCCCGGGGGACGTCCTATCATAAAAGATGGACATTGTATCGGTGGAATTGGAGTTGGTGGGGGATTACCTGAGGAAGACGATGCATGTTGTGAAGCAGGTCAGACAATTGTTCAAACTGAAAATTAAAAAGCCGCATTAGATTTTATATCCAAATTCACTTTCAAAACGTGATTTAAATTCCTCTATCGTAAATGAGTGGTTTTGTGTGCCGTAACAAGATATTTTTATTGACCCCATTAAAGATGCAATCTTTCCTGTTATCTCCAAATCTATATCATTAATAAGACCATAAAGTAACCCAGCACGATATGCATCTCCACAACCTGTCGGGTCAGAAATTGATTCTGGTTTAACGCTTGGCACTTCAATTAACTCTTCTTTAGTATAAATATGTGACCCATCTCCGCCACGAGTTACAATTAATGCCTCAACTTTTTCTGTTATTTCTTTTTCTGATAAACCTGTTTTTTCTTTCATCATTTGCCATTCGTAATCATTAACCGTTACCCAGGTTGCCTGTTCAATAAATTGGATAAGTTCTTCTCCATTAAACATCGGCATGCCTTGTCCTGGGTCAAAGACGAAAGGAATATTTTTGTCGGCAAACTGTTGTGCATGCTTCAACATGCCGTCACGACCGTCGGGTGAAACAATTCCCAAACTATATGATTGAACGTCACTAATATCATTTTCTTGAGAATAATTCATGGCACCAGGATGAAAGGCAGTAATTTGATTATCATCCATATCGGTTGTAATAAATGCTTGCGCGGTAAATGCATCTTCAATAATTTTTATATATTTTCGGTTAATATTATGCTTATCCATCCAATATCCATAAGAATCAAAGTCCTTTCCAACGGTCGCCATAGGTAATGCAATTGAGGGATCTAATAAATTTAAGTTATAAGCGATATTTCCGGCGCATCCACCAAATTCTCGGCGCATCTCAGGGACAAGAAAAGAAACGTTTAGAATATGTACCTTATCTGGAAGTATATGATTCTTAAATTGATCTTTGAAAACCATAATATGGTCATATGCCATAGACCCACATATCAAAACACCCATAAAATAAACTCCCTTACGTTACGTATTAAATAATATTTTAAGAAGCTTTCACCAATTTGACGTTATCATTAAAGTTGAATTTACTCAGTATTTCTTTTAAAAATTTTCCCGTATGTGATGTTGGGTGTTCAGCCAATTCTTCAGGCGTGCCAACTGCGATAATTTCTCCACCGCCATCGCCGCCTTCCAAACCCAGATCGACAATCCAATCAGCAGTCTTAATTACATCAAGGTTGTGTTCAATCACAATTACCGTGTTGCCGTGACCTTTTAATCGATGAAGTATATTAAGTAACTGTTGAATATCATGAAAATGAAGACCCGTTGTTGGCTCATCAAGAATATAAAGTGTTTTGCCTGTATCTCTTTTCGAAAGTTCTTTAGAAAGTTTTATTCTTTGTGCTTCGCCACCTGAAAGAGTCGTCGCATTTTGCCCCAACTTAATATAAGACAAACCAACATCAATTAATGTTTGTAATTTTCGCGCAAGAACTGGAACAGCATCAAAAAATGCTCTTGCCTCCTCTACGCTCATCTCGAGTGTCTCATATATATTTTTACCTTTATAACGAATATCTAGTGTCTCACGATTATATCTTTTCCCTTTGCATGTATCGCAAGTAACATAGATATCAGGTAAAAAATGCATTTCGACTTTGATTAATCCGTCACCCTGACATGCTTCGCATCGCCCTCCTTTAACATTAAAACTAAATCTCCCCATTTTATAGGCACGCGAACGTGCTTCAGAAGTCGCTGCGAATAATTCACGAATTGGTGTAAATAAACCTGTGTATGTTGCGGGATTTGATCTTGGTGTACGGCCAATTGGTCTCTGATTAATATCAACAACTTTGTCAAAATGCTCCAAGCCATTAATTGATTTATGAGGTGCTGGACTAGTGTTAGCACGATTTATATCACGTGCAACAATTTGATAAAGCGTGTCATTGATTAAAGTTGATTTCCCGGAGCCTGATACACCAGTAACACAGGTCATTAAACCAACAGGTATTGTAAGGTTCACTTGCTTTAGATTGTTGCCGCTCGCTCCCTTTAATTCTAAAATATTTTTTTTATTAAAAGGTGTGCGATGTTCTGGAATCGGTATTTCTTTTTTGCCAGCTAAATATTGGCCTGTTAATGATTCTTTATTTTGTGCAATTTCTTTAGGCGTACCCTGTGCAACAATTTCGCCGCCATGTGCGCCTGCACCAGGACCAATATCGATAACATGATCAGCGACATTAATTGCCTCTTGATCATGTTCAATAATAATAACAGTGTTTCCTAAATCCCGTAGGTGAAATAATGTCTTCAGTAAACGCTTATTATCTCTTTGATGTAATCCAATAGAAGGCTCATCGAGGATATACATAACGCCGACTAAACCTGCGCCTATCTGACTTGCTAATCTAATACGTTGTGCCTCTCCGCCAGATAGCGTTTCGGCGCTACGCTCAAGTGTTAAATAATTTAGGCCTACGTTAACTAAAAAAATAAGTCTGTCATCAACTTCTTTTAAAATTTTTGATGCAATCTTACCTCTAGCACCAGTTAACGCGAGCGATTCAAAGAACGATTTGGCCCTACTAACAGACATCGCTGTAATATCTGGCAATGTAATACCATCAATTTTTACATTACGTGCAGATTCGTTTAATCGTGTTCCAGAACAAGCAGGACATGGTTTGTGATGTTGATATTTTAGTAACTCCTCTCTGACTATTGACGATTCACTTTCAAGATAACGGCGTTGTAAATTCGGAATAACACCTTCAAAAGGATGTTTTCGAATAATGGGTCTTTTTCCTCCACGGAGATATTCAAACTTAATCTCAACATCTCCGCTACCGTATAAAATAACATCTTGTATATCGTCTGCTAGTTCTTGAAATGGTGTATCAATATCAAACTTGTAGTGAGATGCGATTGAATTAATCATTTGAAAATAATAAACATTCCTTCTATCCCAACCCTTAATCGCTCCTCCTGGCAAGCTTAATTCAATATTCTGAATAACTTTACTGGGATCAAAATACTGAATAATCCCCAAACCATCACAATCCGGACAGGCTCCTGCTGGATTGTTAAAAGAAAATAACCTGGGCTCTAATTCATTTAGACTGTAACCACATTTATTACAAGCATGACGAGATGAAAATAATTGTTCGGAAGATTTATCGTTAGAATCCATAGGAACGATAAGCGCGGTACCTTCTGATAGACGTAATGCTGTTTCGAATGATTCTGTTAAACGTAAACGAAGATCGTCTTTAACTTTAAAGCGATCAACAACAACTTCTATAGTATGTTTTTTTCTAAGCGCAAGTTTTGGAGTTTGATCAAGCTCAAAAATTTCACCATTGATACGAGCACGAATAAACCCCTCGCTGCGAAGACGCTCAATAACTTGATTATGTTCACCCTTACGTTCTTGTATGACCGGAGCTAACAACATAAGACGTTCTTCTTCTGATCGGCCTAAAACTAAATCTACCATCTGCGAGATTGTTTGTGCTGCTAATGGAATCTGATGGGTTGGACAATGCGGAATACCAACACGCGCGAATAATAAACGCAAATAATCATAAATCTCTGTTATCGTGCCGACTGTCGAACGAGGATTATGAGAGGTGCTTTTTTGCTCAATAGAAATTGCTGGTGATAGCCCCTCAATATGGTCAACATCTGGTTTTTCCATCATCGAGAGAAATTGTCTCGCATAAGCTGACAATGATTCGACATAACGCCTTTGTCCCTCAGCATAAATAGTATCAAATGCCAATGAGGATTTTCCTGAACCGGAAATCCCCGTCACAACAACCAATTTATCTCGAGGAATATCAAGATCAATATCTTTTAGATTATGAGTCCGAGCACCACGTATATGAATTGTATCCATTTATAAATATTTCACTATTTTAGAAACAACCTGCTAATATAAATCTTTTTTTAATTTCAATCCAAATTAACTTCTAGCAAATGAATTTAGTATCCATGCCAGCTAAAGAATTAAAAGCTGCTTTATCGCTTGCGTTAGTATTCTTTTTTCGAATGCTGCCGCTTTTTATGGTTTTGCCTGTTCTGAGCCTCTCGGAAGATAGTTATATGCATGCAACCCCGCAGTTACTGGGTCTGGCTTTGGGTATTTATGGGCTAACACAAGCCTGTTTCCAAATCCCGCTTGGTGCATTATCAGACCAGTGGGGTAGAAAACCTATAATTGTTCTGGGGTTAGTCATTTTTGGGCTTGGAAGTTTAATTGCCGCAACAGCAGATTCTGTTTATGGTCTAATTATTGGGCGTTCACTGCAAGGTGCCGGTGCCGTTGCGGCAGCAATCATGGCACTTGCCGCCGACCTAACAAGTGAAAAATCAAGGACTAAAGCAATGGCCTGCATAGGTATCAGTATAGGTGCCGCATTTTCTACTGCCTTTATTTTTGGCCCAATACTCTATACATATATCGGAATAAAAGGATTATTTTTTCTAAGCGCTTGTTTTTCAATCTTAGCAATCATGATGCTATTAATCATTGTTCCGAACCCTGAAGAAAAATCCCAAAATACAAATCCATCTAATTTGGAGGAAGTAAAGTCAGTATTCGTTAACCCGTCATTAATAAAGCTTGATATTAGTATTTTTACATCTCACCTGATATTAATGGCAAACTTTGTGGTCATCCCGATTACCCTGAGAGATAGTATGCAACTTGCGCCTATAGCCCACTGGCAGGTCTATCTATCTTCCATATTCTTATCTTTATTTATTATGGTTCCTCTCATAATTTTAGGAGAACGCCTCAAAAAAGAAAAATTATTTCTAATTTTGAGTATTTTATTAATTATGCTTTCACAAATTGGTCTTGCATTATTCGGTATAAATATAAATTTTACTGTTATTTTCTTAGTTTTATTCTTTGGCGCTTTTAATTACCTAGAAGTACTGCTCCCTTCAGAGGTTTCAAAAACTACTCCTGGTAATACAAAAGGTACCGCATTGGGTGTATATTCAACTTCACAATTCATCGGAATTTTCGTTGGCGGATTGGCTGGTGGTTTCTTTTACCAACAATTTGGTTTAATAAGTGTTCATTTGTTTTGCCTATTTTTAGCAATATTGTGGTTATTGCTGATACTATTTTTATCTAAAAGTGTGAGCCTGAGCAAAAATGAACTTGAAGAAGAAGTAGTCTGAAGCGAGAATATCACTAAGAGAGTAAGCTGGGGTATAGACCCCAAATAACAAACATCGGGAGAACATAAAAATGGCACGGGGTGTAAATAAGGTCACGCTAATTGGTAATCTAGGCAATGATCCAGAAGTAAGGTATAGCGGAAATGGAAATGCCGTTGCTAATGTTAGTCTTGCTACAGCTGAATCATGGCGCGACAAAGACAGCGGAGAACAACAAGAACGAACTGAATGGCATCGTGTTGTATTTTTCGGTCGACTTGCTGAGATTGTCAGTGAATATTTACATAAAGGCTCACAAATTTATGTCGAAGGCCGTCTCCAAACAAATAAGTGGCAAGATAAAGAAGGCAACGACCGTTATACAACGCAGATTGTTGCAAATGAAATGCAAATGCTCGGGAGCCGAGGTAGCGCCTCAACTAACCAAGAACCTATGCCTCATAAAGATCCTGAACCTAATAGTCCAGTTGATAGTTCACAAAAACAAACTCAGCCATTAGCTGAATCGCCAGTTGATGATTTTGATGAAGATATCCCTTTTTAGTAATACATCGAACATACAAACTATAACAACTAAAATCTTTAATCCTATTTTTTAAGGAATGTCTCCTAAATTGATTGATACTCAAACTAACGCACTAAAAATTAGACGAACAAAAATAATTGCTACTCTTGGGCCAGCAAGTAGTAAACCTGAACAAATTAAAAATTTAATTAATGCGGGTGTAAATATTTTTAGACAAAACTTTTCACACGGTGAACATAGTTATCATAAAGAAACTTATGCACAAATTCGAAAAATAGCAAAAGAATTAAACAAAACTGTTGGTATTTTAGCTGACCTCTGTGGTCCAAAAATACGCACTGGCAAGTTTGAAAACGACAAGATCGAATTAAAAAATAATCAATCGATTATTGTAACAACGCGTGATGTTATCGGAACGTCTGATCTAATTCCGTCGCAATATACAGAATTAGCGAAGGATGTTAAGGCGGGTGATCGTATATTACTTGCAGATGGCACACTCGAATTTAAAATCGATAAAGTCAATGGTACGGAAATTGAATGTACTGTTATTTATGGAGGAATATTAGGTAATCATAAGGGAATTAATCTACCTGGTGTTAAGGTATCTGTACCGTCTTTAACTGAAAAAGATATAGCAGATGCTAAATTTGCGCTCGATCTTGGTGTTGATTTTTTGGCGCTGTCATTTGTACGCTCAGCATCAGATATCAAAGATTTGAAAAAAATAGTTAATAATCATTCTTGTAAAGCAAAAATAATCGCTAAAATTGAAAAACCTGAGGCGCTAGAAAATGCAGATGAAATACTTGAGGCAGCCGATGGAATTATGGTTGCGCGCGGTGATCTTGGTGTTGAACTCAACCCGGAGCAGGTTCCTGTAGCCCAACATCAGCTCATTGATCTGGCACGCGAAAAATTTAAGCCCGTAATCGTAGCAACACAAATGTTAGAATCAATGATTGAAAACGCAAGACCTACTCGTGCTGAAGTAACAGATGTAGCTTATGCAGTTACGCTTGGGACAGATGCAATTATGTTATCTGGGGAGACAGCAGTGGGTGCCTTTCCGATTGATGCAGTACAAATGATGGATCGAATAGCGAGACAGACAGAATCATATCTTTGGACTCACAATGCGTACGGCTCAAAAATGAAAAGTGGAATTGGTGAAAAAGCCATTCCTGTTTGGGATGCGGTTGCCAATTCAATGTCGCGACTAGCCCGCGACCTTAGAGTACGGGCTGTTGTTGTTATTTCAAAAAGCGGTATGTCAGCAGCAACTATGAGTTCGGCCAGACCTGCCGCACCAGTTATTGCAATCACTAAAAGCATGGATATATGTCAAAAAATTTTAATGCACTGGGGTATAGTGCCGGTACTTTCTGAAGATACAAAAGAAAAAAATATAAATGAGTTAGCTCGTAACGTTGCGGTGGAAAAAGAGTTAGTATCAACCGGTGATAAAATTTTATTAGTTCAGGGTTTTCAAAGTGACGTTACATTGAGTAAACCATCCGTAACAATTTTAACTATTTAAATTTTCTTCTTTCAGAAATTGGTATTGTGTCGTCAGCAGCAGCTTGGTAACGAACACTAAAACCTTTTAAACCATTGAGTGCTTGCTCTATGTCTTTATCATCGCGAATTTGAAAACTATCGATACCGCATCGCTCCATAAAAAATAATTGATCTTGCAAGACATCGCCAACTGCTCGCAATTCACCTTTATAGTTATACCGTTCACGTAAAAGACGCGCATGCGAATAAGAACGTCCATCTTTAAATATCGGAAAATCAAGAGCAATAATTGAAAAAGAATCTATGTCATCAAGCAAAGACTCTGTCTCAATCGAACCATCAATCCAAATGGCATGTGATTTTTTAGTTTTAAGCAATTGATCACGATTAGTCTGCCAAAATACAAATGGTAAAATAACATCGCCTTCTGGAATAGGCGCTGAGCTTTCAATATTACGAATTAGTGACCAATCATCATCAATAATAGATCTATCCTTAATTACTCGCATAAACATTATCCTTAAATGGCTTAATCCCCACACGACGATAAGTCTCAAGAAAACGCTCGTCCTCCTTTCGTAACTTAACGTAAACATCAAGTAATTTACCAATCACATTGGCTACTTCTGTTTTAGCTATTGCTGGTCCAAGACGATCACCTAAAGATGCGTCATTTTCCGATGAACCGCCTAATGTTAATTGATAAAATTCTTCGCCTTTCTTATCTACACCAAGAATACCAATATGCCCGACATGGTGATGTCCGCATGCATTCACGCATCCCGACATTTTTATTTTTAAATCACCAATATCATGCAAATAATCCATGTCATCAAATTTCTCATTAATTTGTTTTGCTATTGGTATTGAACCCGCATTAGCCAATGAACAAAAATCCAAACCAGGACAGCAAATCATATCAGTAAGAAGTCCAATATTTGATGTGGCAAGATTTTGAACATCCAATGCTTGCCATAATAAGAATAAGTCACCCTGTTTAACATGAGGTAGAACAAGATTCTGATCATGTGTAACAATAATTTCACCAAAACTATATTGGTCAGACAAATTGGCTATGCTGTCCATTTGTTCGCCAGTGGCATCGCCCGGAGCAATGCCAGGTGCTTTTAACGAAATAACAACTGCATGGTAGCCAGGTATTTTGTGTGGATATAAATTTCGTTTTGCCCAGTTCGAGAAAGCATCGTTAGAATTCTTTACTTCATTAAAACTATTATCATCAGCAGCGACATCATCATAAATCGGAGAAGTAAAGAAAGATTTAGCATAGTCAATTTCTTTTTGTTCAAGTTTTAAAACGCCTTCTTTAATATGCTCCCACTCTGCTTCAACTTGTTTACCAAACTCTTCCTGACCAACATCATTTACCAATATTTTGATACGTGCTTTGTATATATTATCTCTGCGTCCAAAACGATTGTAGACACGCAATATCGCTTCTATATATGAAAGCAAATACTTCTTTTCAAGAAAATCTCTAATACATTTACCAATATAAGGAGTTCTACCTAAACCACCACCAACGAAAACAGTAAACCCCACTTCCCCTTTATCATTACTTACCAAATACAATCCAATATCATGAACCATAGCAGCAGCGCGGTCGCCTTCAGCTCCTGATACTGCAATCTTGAACTTTCTTGGTAAAAATGAAAATTCAGGATGAAATGTTGACCATTGTCTTATAATTTCGCAATACGGTCTGGGATCTTCAAGTTCGTCTTTCGCTACGCCTGCAAATTGATCTGACGTTGTATTACGTATGCAATTACCACTGGTTTGTATCGCATGCATTTCAACGGTTGCTAAATCTGCGAGAATATCGGGGACTGTTTCTAATGCTGGCCAATTAAATTGTATATTTTGTCGCGTACTAAAATGCCCAAATCCTTTATCATATTTTCTTGAAATATGTGCGAGCATTCTGAGTTGTTTGCTAGATAACAAACCATAAGGAATAGCGACTCTCAGCATTGGAGCATGGGTTTGAATATAGAGTCCGTTCATTAAACGAAGTGGGCGAAATTCATCATCACTCAAATCGCCAGATATGAATCGGCGAGTTTGGTCGCGAAATTGCTCAACCCTCTCATCTACAATCGCTTGGTCATAATCATCATATTTATACATATCTATATTTCTTCTTCGTGGCTTTATTTATTGTAAAAAAATATGCGGGATTTAATCACAAAAAAACCCGCATTCAGCTTGAGCTAAAGCAGGTCACGTCTCTTTAGCGGTATTTCTATTGCGCCCGCAAGCTGAATTCAAATCGGCGCATTCGTCCAAAATAGTCAATATCTACCCTAATGTCAATTGTTTGGCAAACCTAATTCAAGGAAGATGTTGTTTAGCTAAATAATCATGCGTCCTCATTTCCTCCAACCGACTTTGTGTTCTTTTAAAAGGCTCAACCAATCGTTTTCCCTGGTAAAGTTTTGCAGGAATATCCTCCGCAGTAATAATCAACTTAACATTGCGATCATAGAATTCATCAACCAATGTAATAAATCGTTTTACCATATCATTATCGTTATCATTCATCACTGGAATATTTGCAATAAGAACAGTTTGATATTGTCTGGCAATCTCAATGTAATCGGCAACACCTCGTGGTCCCGCACAAATTGCTTTAAAATCTAACCAAACAACGCCATCTCCGCAACGCACCGTTTCAATTTCCCTGCCTTCTATTTCGAGAATATTACCTTTCTCACCTTTGTCTGGACAAACATGCATAAAATCATCTTCAAGAATTGCATTCGCGCTATCATCAAGTGGTGAGTGATATATTTCAGCATGATCAAAAAATTCCAATCGATAATCAATGCCTGAATCAACATTAACAATTTTCGTATTTTTCTTTAGTAAAGAAATTGCCGGCAAAAAACGATCTCTTTGTAGGCCGTCATAATAAAGATCATCTGGATGTTGATTTGACGTCGCAACAAACACAACATTTCTTTTAAATAACGCCTCTAATAAACCACTGAGTAACATGGCATCAGTAATATCGGAAACATGAAATTCATCAAAGCAGATGATTTGTATTTCTTTTGATATTTTATCAGCAACAATTTCTAATGGGCTTTCAATATTGGCAAGCTCTTTAAGCTCTTTGTGTATATTCTGCATAAAGCGATGAAAATGCATTCTCCGCTTATTCTCAAACGGTAAACAATCAAAGAAACAATCAACAAGATAGGTTTTCCCACGGCCTACACCGCCCCAAAAATAAATCCCCATAATTTTATTTTTTGTTTTTTTTCTGAGTAAAGATTTCAATTTAGTTAACAAAAAATTCTTATTTTGCTGTTTCGTCAGTAAATCTACGAATAATCTTTGTAAATGAATAACTGCGGCTTCCTGTGATAGATCGGCATTAAATTCCTCAGAATTTAGATCATTTTTATATTTTTCTAATGGAGTCTGCATTTTTAATTATATTTTATGTATCATTAGTTGTTGAATAGATCAGGACTAAACGAGTAATATTAAAATAGTACCACGAGCCGACCATGCTACCAGCATTTGTATTAATACTATTATTCATAATTTTGCTTTTTCCCCAATTCTGGGTACAAAAAGTAATCAAAAAATACAGCGAGCCAATAAAAACACTGCCGGGTACTGGTGGAGAACTCGCCCAGCACCTAGTTAACCGTTTCGAGCTTGATGGAGTTTCAATTAAAAAAGTTGAGAATGGAAACGATCATTATAATCCTGAAACAAAAACAATCGCTCTCTCTGAATCAAACCATGATGAAAAATCATTGGCTGCTGTGACAATCGCGGCACATGAGTTTGGACATGCGTTACAACATAAAACCAACTATAAACCACTATTATTAAGAACAACGCTAGCAAAATTTGCTGCTGCTGCTGAAAAAATCGCATCTGTTATTTTAATTGCTTCTCCTTTTGTATTTATTTTAGCAAAAATACCCGCCGTTGGATTAATTATGCTATTAGCTGGTTTTACAATTATGTGCCTACCAGTTATTCTTCATATCATCACTCTACCAGTAGAATTTGATGCGAGTTTTAATCGTGCGCTGCCAATTTTAAGTGAAGGAGAATATTTATCACAATCAACAATGCCAATTGCAAAAAAGATTCTAACGGCGGCAGCGCTAACCTATGTATCAGCCTCATTGAGCAGTCTGCTCAATTTTTATCGCTGGTTCCTGATCCTTAGACGCTAGATCGAGAATGACTGAATTGCTAAATGAACCAATATTTATTGCCTGCTGCATTGGGATTATTGTTCTTTTTTTTATCCTTTCAAAAAGAAATAATGTTGACCAAAGTGCTATACGTGACGAGCTCCGGTCTGGACGAAATGAAAGCTCTGATAGTTCACGCCAATTACGGGAAGAGATATTAAAAACTATTGAAGAAAAAAGCCGAACCCAACAAGAATCTATCAATAACTTAAATAATGTAATAGATAAACATCTCAAACAATTACAAGAAAGTAATGAAAAGAAATTAGAACAGATGCGCCAAACCGTAGATGAAAAACTACAATCTACGTTGGAGAGAAGATTAAGTGAAAATTTTAAGAGGGTCGACGATAATTTGACAAGACTACATCGTGTCTTTGGTGAATTGCAAGGTTTGCAAACTGGAATCACTGATCTTAACAAAGTAATGACCAATGTTAAAACCAGAGGAACATGGGGTGAGTATCAGCTTGGTAATATCCTAGAACAAATATTAACACCAGACCAGTATGAGAAAAATGTTAAACCAAAAGAAAATTCAAATGAAATTGTTGAATACGCTGTTCGTCTTCCCGGGCATGACAATTCATCTCAGATTTGGCTGCCTATTGACTCAAAATTCCCGCAGGAAAGTTATATCCGAATAAAAGATGCGGCAGAAAAATCAGCTTCTGAAGAAAAGAAAGCAACAGCTGAATTAATCCGTTCAATTGAAAAATCGGCAAAAGAAATTTCTGATAAATATATTAGTCCCCCACACACAACAGACTTTGCCATTATGTTCATACCAACTGAGGGTTTATATGCAGAAATAATAAAACAACCCGGAATGTTCGATAATCTTCAGCGACATCGTATTGTAGTTGCTGGCCCCACAAATTTATCAGCAATTTTGAGCAGTCTAAGTATGGGCTTTCGAACATTGGCAATTGAAAAAAGATCTAGCGAAGTTTGGAAAATATTATCTGCAGTAAAAACTGAATTTAGTTCATTTGGTGATGTCTTATTGAAAGTAAAAACTCATCTTGATAGAGCATCAGGAACAATAGAAAAAACGACTGTCCGCACAAGAGCGATGAAAAAGAAACTAAAAGATGTGGAAGAATTACCAATTGAAGAATCTACTAAAATCCTTGGTTTTGATGCAGGAAAATATATAGATGATAAAAAAGGTTAGCTCTGCATACTATCAACTAAAATTTTACACTAATTAGAATCGATTATTCTCAAAATGAAACTTGAAGGCATTATATTTGATGTTGACGGGACAATTGCTGATACTGAAGATATTCATCGTCAGGCATTTAACAAAGCTTTTTCTAAATTCAATCTTAACTGGTATTGGTCAAAAGAAAAATATCATGAACTATTATTTATTTCCGGCGGAAAAGAAAGGATTACAAAATGTCTGACAGAAGATGGAGCTGTCAATGAAGATAAAAACTTTGTCGAAGAGTTGCATAAGTGCAAATCAGAATATTATCGTTCAATACTCATAGATAGTGATATTGGACTTCGCCCGGGTATTAAAAGATTAATCACTGAAGCAAAAGAAAATAATATTAAAATTGGAATTGCGACTAATTCCTCAACTGAAAATTTAAAAACTTTGATTAAAAAAACTTTTAGAATCGAACCTAAAGAATTATTTAACACAATTATCACAAATAACATTGTTATAGATAAAAAACCATCCCCTGAAGTATATTATCGTGCGCTGACGGATCTTAAACTATCCGCCGATAATTGTATTGCGATTGAAGATACGGCAAATGGTAATGCTTCAGCCATAAAAGCCGGTTTGCGTACCATTATTACGACCCATGCCTATACACTGGATAATGATTTTAGCGGGGCATCATTAGTTTTGAATAATCTAGGTGAACCTAAAAATGGATTCTGTACTGATGAAAACTTTCATTGTAAAAAAAGTTACGTAGATATCGAGCTAATAAATACAATAATCATAAATGAAAACGATTTTCTACTAAAACAAAAATACTAGAAAGTTGGTGAACATGTGTAGATTAAATACGTATTGATAATTATTTTATTTTTTAATCACAATAAATGTTGCCATATTTCCTCTAACTATTCTAAGCAAAAGTGCATCCTCTTTTTTATCAACAGCCGATAAAAATTCATCTAAATTTTTAATTGGATTTTTATTAACCGAAGTGATGACATCATTTGCTCTAAGACCACTTGTCCATGCACGACTACCGCGTTGAATTTCCAAAACAAGAACGCCCTTAATCCTACCAAAATAAGGACTACCTTTTTGAATATCACTAACGGTAACCCCTTTCAACAAGTCATTACTAACCTTTGGTTTTATTTCTTTTTCAGTAACCTCATCAACTAACACAACCAAGTCAAATTCTTTGCCATCACGAAGTAATTTGAACTTAATTTTTTCGCCAACCGGCAAAAGGCCAATCCTATTTCTAACATCATTCGCATTTCTTATTTTCTTACCATCGATTGAAATAACAATATCGCCTGGGAGTAATCCTGCTTTATCAGCTGGCGAATCTTTAAGCACTTTATTAATTAAGGCTCCATTCTTTCTAGTCAAATCGAAAGCCTCAGCAAGTTCTGGGCTTATATCTTGAATACTAACACCAAGAAAACCCCGTTTTACCTCACCCGTATCAAGAATTTGTTCCATGATTCGTAATGCCAAATTAATTGGTATAGCAAAACCGATGCCATGGCTTGCGCCACTTTGAGAAAAAATTGCTGTATTAATTCCCACAAGCTCCCCTTTGAGATTAACCAATGCGCCGCCCGAATTTCCCGGATTAATTGATGCATCGGTTTGAATAAAATCTTCGTATTCCTCGATACCCAAACCACTACGACTAAGAGCACTAATAATTCCCGAAGTAACTGTTTGTCCCAAACCAAATGGATTACCTATCGCAACAACAAAATCACCTACTCGCAAATCATCCGAATCTGTTGTTGTTAATGCTGTTAAATTTTCAGCAGTCATTTTCAGTACAGCAATATCCGTTTCTGGATC
Source organism: uncultured Legionellales bacterium (assembly GCA_913041115.1). GTDB lineage: Bacteria > Pseudomonadota > Gammaproteobacteria > Eutrophobiales > Eutrophobiaceae > UBA11869. Next base: position 3,802 of record CAJWIE010000020.1, on the reverse strand, counting down.
GGACCCAACAATTTCAGCTTCAACTTGTCGGCCATCACGAAGTGTCACTGTAATTTGTATTGCGTTTGCAATAACATGATTATTTGTTAACACCAACCCGCGCTTGGAATCAACGATAACTCCTGAACCTAGACTGCTTGTTTTACGCTCGACAGGTTGATCAGGAATTTTGAAAAAATGACGAAAGAAAGGATCTGAAAATAAGGGGCTTTGGCGTTGTTTAACGCGACCTTCGGTAGCAATATTAACCACCGCGGGTGTCACATTTTCCAACATAGGAGCAAGACTGGGCAACTCCTTACCATCTTGTTCCTGCGGTAGGGCCGCATTTGTTGGTACAATAAAAAAAGAACACGCCGCAAACAACAGTGTGGAAAAAAGTTTTCGAAATATATCAATCATATTTTTATTTCACTTATACGATATTTTTTATTGATTAGTGAAGTATCGCACGTGATAAGTTCAATATAAAATAATAAAAGGCGGAATACACCGCCTTTTCTGTGATTATTGTTAGCTTTTAACTTCTATTCTACGCGGCTGAACTTTTTCATGCTTTGGAATAGTTATTTCTAAAACACCATTATTTCCTTTTGCTTCGATATGCTCGCCGTCAGCTGTATCTGGCAAACTGAAGCGTCTGTAAAAAGCACCGCTCGTTCGCTCCGTACGTTTATAATTTTCATTACTATCTTCTACTTCTAGATGGCGTTCACCTTTAACGGTTAGTATTCCGTTCTCCATTGTTATCTCAATATCTTTTGGATCAACACCTGGAATGTCGGCAACAATTAAAAAACGATCTTTTTCTTCTTTAATGTCAACTGCAGGTCGCCAGCTACTCATTAATGAATAATCGTTACCACTATCAGCAAATAGCTTATCTGAATAAGATAGATGATTTAACTGCTGATGAAACCTATCTAAAAGGTTCCATGGTTCATAGCTTACTAAAGACATTTTAACCTCCAAAATTTAGTTCTGCATTTTCTATATCAACAAATTGGGGCAAATAAATGTTTTTCAAGAGGTGAATATAAATTAGATATGGTAGGCAATTTTTGTCATAATTTTTGATACTAAAGTCATTAGATGTTTTACTTCTTTAGGTAGGTTTTCTGCGCCATTCGTTTCCGCGGTTGTTGCATGATGTAATTCATCCTCGCGCATCTGTTCTAAAATAACCCTACTCCGTTCATCGTGCTCTGGTAATTGCTCAATATGTGAACCAAGATGTCCCACAACTTGATGTTCGGTTTCTGCTATAAAACCAAGATTTAATTTATCGCCAAAACAGCCCGCAAGAAGACCGATACCAAATGAACCCAGATACCAAATAGGTGATAAGTAACTAGTATGTCCGCCTAACTCATCTAAGCGTCGTTCACACCAATCAAGATGATCAATTTCCTCGTCAGCTGATTTTTTCATTGTTTCTCTAAGCTCATTATCAATAGCAGTTAGTGCCTGAGCTTTATAAAGCGCTTGCGCTGAAATTTCTCCCGCATGATTGACTCGCATTAGGCCTGAAACATGTTTTTTCTCCCGCTCGTTTAAGTTTGATTCAGAGACCAACTTACCGGGATACTCTCGTTTGGTATGCTCGGATTGTAATGTTGAAGATTCGCCTAGTACGGCATCAATCCGTATAATAATATTATCTAATCTACTGTATTGTCGTTTTTCCATAATCAGCTCGATTTGTACAAAATCACTATATAATTATCTATATTATTGACAGTTTAGGGGGCAATCCGTACTATTCCACCTCTTTTTTTACCCAAGATGGAAGATTCTTAGGAATATAACGTGAAAACCTATACCGCAAAACCTGAAGATATTAGGCGTGATTGGTATGTTGTCAATGCCTCCGGTAAGACGCTAGGACGATTGGCAACTGAAATCGCAAGACGCCTTCGAGGTAAACATAAAGCTGAGTATACCCCACACATGGATACAGGTGATTACATTGTAGTTATCAACGCAAAAGATATTTGTGTGAGCGGCAATAAACAAAAAGACAAAATGTATCACCACCATACTGGTTACCCAGGTGGTATTGAGTCGATTAGTTTTGAAAAAATGATGCAAAAAAAACCAGAAAGAGTTATTGAAAAAGCCGTAAAGGGCATGCTTCCTAAAGGCCCGTTAGGTAGAGAAATGTTTCGTAAATTAAAAGTTTATGCTGATGACCAACACCAACATGCGGCACAACAACCGCAAGTATTGGAGATTTAGAAAATGGCAGACCAAATTTGTTACGGTACCGGAAGACGTAAAAGCTCAACAGCACGTGTTTTTTTGAAACGTGGCAACGGTCAAATCACAATCAACAACCGTACGATTGAACAATATTTTGGTCGTGAAACCGGACGGATGATTGTGCGCCAACCCCTTGAGACATTGAAGATGGTAAAAGATTTCGATTTTAATATTACGGTAACTGGCGGTGGTATCTCCGGACAAGCAGGCGCAATACGTCATGGTATTACACGTGCACTCATGGTCTATGATGAATCTCTTCGTAAACCACTACGCCAAGCAGGATTTGTTACCCGTGATGCAAGAGAAGTGGAACGAAAAAAAGTTGGTCTACACAAATCAAGAAAAAGACCTCAGTACTCCAAACGTTAATACGGATAATACCCCTTTGGGGGTTTGTGTAACGGTAGCACTACGGACTCTGACTCCGTCAGTAGAGGTTCGAATCCTCTACCCCCAGCCACAGACTATATAAATATTAAATTCTATAATACCCTGTAACAATAAAACTTTATGGCGCATCCGAGATGAAAAAATTCCTTATAATTACTATTACAATTTTCATTGCAATAACTCAAAACACTAAGGCCGAAACCATTCCAGATTTAATTGGTGAATGGAGCGGTGATAATGATACATTTTCAGAATTGAAAGGTATGAAAACTTGGAGAAAAAACGTAAAAATAACTGAGCAAAATGACAGAAGGTTTAAAGGTCATTTTACATATTCAGCAGGAACTAAAAACTTTTACGGTATTATCCACCCTGATAATGAAACAATTACTTGGGTTGCTTCCGATAGTAGAGGATATAATTTTGGTAAAATCCTAGAAAAAAATAAAATAAATATATCTATTTTATATATATGATGTATATTAAATGGTTTGATGATATAAATTTATCCGATATTAATATAGTTGGTGGAAAAAATGCATCTCTTGGTGAGATGTATAAAAATTTAACAGATAAGGGGGTCAAAGTTCCCAATGGTTTTTCAGTTACATCAGAAGCTTATCGATATTTTTTAAAGGAGGCAAATATTGAAGAGAGCATTAAAGAGATCCTTTCCGATTTAAATACTTCAAATATAAAAAATCTTTCAGAGAGGGGTCATAAAGTAAGAGAACTAATTAAAGATGCAGAATTCCCTGAAGTTTTATCTTTAGCCATTACTACAGCATATGAACATTTATGTAAACAGTATGGTAATCTAGCGGATGTTGCAGTAAGAAGTTCTGCAACGGCAGAAGACTCTGTGTCTGCTGCGTGGGCCGGACAACTGGATACATTTTTAAACACTACAAAAGATAATTTTAAAAAAACAATGGATGTTTCTTGCTATTCGTTTACAGCTATTGCTAGAGAAGCACAAAAAATAATGTCTAACGGTGGGGCGTTGTTAACATTATCATATTTTGGTTCTGAAAAATTTATGCCACATTATAACGTAATGGGTATTGCGAAATCTGCATTAGAAGCAAGTATAAAATATTTAGCAAAAGACCTAGGTAAAAAAAAAATTAGAGTAAATGCATTGTCG
>CAJWIE010000019.1 GCA_913041115.1 uncultured Legionellales bacterium | reverse complement strand
TGATTTATAATGGGGCTAATATTTTTATTAGCACTCCTTATTAGAGAGTGCCAAATATAATCGAAATAACGAACTTGTCAACACTTAAAGAAAAAAATATGTGTAGCGCTAAAAATATTAGATGAAAATTTTAAGCTACAGATTTCCTTCTTGTTGGTAGTAAGACATTAATATTTTCGCAACTTCTGGACGTGCAAACTCTTCTGGAAGAGCCTCGCCAGCCGCTAGCATATCTCTAACACGAGTGCCTGATAACATTACAAAATCTTCTTTCGTATGGTCTGGGACATCACGTAACATCACAACTTTATTTAATTTCTTTGAATAGGCAGTATGGTCGGCCTTAAAAATTTCAATATCTAAAGCATCTGTAAGTACAGTATCGTCAAAAATTGCTTGGGCATCAAAGGCACCATAGTAATCACCTACTCCTGCGTGATCACGCCCAACTATTAAATGTGTACAACCTGCATTTTGACGAAATACAGCATGAAGTACAGCTTCTCTTGGTCCAGCATAAAGCATATCAAAACCATAGCCAGTTACCATAACTGTATTTTTAGGAAAATAGAGTTCGACCATCTTTCTAATTGCTGCATTTCGAACTTCAGCTGGGATGTCTCCTGATTTTAACTTACCTAATAACATATGAATCAATATGCCATCAGCATTTACCGAATTCTTTGCAATCTTACATAATTCCTCATGCGCTCTATGCATTGGATTTCTTGTTTGAAAAGCCACAACTGTTTCCCAATTATTTTTCTTAATCTGATTTCGAATTTCTACTGCCGTACGAAATGTATCCGAAAATTCAGACTCAAAATAACTATAGTTCAGTACCTTGATCGAGCCCGAAATTAAATATCTACCAGAACTTTTGAATGTTTTAACTCCAGGATGGTTTGCATCCAACGTTCCAAAAATTTGTTCAGTTATACGATTAATTTCTGTATCACTTAAAGTTTCTATGGCTTCTATATTTTGTATAGCCACAACAGGATTGCCTGTAACATTTGGATCTCGCAATGCTATCACCGAAGCTTCTTTAATCTTTGATATATCATCTGTACGATTAACGCATGGCACCGGCCAAAATAAACCACTCTCGGTTTGCATTTTTTCGGCAACAGATAATGTGTCGGCCAGATTCATATAACCCTCTAATGGGGAAAAATATCCTGCACCTAACATAACTGCATTGGCTGCTGCTGCAGAGCTAAGAACCAAATCCGGTAATGATGCAGATTCCTCTATTAGTGCATTACGCTCTTCTAAATTTTCTATAAATAATGGCTTTAATATATCCGCACCATGTGGCTTAATCATCCTCTGCTCCTTTTAATTTAATTGTCCTTATTGGAATATTAGGTATAAAAAATGAGGTGCTATACTAATATTTTTTACAAACAAACGCTGCTCCTATATAAATACTCATTATGAACTATAAAGGTAATCCAGAATATAGGCACGATAGTCCTTCTTGCACCGGTATTCTTATTACAAATTTGGGTACGCCAGATGAGCCAACTGCAAGCTCAGTGAGAAAATATTTAGCTGAATTTCTATCTGACCCTCGTGTAATTGAACTACCTAGATATTTATGGTGGTTAATCCTTCATGGGGTAATTTTGAGGGTACGTCCATCACGTTCGGCAAAAGCATATAAAAAAATATGGACAGAAAATGGATCGCCGTTGTTATCTATTTCAAAAAAACAAGTTTCAGGATTAGAAAAAATTCTAACGAAAAAAATTCGAGGTCCTATTAAAATTAAATTATCAATGCGTTACGGCAACCCTTCAATCAAATCGGGACTTAAGAAATTACAGGAATCAAATGCAAACAGGATTCTGGTGTTACCGCTATACCCACAATATTCTGCTGCTACAACGGGGTCAACATTTGATGCGGTTACTAATGAACTAAAAAAATGGCGTTGGCTACCGGAAATAAGAATGATAAACCACTATCATGATGATCCTCCTTATATTGATGCGCTGGCAAATAGTATTCAAAATTACTGGCAAGATAATCTACGCCCTCAAAAATTGATATTTTCATTTCATGGCTTACCTAAACATTATTTTCTTGCAGGTGATCCTTATCACTGCGAATGTCACAAAACAGCGCGTTTAGTAGCGGAAAAATTAAAATTAAATCAAGAAGAGTGGTTGGTTACATTTCAATCTCGCTTTGGTCCAAAAGAATGGTTAAAACCTTATACCGATAAAACATTAATATCACTTGCAGAAAACGGCATAAAAAGTATCAATGTAATCTGTCCTGGATTTTCCGCTGATTGCCTAGAAACATTAGAGGAAATTAATATTCAAAATCGTGAGTTCTTCACCAAAGCTGGGGGTGAAACGTTTGCTTATATCCCTGCACTAAATGACAGCTTCGGTCATCTTGAGTTACTTTCTAATATTATTTTGAAACACGCTAAGGGTTGGCCAGAATTCTCCATAAATTGGGATCAAGAAAAAATAAATAAAGATTTATCTAAAAGTAGGGAACTCGCGGAAAAATCTACACATAACAAAGATTAGATAAGCATCTTCATTCCGATAAACATAAGTAAAACAGCAAAGATACGTTTCAAAGTCTCAATAGGTAAATAGTGTGCCAAACGTGCGCCAATTGGAGCAAAAAAGATTGTCATCATCATAATGATAAGTGCAGCAGGCCAATATAAGTAACCTATCGAATGTATGAAGACATTTGGATTATCCCAACTTGCAATAATGAATGTTGTAGTGGCAGCAACTGCAATTGGAAAACTACATGCTGAAGATATCGCAACTGCATTTCGTATATTTAAGTTACACCATAATAAAAAAGGAACAGTTAATGTTCCCCCGCCAATACCCAACAAAGTGGAAAATATACCTATAACAATTCCAGATAAAACAAAACTACCAGTATTAGGCAATGTAACATTTTTAGTAGGCCTAATCTCAAACCATATCTGAATAGCAACCAGCATCTCAAATATTCCAAAAATAATTCGTAATACATTGCTAGAGAGAGAATCTGCTGCAAATACGCCAAGACAGGCGCCCAACAAAATTCCGGGGGCAATACGATTTACAATAGGCCAAGATACTGCTTGTTTTTGATGATGCTCATAAGTTGCAAAAAACGAGGTGATTATAATCGTAGCTAAAGATGTTGTAACCGCCTGGTGCATTATCAGTGAAGATGCAAATCCCTGTTGGGTAAAAATATAATGTAAAACAGGGACTATGATAATGCCCCCACCTAAACCTAACATCCCACCGATTAGTCCAGCGAAAATGCCCGTTAGAGCATAGACTAATAATATCTGTATAGTTATATCTGCAAGCATTATTAAATTATCTACTGTCTGTGATTAAACGGACTATATTACCGTGAACGGTGAAAAAATGTTGCTAATTCAAAGCTAAATAAGGACAATCCCTAGAATTTTTTTCGAACATGATATTTTTAATGAAATTAACCCTTTCTTTTAGAAAAGTACAAGGAAATCGTTTCACAAAAAATAAACAATTGTGGACATCGATACCGCTGTTATTTCTTTTTATTTTCGCGGCAACACCAACTCATGCAAATACGATAGACTTACAGCGAAAGGATTATCTTGCAGCTAAAAAAGCGTTTGAATTAAGACAATACAAAAAATTTGGGAGAATCGCTAACACTCTTAAGGATTATCCACTATATCCGTATCTAAGATACAATTACCTAAGAAAACGTGTTTGGAAAGAAAAAAACTCGGACATAATTTATTTCCTAGACCGCTATAGTGATTTACCAGTTACTAATAAACTGAGAAATTCATGGCTAAAAGTATTAATAAGAAGGAAGCATTGGCAAACATTTCTTGATAATTATATCAAGCATTCAGATCCTGTGATGCAGTGTTATCAATTACACGCAAGGATGAAATTAAATAAAAAAGAATTTTTATTAGAAGACATCCGCTCTATCTGGCTAACTGGAAAATCACTACCTTCGCAATGTGATCGACCGTTTGAACTTTTATACAAAAGTGGCTTAGTAACAAATGAACTGGTATGGGAACGTTTTCGTTTATCCATGCAAAATAATGAGGTTAGTCTTGCTACATATTTATCTCGACGTCTTAATCCTGAATCAAAAGTGCTCGCAAGAAAGTGGATACAAATACATAAAAATCCATACAAACATACAAGAAAACCAAATCTTGCTGATAATGAAACATCAAGAGAAATAATTTCGCACGGCATATTAAAACTAGCGAAAAGAAATCCTGAAAAAGCAGTCAAACGACTTGAAACATTAAAAACAAAATATTTATTCACATCTAGTGAAATTGCGGAAATAGAACGAATGCTGGCTATACATGCCGCAAAAAAGAAAAGTAAAATAGCTTCAAAATTACTCGACCAAATTGATAATTATCATGTCAACGATGAAATATTTCACTATCGATTACGCACGGCCTTATTAAACAAAGATTGGGTATTGCTAAAAAAATGGACAACAGGAAAATCTTCTGACTCAAACATTGAGCTCAGATGGGCTTATTGGCATGCACGTTCTCTTGAAGAAACAGGAGAGACTGAAAAAGCAAAACAGATCTATATAAAATTAGCGAAAGAACGTGATTATTATGGCTTTCTTGCTGCTGACAAAATTAACAAACCATACAGCATGAATCATTATCCTGTGACAGATGACATAGAAGAATTCAAACGAATATCTTCACTACCTGCAATGAAACGCGCATATGAGTTTTATCAACTTGGCGTGAATACCAGTGCAAGACGTGAATGGCATCATGCTTTAAATAAGATGACTACCTATCAAATGCAAATGGCTGCAGCACTAGCAGTTAAATGGGGGTGGCATAACAGAGCTATAATTACAATGAGCAGAGCTAGAGCGCTTGACAATATAGTTCTACGTTTCCCAATATTATTTGAGGGTTTATTAACAAAGCATGCAAAGAAAAATAACATTGATCGAAGTTGGGTTTTTGGGGTAGTAAGAGCAGAAAGTGCATTTATTGAGGATATAAGTTCGCCAGTTGGAGCGTTAGGCCTAATGCAGGTTATGCCTAGAACTGGCAGGAGCGTAGCGAAAAAGATAGGCATAAAGAATTTCAAAAAAAGTAAACTAAGAAAAGCTGAAACAAATGTCCCAATTGGTAGTGCTTACATGAAAATGATGTTAGATAGGTTTGATGGAAATATTGTCTTAGCTACTGCAGCATATAATGCTGGTCCACATCGTGTTTTAAAATGGCTGCCCAAAAAAGTATGTGCTGAAAACCCAGATATTTGGATAGAATTGATCCCTTTTAATGAAACCCGAAAATATGTGCGTCGTGTGCTATATTTTTCTATTATCTATGACTGGCGTTTCAAAACGGCGATAAAACCGATGAAAGATCGTATGGCCCAAATAACAACAAGGAATAAAAAATTGATAACTAAATTATCATGTAAATCTATTGAAAAATTAGATAAAAAAGATACTAAAGAGAAAATTGTAAAAACAGTAATTAATAATGAGAAAACAAATAAATACACGGTAAAAAAAGGTGATTCATTATGGTTAATAGCAAAAAGATTTGATATTCGGATTATAGATCTTCTTAAATGGAATAATTTAAGAAGAAACAGGCCTATACAGCCTGGCCAAACGTTAAAAATTAATATAGAAAAAAATGATAATTAAGAAAATTGCAATATTCGGGGGGACAGGTTTTGTAGGTCAGTCCTTATGCAATCGTCTATCAAAAGATGGTTATAAACTGAAAGTCCCTACTCGTAATAGAGAGTACAATAAAGAGGACTTAATTCTTTTGCCAAACTTGGAATTAATAGAAACTGACATTCATAATTCTGAAAATCTAAAAAATCTACTCACCGATTGTGATGCTGTAATTAATTTAATCGGAATACTTAATGAAAAAGGAAATGATGGAAAAGGCTTTAAAAAAGTACATATAAAACTCATTAAAAATCTAATTTCTGCATGTGAAATTCATGGAATCCACAGAATTGTACAAATAAGCGCGCTAAATGCAGACGCAAAAAATGGAAAAAGTTTTTATCTAAAAACAAAAGGAGAGGCTGAAAAATTATTATGTTCAAATTCAACTGGGATAAAGACTACAATATTTAGACCATCTGTTATTTTTGGCAAGAAAGATAGTTTTTTTAATCGATTTGCAAAATTACTAAAAATTAGCCCCTTGTTCTTCCCGCTCGCATGTTACAAAACAAAATTTGCGCCCGTATATGTTCATGATGTAGTAGAGATGATGGCTAATTCAATTGAAGATCCTGATAGTTATAATAAAAGCTACCAATTATGTGGGCCAAAAACTTATTCACTAAAAGATTTAGTCAGTTATACTGCAAAAACTCTGGATTTAAAATGCACAATTATCCCTCTAAATAATGTTCTGTCACGTATTCAGGCAAAGGTATTTGATTTCTTGCCAGGGAAACCTTTTTCAACAGACAATTACTTATCAGCACAGACCGATAGTATTTGCGAATGTAATGATTTATTTAGATACAATATTAAACCCACTGCTATTGAAGACATTGTGCCCCAATATCTATCAGACTATGAATATCATTCATTTTATTCTAAGTTTCACAACGACTCATAAAAAATTAATAGATTTTGACTAAAAATTTATGAAAATATATTTAGTTGGTGGTGCAGTTCGTGACAAATTAATGGGAATACCCATTAAAGATAGAGACTGGGTAGTCATAGGTGCCACACCAGAAGAAATGATTAGAGAAGGTTACATAGCTGTTGGTGAAGATTTTCCTGTATTTCTACATCCTGAGACAAAAGAAGAATACGCACTTGCCCGTACAGAACGTAAGTCTGGTAAAGGCTATAAGGGTTTTGTGTTTTATTCCTCTCCTGAAATTACGCTTGAAGATGATTTAAAACGCAGAGATCTAACTATAAACGCGATTGCTGAAGATGAAGATGGAAATTTGATAGACCCATATGGTGGTGAAGCCGATTTAAAAAATGGTATTTTACGACATATTTCCTCTGCCTTTGTAGAAGACCCTCTTCGTGTCTTACGTGTTGCTCGTTTTGCTGCTCGTTTTGGTTTTAAAATTGCCGATGAAACAATGGAATTGTTAAAAACAATTTCAAAATCTGGTGAATTAGATGCATTGATACCAGAACGTGTTTGGTCAGAAATGCAAAAAGCATTAACTGGAAAATATCCGACACGTTTTATACTTGCGCTAAAATCATGTTATGCACTAGAAAAACTTTTCCCCGAAATAGAAGCGTTATTTGGAATTCCGCAAGATAAAAAAAGTCATCCTGAGATTGATGTAGGTAGGCATACATTAATGGCTCTAAATCAGTCAGTACAATTATCATCGGACCCACTAATACGTTTTGCAGTACTTGTTCATGATCTTGGTAAAGCGACCACACCAAAGAAACAATTGCCAAACCATGACGGGCATGAGTCTCGTGGAGTTAAAATAATAAATTCATTTTGTAAGCGATATAAAGTCCCAAACAAATATCATGATCTTGCTGCATGTGTTTCGGAGTTTCATCTTGATTGTCATAAAATTCAAGAGATGAACCCAAAAGAAATATTAGAGAAATTAGAAAAACTTGATGCATTCAGAAGAACTGAAAGATTTAAACAATTTCTAACCGCTTGTGAGTCTGATTCACGGGGGCGTGCTGGCTATGAAGAAAAAGAATTCCCACAAGCAAAATATTTTCTAAATGCATTGGAAATTACGAAAGATGTTGATATAGATATTCTAAAAAATAAAGGTCTTGAGGGAGAAAAACTTGGAAAAGCATTAAGAAAAGAACGAATAAATATTCTAGAAAAGGCACTACGTTAAAAACTTATTTTTCTAAAGAAATAGATACAACAATACAGCGCCTAGTATCAAGCGATATATAACAAATGGAAACATTCCAATCTTATCCACAAATTTTAGAAAAAAATGAATTGTAAAAAAAGAACTTATAGCTGATAACAAAACGGTAATAATAAAGTCAGGTATATCAACGCTACCCCCCGATTGCATTAAATTTGAAACTTCATATAAAGCTGCCGCTAATATTATTGGTACAGACATAAAAAATGAAAATTTAACAGCGGAATTGCGATCAAGTCCTAATAAAAGGCCTGTGGTCATAGTTATGCCGGAACGTGATGTGCCAGGAATAAATGCCAATATTTGTGAAAACCCTATAAGTACAGCATCTCTTTTACTAACGGTTTCCATTGCTCGATGACACTTCCCAGCTTTATCTGATACCCATAATACTAAACCAAAAAAGATAGTTGCAAATGAAATGACTAAAGGATCACGTAAGTAATGGGAGATAATATCTCGAAAAAAAAATCCAACTACAAGTGCTGGTATACTAGCAAAAATAACAAGCCAAAATAATTTATATTTTTTACCTGTATAATTAAATGCAAAAATTGGGGTTAATCCATTAACTAAAATAATTCTAAAATCTTTCCTAAAATAAAATACTAACGCAAACAAACTGCCTAAATGTGCGGCTACATCAATGGCTAATCCCTGATCTTTCCAATCCATAAATTGTGGCAAAAGCACTAAATGCGCAGAGCTTGATATCGGTAAAAATTCTGTTATGCCCTGAACAATTGATAAAATAATAAGATGTATTAAATCCATAAGTAAATCCAATAAAAAATTATATGGGTAAAAAAATAGCTGTTGCCATTTTCTGAATCACTTTCTTGATAGTTCTTTTCTTTTTGTCGGCCATAATTATAGCCATATTATCTTGAGTTGCTATCAACTTACCAAAAATTCTCTCGTAACTTAAATTAATAATATTCTCATCGGGCAAAGAATTACTTCTCAAAAATAATTCTCCGTTTGAATCATGGTCATTACTAAGCTTCCACATGGCTATCTCTAGATTTCTCGCAGAATTATATAATTTCTGCGGGTCAACTGAATCAATCATGTAAAATTTTGATTTATAATTATAAGACCTCATAATCATCGACATTAATCCTGAAATAAAAGCAAAAACTCTGTCTCCTTGATATTCTTCATTAAAAACCAATCGTATTGATCCTATATCGTATGTCCCTTCAAGTTCATGGAAATCCCAAGTGTGTTTTAAATCAAACAATCTGATAATATTTTCTTCAGCAATTTTATGAGGAGCTTTTTTCAATTCACGAGGATTGCGTTTATATAATTTTGACATTAACTCTCTTAATAATTTAAGTGACTCGTTCACATGTATTTCCAGTACAGTGTCGATATCTGACTTTACTATCTGTGAAATACCAGTTTCTTCTTTTATTGGCTGATTTTCTCTTACAATTTCCCTATTACAACCAAAATTAAAAGAGAGAAATAAAAATATTATTAAATATTTTATCAGAACCATTTGTAACTATAGTTTATTTTTCTGGTTCATTTTTGAAAATCCTAATAATTCTTTATCATATTCTTTTGTTAATGCCATAAACTTGAATCTTTCACCCATTTCGTCAGGCATTGTTAATGTCCGTAATTCTTGTGAGAGCTTTATTTGTGATTTTGTATCTAATGAATTCATATCAGGGACTAAATTATCAAGCCCACACCCAAAAAGAAAATATACCTGGTTAGTAAAACCATTAATATTTAGTCCAATTTTTTTTGCATAATGTGCAACAGATGTAAAATCAACAGACGTTGTGATGTCCTGTAATCCTGGATAAAAGAATGGATCGCTATGGACACGATGTCTATAATAACACGATAAATTACCATCGAATTTTTCAGGATGATAATAATCCGGCATTGTGTATCCATAATCAATAAATAAAATAACACCTTTCTCTATACTAGACTGTATTGAATCTAACCACATTTTAAGATTAATATTTATTTCAGAATGATAATTATCGGAGAATGGTGCTGATAATTTACCCTCAAGCTTTGTTAAAGTATCTGCTAACTCAACATTAGCAATAGTATCAATCCAACAAAAATTATTATCAGAAACAGTTACTTTTACTTCTTTAAATAAATTAGATTCTTTCTTAAAACGTTTTACAGGTAATGCATCTAAAACCTCATTTGCTAATACTAAACCCTTAAATTTCTTCTCAGGCAAACAATCCAACCAAATAATATTATCTATATATTCAGGGATTGCCCGTTTTAGTAACTTTTGTTGTCTGATTTTTAGGTCGGCACTTACCTCAAGTATGTAATATTTTTTGGGAAGTGAATTATGTTCTCCTAAATCTAACAATAAATCTTTTGCCATAACCCCTGTGCCTGCGCCTAATTCTAAGATGGTGGCTTCTTTGAAATCATCCATTATCTGTAAGCACTGAGATGCTAGACATTTTGAAAAAAGAGGTGAAATCTGAGGAGCTGTAATAAAATCTCCCCTAGAGCCAAATTTTTGATTGCCTGAACTATAATAACCTAGTCCTGGTTGATACAAAGCTAAATTCATATATTCATCAAATCCTATGCTACCCCCATGTCTGTCGATTAAATTTTTAATATATGCAGATAATTTTTCACTATGAGACTGTGCCTCAGGGCTAGGAATAGGTAATGACAGATTAATATCGGATAGTCCGGATTGCTTCATACTAATACCATGTTATTCTGTTTAAAAAATCATTCAAGGGAACTTTTCTCAAAAATGCATAGAATCCCATAAAATTTATTTATATTAAAAACTTTATATCGGAATGAAAAATAAAACTGTACTAATAACAGGGGCAGCAAAAAATATTGGAGCAACAATAACGAAAGAGCTTCATAGTGTCGGAATGGATATTATTATTCACTATAATCATTCAGAAAAAGAAGCACTTGATCTTTTAAAAGAATTAAATAATGTTCGACATAACTCTGCCACTACAATACAAGCTAATCTTGAAAAAAAGGAATGTTACTCTAAGTTAATTGATAATGCGCTCTCCTTTAAGGGTAAAATTGATGTTTTGGTTAATAATGCCTCTACCTTCTACGCAACTCCACTTAACAATATAAACGAAAAACGTTGGAACGAATTAATTAATCTTAATCTAAAGGCACCATTATTCATTTCAAAACTTGCAGCAAAATCCTTAGAAGAAAACAAAGGTTGTATCATCAATATTGCAGACATTCATGCATCCAACCCCCTAAAAAATCATGTCATTTATTGTGTTTCAAAAGCAGGTCTTATAACTCTTACAAAATCGTTAGCTAAAGAACTTGCGCCGAATATTCGTGTGAATGCAATTTCACCAGGTGCAATAACTTGGTCAAATGGAATGAATAAAGAAGCAAAAGAAGAGGTAATAAATCAAACGATTCTAAAAAAGACGGGGAATGCTGAAGATATTGCAAAGGCTGTAATTTTTCTTATAAAAGATGCTAGCTATATAACGGGTCAAATATTGAATGTTGACGGCGGGAAAACACTATTTCTCTAAAATTTTAATTAAATTCAGGAAAAGGGTGGTCAACAAACCACTGTTTATGTTGCTCATTAAGCCACCACCTTTGGTTTAACTTTATTTTTTTGATAGTCCCCTGCGTTTTCAGAAAATAAGTAATCACACTTTCTACGTAAGCTTCAGTATGTTCTGCATTAATTGTTTTTTCTATTATTTCTGCTCCAGTTACACTTATTTCTTCTAGCCCATCAAGTTTTGCAGGAGGTTGTTTACCATCGGGGGAGTAATGGTAACTATAAGCATCTTTATACATCCCCCATCTTAAAGCAACATTATAATTAGTTATTGAATCCTCGAGGGCAGAGAGTGTTTCACGAACCTTAAAAGTATTGCACGATTGCAGTAACGTCATTAATAAAAATGATATTAAAAAGATTCTGAAATTATTCATATTAAACTCAACCCCTCGCTGAAATTTTATAAAAAACTAATTACTATCCAAAATATTGCTCTCTAAAGATTGTATTGACTGCATAGATTTATCAAATTTCTTCCATAAAATACTAACCTTTTCCCCCGCTGTGGGATGAATTAAATCTGGCTCAATATCGTACAAAGGTTTTAAGACAAAACTATAATTTGTTATATCGCCTCTCGGAACATTATGTTTTTCACTAATAAGATTACCAAATAATAATAAATCAATGTCGAGAGTTCGGGGGGTATGAGGAAGCTGATCTCGTTTTCGGCCAAAATGATACTCAATCTCTCGAAGTTTAGATTCTATAGCTTTTATGCCAAGATTCGTTTTAAATCGAACAACTAAATTATAAAAATCATTTCCCTCCATTCCAATAGCTTTGCTCTTATATATTGGTGAAATCTTAATTTCGCCAAAAAAATCTTTAAGATAGCTTAAACAACCCCTTATATTTTTTACTTTGTCAATATTGCTGCCAATACCAACATAAACCTGTATTTTTTTCATTTCTTTTTGCCGCGTTCAATAACTACCCCGACATCTCTTGCTCCACGTATGGCACCTATTTTATTTAATGACAATCGCAGCCATGGAACATCGAATTCTGTTAATATAATTTCCGCTGTTCGCTCAGCAAGTGTCTCAACTAATTCAAACTCGCTGTTACCAATAAAACTAATTAAACGTTTAGCAACAGCTTTATAATCCAAAGCGTCTTCAATTTTATCGCTTGCCGCCGCCTTATTTACATCAGTTGCCATTTCCAGATCAAGAATGACGGTTTGTCTAATTTTCCGTTCCCAATCATATATACCAACTACCGTTTCTATTTTTAGGCCTTTAAGAAAAATAATATCCATAGATAAAAATGTTATTTATATATATATTTAAATTGTCATTTAATCTTACATTTTATAAAGATTTTAATATATCGATGTTAATTAATATTTTTTTAATTTTTTCAGCTTATCTGCTAGGGTCTATATCAGCTGCTGTTTTAGTTTGTAAAATGCTCGAATTATCCGACCCTCGTTCTGGAGGGTCCGGTAACCCAGGGACCACGAATGTAATGCGATTACACGGTAAAAAAGCAGCATTCCTGACCTTAATTGGTGATATCCTCAAGGGAATTATCCCTGTATTGCTAACTAAAGTCATTGTTAGTTCTGAATATATTATTGCTCTGTCAGGTTTAGCTGCATTTTTGGGTCATATTTTTCCTATCTATTTTAAGTTCAAAGGAGGAAAAGGCGTAGCAACTCTGATTGGTATTCTTTTCGCAACACATTGGTTACTTGGCGCTGCCTATGTTTTAACGTGGACTTTAACTGCGGCTATATCTCGTTACTCTTCTCTAGCTGCGTTAATTGCCACACTGTCCATTCCAATTTATGCCTACTTTTTAGATCAAAATTTTCAATACATTATTAGTTTTACCGTAATCACGGTAATTCTCTTCTGGAGACATAAATCAAATATATGCAACTTATTAGATGGCATAGAAGATAAGATTGGGCAAAATAAATACGGCTAAATAAATCAGATATCCTCTAGCGGCCATCTAGGTTTTGCTATAAAACTTAAGGTATCGTTTTGTCCTTTTTTAATCCTCAAATAACCGGCATATGCAACCATTGCACCATTATCAGTACAATATTCATCGCGTGGGAAAAAGACCTCCCCACCCTCCTGGTTAAACATGCTAATTAAGGCTTTTTGCAATTGTTTGTTTGCACTAACACCGCCTGCTACGACCAGTTGCTTAATACCAGTTTCATTGATGGCTCGTTTGCACTTTATAACAAAAGTTTCAACAACTGCATCGACAAATGCACGAGCTATATCAGCTCTTGTTTGTTCGTCCATATTTTCCGAATTTATTGTGTTCAATGTAAAAGTCTTTAATCCGCTGAAACTGAAATTAAGTCCAGGTCGGTCTGTCATTGGTCTTGGAAATTGAAATCGGCCACTATCGCCTTCATCAGCTAAAACAGAAAGTGCTGGTCCGCCTGGATATGGTAGCCCTAGGATTTTTGCTATTTTATCAAAAGCTTCTCCCGCAGCATCATCAACAGATTCGCCGAGTATTTTGAAAACGCCAGGAGCTTTCACATTAACAATCTGAGTATGTCCCCCCGAAACCAATAATGCCAAAAAAGGATATTCTGGAGTATTTTCTTCAAGCATAAGCGCTAACAAATGCGCTTCCATATGATGTACGCCAATTGCGGGCAGAGAAAGGCTATAGGCTAAGCTTCTCCCAACAGTACCACCAACCAATAGTGCTCCCATCAGTCCTGGCCCTATTGTATAAGCGATTCCATTTAATAAATTAAATTCTGTTTTTGCTTCAACAAGTGCTTTTTTTACCAGAGGTAAAACTTTTAAGACATGTTCGCGAGAAGCTAATTCCGGAACAACACCGCCATATTTATTATGCAAATCAATTTGACTATACAAACAGTGGCTTAATATTCCGAGTTTTGAGTCATAAATAGCTATCGCTGTCTCATCACACGAGGTTTCTATTCCTAGAACTTGCACTTATATGCCTATTTCCTTGAAAAATGGCAATTTTTGCATTGCAATTTCACATATTCTCACTAAAATGTCCGCCTTTTTCTCGTAAAAACAATCAGGAAAATAAATACTATGCCTACAGTTAAGGTAAGAGACAATGAGCCATTTGACATCGCAATGCGTCGATTCAAACGTGCTTGCGAAAAAGCAGGAACTCTGGCCGATGTTCATCGACGTGAGTTTTACGAGAAACCAACACAAGTAAGAAAACGTAAAGCTGCTGCTGCAGTTAAACGTTCACAAAAACAAGCTTCTAGAAATATCCTTCATCGCATCCGCCCATATTAACTAACTGTTAAATATAGATCATTTAGCGGTGACTGACATTAAAACTCAAATAAGTGACGATATAAAAGAAGCTATGCGCCAAAAGGATAAAGAGCGCTTGGCTGCTTTAAGGTTAATCTTAGCTTCATTCAAACAAAAAGAAATTGATGAACGTATTGAATTAAAAGATGAACACAGTATTGCCATACTAAATAAAATGGCAAAGCAACATCGTGATTCTATAGAACAATTTGGTAAGGCAAACAGAGATGATTTAATTAAAAAAGAACAACAGGAGTTAGATGTTATTGAATCCTATTTACCAAAAAAAATGCCCAGTGAAAAAATTGATTTACTAATTGAGGAGGTCATTTCCGAAACGGGTGCCAGTTCACCGAAAGATATGGGGAAAGTTATGGGCCTGCTAAAAGGTAAACTTCAAGGCCGGGCTGATATGAGTGAAGTTAGCAAATTAATTAAAGATAAATTAGGTAATTAAAGCAAGAAAACATCCATTTCTTTCTTTTGCGGTCGCAGATTTGTTGAGTGCTGTTTATACTGTTTCGTATTATGGCTGGTAAGATTCCACAAAATTTCATTAATGAGTTGATTGATCGAACAGATATCATTGACATCATTGATTCTTATGTTCCTCTCAAAAAGACTGGGAAAAATCATAAAGCATGTTGCCCATTTCATGATGAAAAAACACCATCTTTTAGTGTAAATCAAGATAAACAGTTCTATTATTGTTTTGGCTGTAACGCAAGTGGCACAGTAATTACCTTTTTAATGGAATACTTGCACATGGATTTTGTGGAGGCAGTCGAAGATCTTGCGTCTCGCGCAGGAATGGAGGTACCGCGGGAATCCGGCAGCTCATTCGATCAGACTAATCAATCTGCTAAATTGTATGCACTAATGGAATCAGCTACCAAATATTACTCGGATCAATTAGAAAACAATAAAAATAATATTATTAATTATTTAAAAAAACGCAATATTAATAAAGCGACTGCTATTGAATTCGAATTAGGATTTGCACCACCTGGCTGGGATAATTTAATTATAAATTTAGGAAAATCAAAAGAGTTAATTAAAGAATTACTTGATATAGGGGTTATTATTAAAAGTGATCGTGGCGGTCAGTATGATCGTTTCAGAGATCGTTTAATGTTCCCAATTCGCGACCAACGTGGTCGCGTTATCGGCTTTGGAGGTAGAGTATTAAATAATGATACACCGAAGTATCTTAATTCCCCCGAAACAAGGATCTTTCAAAAAGGTCGAGAATTATATGGTTTGTTTCAAGCAAGAAAATCGATAAAAGATTTATCTGAACTTTACGTAGTAGAGGGCTATATGGACGTGATTGCTTTAGCTCAATTTGGTATAAAAAATGTAGTTGCTACATTAGGGACAGCGGCAACGAACGAACATATTGAAAAAATGTTCCGTATAACAAATAAACTTATATTTTGTTTTGATGGTGATGAAGCTGGAGAAAGAGCGGCTTGGCGAGCACTAGAAAATTCATTATCATTTTTAAAGAATAGCAAACAAGTATATTTTATATTTTTGCCTAGTAAAGAAGACCCTGATACCTTTGTTCGTAAAAATGGAAAAGATGCGTTTATTAGCCCTGAAATGCTTACCCCATTATCCGAGTTTTTATTTAATTCAATAGGTAACAATATTAATCTTGAAGTTCTTGAAGGTAGATCAGAAATGATTAATAAAACATTGCCCTTTCTAGCTAAATTACCGCATGACCCATATAAAGATATTGTGATAAAAAAATTAAGTGAAATCACTCGTTATGAAATCGACGATATACAAAGACAATTATCTACGAGCAATAAAAATGATTTAGTAGAAAAAAAAGTGGGCAAAAGTAGTAAAGAAAAAAATAGAGGTATTGAAAAAGTACGTTGGTTAATTCGTTGTTTACTACATCAGCCTAGTCTTGCTCTTGTTCTTGATATTAAATCAACTAGTTCATTATCAGCTCTAGACTCTTCTGGTATTAATTTCTTATGTGAGCTAATAAAATTAATCAAGGAAACCCCAAATATCACAGTAGCTGGAATTCTTGAAAACTGGCGTAATACAAAATTTGAAGCACGTTTGTGTGAGCTTGCCTCAGAAGAGGATGAATTTAAAGAAATTGGTGTCACAAATGAGGTATTTGTTGATGCTATTGATGGTTTAATTGAAGCACATCAAAAAGAATTTGAAACATTTAAAACAAAAAGCAGTCCATTAGAATTATCTGAGAAAGAAAAATTAAAATATCGTGAAATGCAGAAATCAACTCAAGATACTTAAACTCCATGCTCTATATAGTATCTACTAGCGAAAATCTATTCTATATGTTAGGATGTCCGGCTATCTCTTAATAAATATCTATTATTAATCAAGTGGTTATAACCAAATAGTCTGTAAATTAGGGTCAGTAAATTTCGAGCAAATACATCAATGAACCAGCCAGAAAAAAATATAAAAAACAGCGAAAAATCACAACTTAAATCACTTATCGCAAAAGGTAAAGAACAAGGATTCCTTACCTATGCTGAAGTCAATGATCACCTACCCAATGAAATAATTGAGCCAGAACAAATTGAAGATATAGTCAATATGATTAATGATATGGGTATCACTGTTTATGAATCCCCTCCTGATACCGATAACCAAATAACTGACGCCACAAATATTCTAGATGAAGACGCTGCTGCAGAGGCTGCTGCGGCTCTTGCAAATATGGAAAATGAGTTTGGTCGTACTACTGACCCTGTAAGAATGTACATGAGAGAAATGGGTACCGTAGATTTATTAACACGAGAAGGCGAAATTAAAATAGCGAAACGTATAGAAGAAGGTAGCCATCAAGTCTTAGCCTCATTGTCTAGCTATCCTGGTACTGTAATAACATTACTCGAGGCGTATGAGCTTATTTTAAAAGAAGAGATAAAATTGAGCGATGTAATTGTTGGATTTAATGATACCGAAGAATATCCAGATGAAGGGATTCAAGTTAGCAATCCAACTGAAGTTTCTGAATCAGATGATGTTGATGATGAAGAAATTGAGGAAACTATTCTTACCCCAGAAGAATTTAAGGATCATATTTATAAGCTTAAAAAACTCCATGTTATATTTATAAAATCTATCAAGAAAAATGGGAAAAGTGATACTAAAACAAAAACTACAGAAAATAATTTAGCACAATGGTTTCTTGAACTTCGTTTAGCACCAAAGTTTGTTGATCTTCTGACAGAAAACTTAAGCGATCTTATTGACCATATTCGTCGCACGGAAAGAGAAATTATGAAACTTTGTGTTAAAGAAGCAAAAATGCCCAGAAAAGATTTTATTTCAAGTTTCTCAGGTAATGAGACTAATGTTAAATGGATAAAAACTGTCTTAAAAAATAAAACCACATATGGGGAAGATCTTAAGGATAATGAAAAATTTATAATTGATGCACAAAAAAAATTAGCATTAATTTTTGACGATTCTTTACTCGATATTGCAGAAATGAAAGAAATCAATCGTAAAGTTTCTATCGGAGAAGCTAAAGCAAGACGTGCAAAAAAAGAAATGGTTGAAGCAAATCTAAGACTTGTTATATCAATAGCTAAAAAATATACCAATAGAGGATTGCTTTTTCTAGATCTGATTCAAGAAGGAAATATTGGGTTAATGAAGGCAGTTGATAAATTCGAATATCGTCGTGGATATAAATTTTCAACTTATGCTACTTGGTGGATACGTCAAGCAATTACTCGTTCAATTGCCGATCAGGCACGTACAATTCGTATACCTGTTCATATGATCGAGACAATAAATAAATTAAATCGCATTTCAAGACAAATTCTTCAAGAAATGGGTAGAGAACCAACACCTGAAGAACTATCTGAAAGAATGGAATTGCCGGAAGACAAAGTACGAAAAGTATTAAAAATTGCAAAAGAACCTATTTCGATGGAAACACCAATTGGTGATGATGAAGATTCTCATCTTGGTGATTTTATCGAAGATGCAAACCAAATGTTGCCAAACGATTCTGCTGGCTTTGAGGGATTAAGACGAACAACGCTTGATGCCCTTGAGGGACTAACTAAACGTGAGGCAAAGGTATTAAGAATGCGTTTTGGTATTGATATGAATACGGACCATACGCTCGAAGAGGTAGGTAAACAGTTTGATGTTACTCGTGAACGCATTAGACAAATTGAGGCTAAAGCACTTCGCAAACTAAGGCATCCTTCGCGCTCAGATCAGCTCAAAACATTTCTTGATACATAAAATATCTTCGCATGGGCCTGTAGCTCAGTTGGTTAGAGCAGTGGACTCATAAGTGTTTCGTGTAACTTTAAAGTATTATTTTTAAACGTTCTTAAGCGTTTTAATTTTGGTGTGTAGCAAAGTGTGTAGTGATTCATCTAATTTTTAAACTTCCCTTCAAAAGAGTATTTGGCACACATATGGCAAATTGTATTCATTATTTAATAATTATGAGATAGAATTTAGTTTAAAATGAAAACAACAGAAATACTATCCACACAGTTTAAATATATAAATAATAATTCTCAAGAATTTTTAAAAATATGTTTGCCATACTTTTTATTAGTGGTACTCGATTCTTATATTCCCGAAAATTCTCTTGTTACTGTGCCAATGGCTATGTTATTTTATTTTTATTCACTTGTATATTATGTAGTAACAACATTAATGATAGTAAATATTCATAGATATATGATCATAGAAGATAAAAATTATTATTCTTTTAAAGAAAGATTAAAACCAACATTTCGTTATGCTTGTTATGGAATCTTATTATTAGTTATATCTTTTGCTCCCATAGGTTTATTTTTTGCTTCACTTCTTTTGACTTCGGCTGCTAGCAACATATTACCTGACTCAATAAGCTTGATTATTATTGGAGTATCTTTTTTGATTATGATTTTTTGCATGTTGTTAGTTTATCCCTCTTTTGCTCTAATTTTACCTATCGCAGCGATAGGTGAAAAAGTTGAAGTTTTCAAAATGTGGAAATTATCAAAAGGATTTAAGCTAACAATATTTCTACAATTTTTTATAGTTTGGGTAGTACTTTTGTTGATACTTACGCCCTTATATATGTGGATTGGTGAGGGTGAGAGTCTTTTGTATAATTTATTCGGTAATTTTTTAGCTTTATTAGCTTACATTTTAATTATATCTTCTTTATCCAAAACATACTTACTATGGAAAGATGAACGAGTGAGTCAATTAAAAAGTGTGTAGCATGTGTGCATCTAATTTTTTTATAAAAAAAAATTAAATTTACTTTTATGTTTTTGTTTTTAATATAATTTTGACGATGGGCCTGTAGCTCAGTTGGTTAGAGCAGTGGACTCATAATCCATTGGTCGGAG
>CAJWIE010000018.1 GCA_913041115.1 uncultured Legionellales bacterium | reverse complement strand
ACGCTTAGCCTTACGTTTCGCCTTTTTCTTGGCTACCTTACGCTTAGCCTTACGTCTAGTCTTTTTCTTGGCTACCTTACGCTTAGCCTTTCTCTTTGCTGTCTTTTTCTTTGCAGTCTTACGTCTAGCTTTTCGTTTTGCCATTGTTAGAGACTCCCCTAGAAATTGAACATTAAATTAATTTAACAAACAAGACATCTAATACGCTACTTAAGTAGTGCATTGAAGTGGGATTATAGTCATGTTTTTCATTTTTTCTACTTTTTTTTAAATAATTTTTCTTTATTTAAAAAAAGTTGTTTATTTTTCAAAAAAAATTTAAAAAAAAACATAAAAATTTTAAAAAAAACACATTTTATTTACAAAAAATAGTCAATTTTGTTGCGCAAAAGTTACAATAATTTTGACAAAATATCGCTTGCTACGTATTGAACATCCTGCATTCCATTAATCTCAAGATATTTAACCTTAGAATCAACTTCTCTAGATAGTTTATTGTAATAATCAATTAATGGTGCTGTTTCTTTTCTATACACATCTAAACGTCTTCGAACAGTGCTTTCATGATCATCTTCTCTTTGGACAAGTTCATCGCCTGTTTCATCGTCTTTCCCTTCAATTTTGGGTGGATTAAATTCAATATGATAGGTTCTTCCTGAAGCCAAATGCACTCTTCGGCCAGACATACGCTTTATTATTTCTTTATCTTTTACTGTAATTTCAACCACATAGTCTATACTTATTCCTGATGTAGTTATTCCATTTGCTTGCGTTATCGTGCGTGGAAAACCATCAAATAAGTAACCTTGTTTACAGTCATGCTGATCAATGCGTTCTTTGACTAAATCAAGTATTAGATCGTCGGATACTAATTCTCCAGCATCCATAATTTTCTTTGCTGAGATACCTAATTCACTTCCTTCATTAATTGCTGCGCGTAACATATCTCCTGTTGAAATCTGTGGAATATTAAATTTTTGCTTTATAACGTTAGCCTGAGTACCTTTTCCTGCCCCCGGCGGCCCCAACAATATTATTCTCATTTTTCTTAAATATCCTTTAATATTTATAACGTATATTCTTGGTTATTATTCGTCAAAATAGTTCAGAAGTAAAAAAAGCGATGCAAATTAAGTTAAATAACGCAAATTCTGGTGTAAATAAAATTATCGCCTATTCAGATAACTGGTTTAAATTGAGCAATAAGGTAATACAAACAAACCTAGTTATATCTAAAAACCGTATCTGCAAAAATTTATTAACCAATAAATATCAAGATTTTACATTGCAGCACTTGGACAAACTAATATTATGGGAGCCTGAAATAATAATTATTGGTTCTGGGAAAACATTAAATTTTCCTAATAAAGAATGGGGGGATTATGTAAATAGGAAAAATATCGGGTTTGAGGTAATGGATACTGGGGCTGCCTGTCGAAGTTATAATCTTCTGATTGATGAAGATAGAAATGTTATAGCTTGTCTATTTTTAGGTAAAAACGCCTGATTTGTTAAGTAATTCTGAGAAAAGAATTATAGTAATTCTTTCGCTACCCTTGGTTCTTTGGAAGATACTTAAGAGGGTCTTCGGGCTTTCCGTTCTGTCGTATTTCAAAATGTAAGATTTTGCGCCCAGCATGATCTTGTCCCATTTTAGAAATTTTCTGACCTGCTTTAACGGTATCGCCTTCTTTAACCAAAAGTTCACTATTATACGCATAAGCGCTTAAAAACTTTTCGTTATGTTTAATAATAATAAGTTTCCCATAGCCCACTAATCCGCTACCACTATACACAATCACACCCTCAGCAGCTGCGCTAATCGACTGGCCAAGTAATCCTGAAATATCTAAGCCTTTTTTTGATGTGGGAGAATTCAGCCTAACTATCTTCCCTTTAGTTGGCCAAAACCATTTTATTGCTCCAGCAGGTAGGTTCTTGCTTGATTTTTTTTCCTTAGTGGCCGTATCAGCCTGAGCTTTACGATTCTGATCTATCTTCTTTTTTTCCGAAAATTTAATGCCATCTGGTTGAGATTCTAATTTCTTAATTTGCTTATCTCGAATAGGTTTAAAGCAAATATTTTTCCCCAAACGAATAATATAAGGTGGTTTTATGTTATTCCAATTAGCTAACTCTTTATAATCATAATTATAACGCCAAGCAATTGAATACAGTGTATCTCCCCGAGTGACAACATAACAATCCCCCTTATTTTTTACTATTCTTTTTGGCGCTTTGGCTTTACTTTTAGGTTTTTTCTTTTCATCGTTTTTCCCAGATTTCGAAATATTAGGGGGAGAGTCCTTTATTTCATCGCGACTTAAAACCGGTGCGATTCCACCGCTTGAACAAGCTTGAAGCAAAATAAAAATTAATAAATAAAATAGTTTTCTGGAATAAAAAAGCATTTCATCGTTACCGACTAGCATCAATACCGGATAACATTGGGACAAAACTAACAGAGTCTAGATACTCTTCTATGTATTCATCTTGTGAACGAGTAATCAAGAGTAATTTTTGTTTTCCAGTTTCGCCAATAGGTATTATGAGACGACCACCTATAGCAAGTTGTTCTATTAATGCTTTTGGAACCCCAACGGGTGCTGCTGAAACAATAATTCCATCATATGGACCATGTGCTGGCCATCCAATATTACCATCAGAGTGTTTTGTACGAATATTACTACTATTTAACTTTTGAAATCGTTCTCGTGCTCGAATCAATAATCCATCTATTCTTTCAACAGTGTATACATATTTTGCAAATTGAGCCATTACAACAGTTTGATAACCACATCCCGTACCTATCTCTAGGACATTACCAAGCTCCTTGTTTTTTATTAATACCTCTGTCATTTTAGCTACGATGTATGGCTGTGAAATAGTTTGATTAAAACCAATGGGTAAGGCTGTATTTTCGTATGCTCTGCTTGCTAAAGCTTCATCAATAAAAAAGTGCCTGGGAATTTTTCGCATGACATCAAGTATGAGTTCAGATTCAATACCCATTTCTATTAGTGTTCTTGCAAGACGATCACGAGCCCGCTGGGACGTCATTCCAATACCGTCTAGGTCTAATGGCATTAATTAATACCCTCAACCCATTGAGATAAAGGTGTCAAAGAATTATGTCGTGTTAAGTCAATTTGAATTGGCGTAATCGATATATGTTGAGTTCGGATTGCATGAAAATCCGTCCCCTCACCAGCATCCTGTTCTGCTCCAACTGGGCCTACCCAATACACCTTTCGTCCTTTTGGATCAAAAGTTTCAATGGCGGGTTCAGATTTATGTCTATTCCCAAGACGAGTTACTTTAAAACCTTTTATCTGATCATAATTGATGTCTGGAATATTTATATTAAACAAAACATCATCTAATGGATTTTCTATAAGGGATTTTACAATTTTCTTAACGGCTAATATTGAAGCCGAATAATCGGTCGGTTTCTCCCCAGCGAGCGAAAAAGCGATTGCAGGACAACCAAGAAATCGTCCCTCCATAGCAGCTGCGACAGTACCTGAATAAAGGACATCATCGCCTAAATTAGCCCCTGAATTTATTCCACTAATTACCATATTAGGTTCTTCATCTAAGAGCCCGGTAATTGCAAGATGGACACAATCACTAGGAGTTCCATTAACATAATAAAACCCCCGCACATCTCGTTTAACATAAAGAGGAGAATCTAATGTAAGGGAATTACTGGCGCCACTACAATCTCTATCAGGCGCAACAACTGTCACCTTACCCAAAGCCTCGAGTGCTTCTGCTAAAGCAGAAATCCCTGGGGACTGATAACCATCATCATTACTTAATAAAAAATGCATAAATCTTTATAATTAAATAAAAACATGTACCCAGTTTTAGTATTTACTGCTCCTAATTCAGAAAATAAAAAAATATAGTTAAGCTAATAAAAATTCTAATAGCGCTTTTTGTGAATGTAGCCGATTACCTGCCTCTTCCCATACCATACTCTGAGAACCCTCAAGTACTTCTTCCGTAACTTCTTCACCACGATGCGCGGGTAGGCAATGCATAAAAAGAGCATCGTCTTTTGCTTGTGACATAATTTCTGAGTTAACTTGATATTTTTTAAATTTTTCCTTTCTATTCTTTTGATCATTTTCTTGACCCATGCTTGCCCATACATCAGTAACAACTAAATCAGCACTATCAGCAGCCTTATATGGGTCGTGCTCTAATAAAATATTTTCTTTTGAAAATTTCAGTATTTCAGAGTCAGGAGTGAATTCTTTAGGGCAAGCAATAACTAATTGAAAGCTAAAAATTCGTGCTGCATTCATGTATGAGTGACACATATTGTTCCCATCACCCAGCCATACAACTTTTTTATTTTCAATCGAGCCTCGTGCTTCCTTATAAGTTAATAAATCAGCCAATAATTGGCATGGATGAAAACTGTCTGACAATCCATTAATTACAGGTACATCAGAATAACTTGCAAATTGTTCAAGCCGATCGTGTTTAAATGTTCTTAGCATAATACAATCAACCATTTTTGACAGGACTCTTGCAGTATCTTGGATTGATTCTCCGCGGCCAATCTGACTTCCAGTTGGAGCAAGATAAATAGCATGGCCGCCAAGCTGAGCCATTCCTGTCTCAAAGGAAACACGAGTACGTGTTGATGATTTTTCAAAAATCATTCCTAAAACACGGTTATTAAGTGTTGCCTCGAACTTCCTCTTTTTTAGCTTATTTTTTAGTTCTAAGGCGCGATTTATTATAGATTCGAGATCTGTGCGTTTTAAACTATCAAGTGTTAAAAAATGTTTTACGCTCATACTAAATGCCTTCTAAAATAGATTTTCAATTTAATAATTTTACCAAATTCTTGTCATATCATTATGATTACAGTAGATGTTTCTTAAGTACGTCAGTTAGGATAGATACTACTTGATCAGCCTCTTTCTCGCTCATAATTAATGGAGGTAACAATCTTATTACGTTACCCGATGTCACATTAATTAATAATTTATTTTCAAGTGCCTTTTTTACTAAATTAGAACATTCTTTTTCAAGCTCAATTCCTATCATAAGTCCTTTTCCGCGTATATCGACTACCCCTTGAAGTCCTTCCAATGAATTTCTAAAATTATTGAGAAGATAGCTACCAAGTTTTGCTGCATATTCATCCATCTTATTTGTTTCCAATATATCAATTACTGCTAACGCAACTCTTGAAACAAATGGACTGCCGCCAAAAGTAGAACCATGGCTACCCGGTTGAAATAATTTAGAAGATTCTCCTCTTGCCAAGCAAGCTCCGACTGGAACTCCGTTACCTAAAGCTTTAGCAATTGTTATGATATCTGGCAAAATATTCTCGTGCTGAAAAGCAAACCATTTTCCTGTTCGACACATTCCTGTTTGAACTTCATCAATAATCATTAAAAGATTATTTTCATCACAAATCGATCTTATTTTCTTTAAATAATCTTTTTTTGGTACAATTATACCGCCCTCGCCTTGGATAGGTTCGACCAAAATAGCGATGATATGTTTTTCTTTTTGAACAACAGACTCTAACGCTTCTACATCGTTATATGGTACGTGCTTAAATCCGCTTACCAAAGGTTCAAAGCCTTTATGAACTCTTGCGCTACCAGTTGCGCTTAAAGTTGCTAAAGTTCTGCCATGAAAACTATTCTCCATAACAATAATGGTTGGGTTTGATACTTTTTTCTCACTAGCATAGAGGCGTGCCAATTTTATTGCTGCTTCGTTTGCCTCAGCACCGGAATTGCAAAAAAATACATTGTCCATACCAGAGTAATTAACAAGTTTTTTAGCCAGTTCTTCTTGCATCGGTATTTGGTAAATATTTGAGGTATGAATCAAATTTGCCGATTGGTCTTCGATTATTTTGCTCAAAAACGGGTGTGAATGCCCCAATCCACAAACCGCGATACCACTTAGTGCATCAAGATAACGATCTCCTTGATTATCTATCAGCCAAGAGCCTTCGCCCCTTATAAAACTAACTGGAAGGGGGTTGTAATTGCTCATTAAGAATTTGCTCATGAAATATTTTTCCAAAAAAACATCTACTTCTTGTAGCTAAAAATAACAAGCCCGGCAATCGCCGGGCTATGACTCCGTTTATTATATGCCTTTAGAGTGGTAAACCATGCCCATAACCGACCATACACATTAACATGGGAATTGACAGCAAGGTATTTGTTCTTGAAGCTATTAAAGCCGTATTTTTTGCCTTTGCAATTTCCTGCGCATCTGCTTTTACAATACCTAAAATTTTCTTCTGATTCGGCCAGATTAATACCCAAACATTAAACAGCATAATTGTACCCAACCAAGCACCTATTCCCATGGTAACACCCATAACCCCTCCTTTTAGCATGAACGCATCATGCAAAGTCATAGGCAAATAATAATGTAATGCAGTCGCACCAGTTATCCAGGTCAATAATGCCCCCCAGCGAAACCACCACAATGCGCGAGGTGCCACGTACTTGTTTATGGCAGCAGGGCCAGGGCCTCCTTCATCTGCCAAAGCCTCGCCAACTGCGGGTACTTGCACAAAATTGAAATAATAAAGTAGACCAATCCAAATTACACCAAAAAAGACATGTAACCAAACAACCAGAGACCATCTTTCACCAATCGATTCTAGAACTTCACCATCGTTATTTACCATTAATGCAATTGCCAAGGCCAAAACAAAACCTAAGGTTATCGTTGCGCGTACCGATTTAAGTGGATTCATAAAATATCCTCCTGTGAGATAAAACTATTTTTTAATTAGAATATAAGCCATATAAGTAGTTCAGATTATACTTTCCCTGAGAATGGCTTTCATCATCTTTAACTTTGTTTATTTTAAAAATTATTAATACGTTAAGATACAATGAAAATATACCAAAAATTATAACTATTTTAGTGTTTTTTTATCAGTTCTTTTTTGATATTATTTTTTTTGTAGATACTATTCAATCAATAAAGAAGGTAAATTATGGAACCTATTATAGAACAGATAAAAAATACACTAGATATGAACCCTGTAATCATTTTTATGAAGGGTACTCCAGACCGCCCTCAATGCGGTTTTTCAATGCGAACATGTGAGGCCTTAAAAGCATGTGGCGTAGAATTTGGTTATGTAGACGTACTAGCACAACCTGAAATAAGGGAAAACTTGCCAAAATTTTCTGACTGGCCAACATTTCCTCAAGTATTTGTAAGTGGTGAATTAATTGGTGGTTGTGATATTGCTATTGATTTATTCGAAAAAGGCGAACTACAAAAAATTACAAAAGAAGCTGTTAATAAATAAGATTTAATCTAATTCACTCTCGATCCAAAGGCATTTGCCCCCGTTCTTTTCTTGAATTAATTTTAGTAGTAAGTGGTGTTGTTCTAGTTCACTCTCGGTTGGTTTTATGACAACCAAATTTCTTTGTCTGCTGTTTTTATACTGCTCTGATTTATTTTTTTCAGGATTTTCTACTTCTTTTGAGTCAAAACTAAGATCCGTCTGCCCTCCGGTCATCTTTAAATATACATCTAATAAAATTTTTGCATCTAATAAGGCGCCATGTAAATCTCGTTGCGAATTATCTACTTCATAGCGTTTACATAAAGCATCAAGACTATTTTTCTGTCCGGGATGTTTCTCTCTTGCTAATAGTAATGTATCAAAAACTGTGCAGTAATCTTCTATCTTTCCCCATTTTTTTCCTAACAATTTTAATTCGGTATTAATAAAACCGACATCGAAGGGCGCATTATGAATAATAAGTTCACTATCCTTTATAAACTCAATGAACTCCTGAGCTATATCAGAAAAGCGAGATTTACTTGAAAGAAATTCATTGCTTAATCCATGAATATTAAATGCACCATCCTCAACATCACGCTCTGGGTTAATATATTGATGAAAATTATGATTTGTTTCACATCGATCTATAAGTTCTATACACCCGATCTCAATAATTCGATGGCCTTGTTTTGGTTCAAGACCAGTAGTTTCCGTATCAAGAATTATTTGTCTCATGTTATTATCTCGTCAATTCCCTTATTCGCTAACAAATCAACACGCTCATTTTCTTGATGTCCACTATGCCCCTTGACCCAATACCATTCAATTGTATGAATACTACATGCCCTATCTAATCGCTGCCAAAGATCTTTATTTTTAACGGGTTTTTTAGATGCCGTCATCCAATTGCGTTTTTTCCAATCTTCCATCCATTTGGTTATCCCATCCATTACATACTTTGAATCCGTTGTTATCATAATTTTGCATGAGTTTGTCAACGATTCAATGCCCATAATCGCCGCCATTAATTCCATACGATTATTTGTAGTCTTCGACTCACCGCCATAAATTTCTTTTTCTGTATCGTTATATATTAATAATACTCCCCAACCTCCCGGCCCAGGATTACCACGGCATGCGCCATCGGAGTATATTTTAATTTTTTTTGGCATCACCTATTTACTATTTCTCTTGATGTCGGTTCTATAGACTCTGTCCCTAAAAGATTTTGTTTTTGTCGCCATTTCATTCTGACAGGAGTCAGAGGTGCAATACGTTTTTTTGCAACAACTATATATATACCGCCAAATATTGGGTAACAGTATTTTCCTAATCGTTCTAATGGTAAAAATTTTTTCAATAATTTTATATTGGATAAAGGTGGCGAAAAGAAAAAATACTTTACCTTTTCAATCTCAAAATCAAGCAGCGATAACCAATCTTTCATTCTCGAGACAGAAATTAAACGCCCGCCCCACGGCATCTTATCCCACCAACAAAAAAGAATATGCCATAGCCCCCACAAACTAAAAGGATTAATACCTATAATAACAGCATAACCCTCTGGAATAAGAATTCTCTCTATCTCTCTCAATAATTTATGCGCGTCTTTGGAATATTCTAAGATATGGGGTAACAACACCACATCAATGCTATCCATCGTAATCGGCAAATCCTCTGCGGTTGTTCGAATTGACATATTTATTTTCTTATTAGTTTCGCTATCTTCTAAAAAAAGAACTGTCTTATTAGAAATACGAGATGAATTAAGAAAATTCAATTCTGCGGTGTAGCCAAATTGCAATATATGATAGCCAAATAATCTAGGGAGAATATTTTCTAGTTGTTCATTTTCTAAAGAAAAAACCACTTTCCCCAATGGGCTCCTAAACCACACCGAAAGTTTGTCTCTTAATGTTAATTCATTTAAGCTTTTGGGTTTCATGAGGCAGCTATTTTCCATCAAACTCACAAAATTATGTTAGAGATCATACCTGTAACTGCTTTAAAGGATAACTATATTTGGCTGCTGGAAAATAAAATAAATCAGCATGCTGTAATAGTTGACCCTAGTGAACATGAGCCAGTTTTAGAATCTATTAAAACTAGGGGCTTGATTCCTGTCGCAATACTTATAACCCATCACCACTGGGATCATGTGGGAGGTATTGGTGGTTTAACAAATGAATATGACATTCCCGTATATACACCAAAAAATGAGGTTGTTAAGGGGAGTACAAACCCTGTAGGTGAAGGAGATATCATTAATTTATCGGAATTAAGCCTAAATATTAGCATTCTAGACGTTCCTGGACACACATCTGGAGCCGTAGCGTATTACACCGAGAATATGGTATTTAGTGGCGATACGTTGTTTACAGCTGGTTGTGGGCGTTTATTTGAAGGCTCTCCAAAAGAAATGTATCGTTCTCTAATGAAAATAAAAGGGTTTCCCGATGATACGCTTATATATTGTGGGCATGAATATACGATTTCTAATCTCAAATTTGCATCTATTGTTGAAAAAAATAACGAATCGATAAAAAAACGCCTAGATATGGCACTGCAAACAAGAGAACTGAACCAACCTACGGTACCGGCTAACTTGGAAATTGAAAAACAAACAAACCCCTTTCTTCGTTGTGAAGAAAAATCTGTTATAAATGCTGCGTCAACATGGGCAGGAAGGATACTGAATAATCCTGTTGAAGTTTTTGCTACAATACGCAGTTGGAAAGACTCAATCTAGAATCTTAAAGATTCCTAATCTCGCTCAAATTAAATATAAAAATGAGATATATAACAATAACTTATTACATTTTATTAATGCTATTTATTTCAAATGGCTGCTCTTATATTAGTAAAACTGATGAGAGTAAGTCTGAAATAACAAGTCAATCTATTGATATTGAAAAACAAGATGTTTTGGAATCTGAAAAATTGCAATCGACCGAGGACCTTGAAAAATCTCTTGTTAGCGAAGTTTCTGAACAAAAAACATACGATAATTTATGGAATATGATTCAGGATGAACTTGTCCTGGAAGGCAATGCAAATCGAAAAAAAGTCAAAGATAGGATCGCATGGTTTGGTCGAAACCAACAATATGTTGATCGTGTGGTTAAACGTGCGGAGCCATATCTATATCATATCGTAACAAAACTAAAAGAACGTAATATGCCACTTGATTTGGCTTTATTGCCAATTGTGGAAAGTGCTTACCAGCCTTTTGCTCACTCACCAAGCAGAGCATCTGGTATTTGGCAATTTATACCAAGTACTGGTAAGCGTTATGGGCTAAAGCAAAACTGGTGGTATGACGGTCGTAGAGATATTGTCGCTTCAACAAATTCAGCACTTACCTATTTAGAGGCCCTTCATAAAAGATTCAATGGTAACTGGTTTCATGCTCTTGCCGCATATAATTCTGGTGAAGGTAACGTTGAACGAGCAATCAGAAGAAATAAAAAAATAGGTAAAAAAACTGATTTTTGGTCATTACGCCTACCCCCGGAGACACGAAGTTATGTACCTAGTTTATTAGCAATAGCAGAGGTACTTAGAAATAACGACAAGTACAACATTAATTTTAAGAATATACCAAATAGACCTTACTTCGAAATTATTGATGTAAAAAGTCAAATCGACCTTGCAACAGTTTCTGTATTATCTGGCTTATCAATTGATGAAGTTTATATTCTAAATCCTGGTTTTAATCGTTGGGCAACCGACCCTAGCGGTCCTCACCGAATACTAATTCCGATTAAGATAGCAGAAAATTTTAAAAATAAATTAACTACACTACCAAAATCAGAACGTGTTGTTTGGAGGCAACATATCGTACAAAAAGGTGAATCATTAGGTCTAATAGCAGAACATTATAAGACTAGCGTAAGTACTATAAAAGAAACTAATCGCTTAAGGAGTAACATGATCCGAGAAGGAAGTTCATTGCTCATTCCAACTGCAAAAAAACCAAACAAATTTTATTCTTTAAGTATCGATGCAAGAAAATTTAGAGGGTTAAAAACAAGTGATGGGAAACGCTATACGTATATAGTAAAACGTGGAGATAATCTTTGGGATATAGGACGTCATTATGGGAAAAGCGTTAATCAACTTGCTAAATGGAATGGTATATCGAAGAAAAGTTTCTTAAGGCCTAAACAAAAATTAATAATTTGGATAAATGACGAGACTCATGCCAAAAATAAAAATGTAGTACAAACAACAACTACACATAATGGATCATCAACAGAATATACAGTAAAAAAAGGTGACTCTTTATGGTTAATAGCAAGAAGATTTGATATCCATGTGACAGATCTTCTGGAATGGAATAATTTAAGAAAGAATAGGCCGCTTCAACCTGGGCAAACTCTTATTATAAGAAGAAATATTACTGGGGCTTGATTCAAGCTAATTAGAAAATACTTATAAAGCAATACAAGACTTGATGGAAAATAATATTTATACAAGTTTTGATCAACAAAAAACACTTTTCTCCGCACTACTCGATGCAAGTAATAACTTTGGCAAACAATATGAAATTATTGAAGATATTTACCGAAAACCAACAAACTATAGAAAAATAATTTTACAAAGCATCTTATTAAGTATTAATCTAAAGAAACAAACTAATGTATCTGAATATATTGGTGTTATGCTTCCAAATTCAATTGCATTATCAGTATTATTTTTTGCTTTGCAGTTCATTGGAAGAGTGCCTGCTATGCTTAATTTTACTTCAGGCTCGTTTGCAATTAAAAGGGCTTGTCAAACTGCGCAAATAAAAACCATTTACACATCAAAAGCTTTTATTCAAAAAGCAAAACTTGAAAATCCTATTAAGGAACTTGAAAAGGAATGCAAAATTTTTTATCTAGAAGACATAAAAGAAAAAATTAATCTAAAGTCAAAAATTTCAGCATTTTTAATTTATCTAAATGTTGAAAGATATTATAACAAACAAAGTATTGCAAAAACTCCAGAATCAGCGGCAGTTGTTCTATTTACATCTGGATCAGAAGGCCATCCAAAGGGTGTTGTATTATCACACAGAAATCTTTTATCTAATTATGCGCAGGTAAAATGCCATATTGAATTCGGTACATCTAATATTCTATTTTGCTGTCTACCTTTATATCATTCGTTTGGACTCAATGCTGGCTTCTTAATGCCCCTATTTGGCGGTTCAAAAGTTTTTCTTTATCCAACCCCATTAGATTATCGCATTATTCCTGAACTCATTGGCAAACTTAAAGCTACAATTCTTTTTGGGACAAACACCTTCTTTAAGGGCTATGCAAATTATGCCAATTCAAATGATTTTAAAACATTAAAATATATTGTTGCTGGTGCTGAAAAGTTACATAAAGATACAATATCGCTTTGGAAGAAAAAGTTTAACCTATTAATTTTGCAGGGGTATGGTGTCACTGAAACAAGTCCTGTTATATCAGTCAATAATTTAGATAAAAATAAAGAAGGTACAGTTGGCTGTATTATGGATGGCATGAATTATTACATTAAAATTGTAGAAGGCATTAACAAAGGCGGTCATCTTGTAGTAAAAGGACCAAATATTATGCT
The DNA here is from genome assembly GCA_913041115.1 of uncultured Legionellales bacterium. Taxonomy (GTDB): domain Bacteria; phylum Pseudomonadota; class Gammaproteobacteria; order Eutrophobiales; family Eutrophobiaceae; genus UBA11869. The sequence continues at coordinate 9,374 of CAJWIE010000018.1, read as the reverse complement.
GGGTTATTTGCTCCATGATAAACCTGGAAAAATACAGCCTCCTTCAACTGAGAAAGGTTTGGGTTGGTATGATACTGGAGATATTGCTGAAATCGATGATGAAAGATTCATAACCATATTAGGTCGGGCAAAAAGGTTTGCTAAACTTGGAGGTGAAATGGTGTCGCTAACAGCTGTTGAAGAATTAGCTGCACTTACCTGGCCAGAAACAAAGCACGCATCAATTTCTATAGTTGACTACAAAAATAGAGAAAGAATCGTACTGGTAACGGAAAATAAAAAAGCCAGGCATTTAGAACTGCAAAAAATTGCGAAGAAAAATAAAATAAGCGAACTTACTATACCTAAAAAAATAATTACAACATTAGAAATACCAATATTAGCTACGGGTAAAATTGATTATGTGAATCTCGAAACATTGGTTAAGTCAGAAATAAAACGTGAGGGTATAAAATGAAAGAGCTTGAACAATATATTCGTAACATACCAGATTTCCCTGAACCTGGTATACAATTTAAAGATATTACTCCGTTAATTAAAGAACCAAAGATATTAAAACTTTCAGTAAAAAAATTAATTGCGCCTTTTCTTAATGAGAAATTAACAGCAATAGCCGGAATGGAGGCACGGGGGTTTATTTTTGGAAGTCTTGCAGCGTGGGAATTAGGTATTAGTTTTATACCATTACGTAAACCACATAAATTACCTTATAATGTTGAAGCTCTCTCCTACGATCTTGAGTATGGATCAGCCGCATTAGAAATACACGTCGACGCATTAGGGAAAAATGATCGAGTATTACTTGTTGATGATCTGATAGCAACCGGAGGAACTGCAGCCGCAAGCTGTAAGTTAATAGAAAAATTAGGGGCAAAAATTATGGGTTGTGCTTTTATTATAGAACTCGATTTTCTTAATGGTCGAGATAAACTCTCAAAATACCATATCCATTCACTCATTCATTACTAATTAATCATGCCTTAATCATACTAAATTAGCCCGCCATTAATGTTAATGGATTCTCCTGCTAAATAAGATGATTCTTCTGATGCCAAAAAAAGTACCGCCTCTGCAATATCACGAGGCGTTGCAAAACGCCCTAACGGTATCTCTGCGAGCCGGTCTTCATAAAAACCCTTTTCCATATAATTTTCGGCAAATGCAGTTTCTACCCAACCGGGTGCAACCATATTGACACGAATCATAGGACCTACAGTTTTCGCAAAAGCTCTTGTAAATCCCAATATACCTGATTTTGCTGTAGCGAAAATTTGAGGGTTAATGCCATGAAATCCGTGTATAGCTAAATCCCAACCCATATTTACAATTACGCCATGTCCTTGCTTTCCCATTGTTTCTGCAATAGACCAGCAAGCATTAATTGTCCCTTTTAGGTCAGTCTCAATTAATTTCTCTAATTTCTCATCTGTGCCTATAGTTGCCTCTTCGCCGGTAAGAATATCAGCGCCAGCATTATTAACCCAAACATCAATTTTGCCAAATTTATCAATCACCTCCTTAATTAATTTGTTAATTTCATTCTTCTTAGACATATCCGCTTGAATAGTTATGGCTTGCCTACCTATCGACTTAATATTGTTAACTACTATTTCTGCGTTTTCCTTTGATGTTAAATAATTAACAACGACATCAGCTCCTTCAGAAGCAAATAATTCTGCAATACTAGCACCTATCCCAGTACTCGCCCCCGTAATAACAGTAATTTTATTTTCAAGACGTTCCATAATTTTATATAGTCGTATATCTTTGATGAGCTATTTTAACGACAAAACTTGATTCTATCATGCTTGAAATTGCAGTTGTTATTCCAACCTATAATCGCATCACATCCATAGAGCGGACGGTAGACTCAGTCCTAAATCAATCACTTGCGGTAAATGAAATAATTATTATTGATGATGGTTCAAATGATGGAACTAAAGAACTAATTAAAACAAGATATCCTCAGATAAACTATATTTACCAAAGCAATAAAGGGGTCAGTGCTGCTAGAAATAAAGGAGTAAATAAAACAAATTGCAATTGGATTGGATTTCTAGATTCTGATGATACTTGGGAACCAAACAAAATTGAAAAACAAATAGAAGCGATAAAAAATAATCCTAATAGCTTAATTTGTCATACTAATGAAACTTGGTATCGAAATGGGAAAATTCTTAAACAACAAGATAAACACAAAAAGTATGGGGGGCATATTTTCAGTTACTGTTTACCGTTATGTATTATTTCGCCCTCTTCAGTAATGATTCATAAAAGAATATTTAATGAAATTGGTTTATTTGATGAAAAATTATTAGCCTGTGAAGATTATGATATGTGGTTACGTATTTGCTGCAAATATCCTGTATTATTTATCGATGAAACATTAACAAATAAATATGGCGGGCATAAAGATCAATTGTCTAAGAAATACTGGGGGATAGATCGTTTTAGAATAATTGCATTAGAAAAAATTATAAAATCAGCGTGTTTGGATACTGAACAACAAAATCTAGCAATAGACTCATTGCTAGATAAGGTTAATATTTTTCTAAAAGGTTGTGAGAAATATGGTGAAAATGAATATTACGAAAGATTTAAAAATATAAAATATCAGTATGCTTAATAAATTAAAAAACTATTATAAAATCTCAGAAATGCTACATACGTCCGCGCAACCTACTGTTGATCAATTCTCAATCATTAAAGATAGTAATATTGAAGCTATAATTAACCTTGCAAAAACTGATTCGCCAGATGCTATCGAAAATGAAGCTGAAATTGTTAATAAAAACGCTATGGACTATATTCATATTCCAGTAGATTTTGAAAAACCATCTACCAATGAATTGGAGTCGTTTTTTAATACTATGGAACAATTCTCTGATAAAAATGTACTTGTTCATTGCGCATATAATTGGCGTGTCTCTTGTTTTATTTACTTATACAGAGTAGTAAAAAAAAATGTGGTAAAAGAAATAGCCGAAAAAGATATGCTAAATGTATGGCAACCAAACAAGAGATGGCAGTCCTTCATAAATAATATTGAAAAGAGACGTGAAAAATAATGGCAGTACATATTTTTTGTGCCCTTTCCTGTGAAGCTAAACCTATTATTGATAATTTCAATCTTATTAGATTAAATGAGTTTGATCTATTTAAGATATACCAATCTATAGATAAAGAAACTAGTCTAATAATCACGAATATCGGAAAAGTTAATGCTGTTGAAGCAGTGACCTATCACCATGACAACATAAAAACTTCTGAATATGATATCTGGCTTAACATTGGTATTGCGGGGCATGAAAATATATCAATCGGTGAAATCAGAATAATCAATAAAATAGTTGATCATGAAGATCAATCATGCTGGTATCCGCAGATTATTTTTAATCCGCCATGCAATTGCATTGATTTAATTACATTAGGAAAACCTTCTGCTGAATATCAGTCTTGTCTATATGATATGGAAGCATCAGGTTTTTATTTTGCTGCCACGAAATACGGCACGTTAGAATTAATTCACTCTCTAAAGATTATTTCGGATAATAATAAAGCGCCAATATCAAAAATTAATAAAAACGATGTCAGTAATCTAGTTAAAAATAAAATAAATACGATTAATAAGATCTTGAATGAACTTAGATTATTATCTAGTGAAATTAAATCTACGAATAAACAACCGAGAGATTATGAAAATTTTTTAAAGAAATGGCATTTTAGTCAAACTGAAAAATATCAACTCCTAAATTTATTACAAAAACATGATGTACGTTTTCCGGAAAATAATTTTTCAGAAATTTCTGAAACTCTAAAAACAGGAAAACAAGTACTTAAAAAATTACGAGATAAATTAAATAAAACAGATTTTTCTTTACACTAATATGATAAATACAATCTATATTGAAAAAGAAATTGCTAATCATCCTCGAACTAAGATGTTGATTGAACGTTTTCCGAATGCGGCAAAAATAACTTGTGAACGATATACGGAAATATTTAATCGCAAAGCTCAAAACTTTAGATTACAAAAGAAAAATCCTGCGCTGATCCTGGCAAAAAAATATAAGAATATGGTTCTTAAAGCGCCAAATCACTATGGGATCGGTGCTGAGCATAATTATTATTTTTCGCACATGTTAAATTGTATCTATGATTGTCGTTATTGTTTCTTACAAGGTATGTTTCAGTCCGCGCATTATGTTTTATTTATTAACTATGAGGATTTTATTAACGAAATAAAGCTAATATTAAAAAAACATAGCCGCGAGAATGTTCATTTCTTTTCTGGCTATGATTGTGACAGCCTTGCTTTAGACTCTATTTCAGATTTTACAAAATTTTTTATGCCATTCTTCGAATTAAACCCTAGTGGTTTAATTGAATTAAGAACAAAAAGCACACAAATAAGACCTTTATTAAGAATATCTCCTATTAATAACTGTGTTGTCGCTTTTAGCTTTACCCCAAATAAAATATCATCAACTTTGGAACACAAAACGTCTTCAGTAGCGAGACGATTAGAAGCGATTATAGAATTACAAAAAAATGGCTGGCAGATTGGTTTAAGATTCGACCCTCTTATCTACACAAAAGATTTCTTTATTGAGTATGAAGAGTTATTTGACAGTATTTTTTCAAAAATTAACTCCAAGTTACTGCATTCAGTTAGTTTGGGCGGCTTTCGTCTGCCAAAAAATTACTTTCGAAAAATCGAAAAGCTCTACCCTGATGAAATACTCTTAACTTCGCCATTAACTGAAAAAAATAATGTACTCTGTTACCCAGATGATATACAAGATAATATGTTTAGCTTTTGTGAGAAAACGATTGGGCAATATGTTTCGCCAGAAAAGTTCTTTCCTTGCTATGAAGTAATTTAAAGCTTGTTATAAATCTCGCCACCTTTTTCTTTAAATTCTTTAGACATATCATCCATGCCTTTTTCTAATGCGTTATCAAGATTCTTTAATCCTTGTTTGGCCGCATAATCTCTAACATCTTGAGTGATTTTCATTGAACAAAAATTAGGGCCACACATTGAACAGAAATGTGCAGTTTTATGTCCTTCCTTTGGTAATGTTTCATCATGAAACTCACGTGCACGATCAGGATCTAGTCCAAGATTAAATTGATCTTCCCAACGAAATTCAAAACGTGCTTTTGATATTGCGTTATCTCGAAGTTGTGCAGCAGGGTGGCCTTTTGCTAAATCTGCGGCATGTGCAGCAATTTTATAAGTAATAATGCCCTCCTTAACATCATCTTTATTAGGTAGGCCTAAATGCTCCTTAGGAGTCACATAACATAACATTGCGGTACCATACCAACCAATCATGGCGGCACCAATTGCTGATGTAATGTGATCATATCCAGGAGCAATATCTGTTGTTAGTGGCCCTAACGTGTAAAACGGTGCTTCATTACACTCTTTCATCTCTAGATCAACGTTTTCTTTTATCATGTGCATTGGAACATGGCCCGGCCCTTCAATCATAGTCTGAACATCATGCTTCCATGCTATGTTTGTTAATTCACCAAGTGTTTTTAATTCTGCAAATTGAGCCTCATCATTCGCATCAGCAATTGAACCTGGCCTTAATCCATCTCCTAAAGAAAATGAAACATCATAAGACTTCATGATTTCACAAATTTCTTCAAAATGAGAATAAAGAAAATTTTCTTTATGATGAGCTAGACACCACTTAGCTAGAATTGAACCGCCACGCGAAACAATACCGGTAACACGTTTCGCTGTTAAAGGAATATATGGCAGACGTACGCCTGCATGAATTGTAAAATAATCAACACCCTGCTCTGCCTGCTCAATTAGAGTATCTTTGTATATTTCCCATGATAGCTCCTCGGCTTTTCCGTTTACTTTTTCCAATGCTTGATAAATTGGTACTGTACCAATTGGTACAGGCGAATTTCTAATAATCCATTCTCTCGTTTCATGAATATTTTTACCGGTAGAAAGATCCATAACATTGTCAGCGCCCCAACGAATGGCCCATGTCATTTTTTCAACTTCTTCCTCAATTGACGAACTGACCGCAGAATTACCAATATTGGCATTAATTTTCACCAAAAAGTTACGGCCAATGATCATCGGTTCTGATTCAGGATGATTAATATTGGCGGGTATAATTGCCCTACCTGCAGCCACTTCATCTCTTACAAATTCTGGCGTAACCTCTTCAGGGAATTTACTTGACCATGGAATACCGTAATGGAATTCAGAGAGACTAGTATTTCTGTATTCACTTAAGCGTTGATTCTCGCGAATAGCAATAAACTCCATCTCCGGGGTAATAATTCCTTTTCTTGCATAATGCATCTGACTAACATTTTTACCTAATTTAGCTACACGAGGTTTCGAAGTAGCGGCATAGCGTAATCTTTTCAATTCAGGATCATTTAGGCGCTTTAAACCATACAGAGACGAAGGGCCATCTAATTGCTCAGTGTCTTTACGTTCATCAATCCATTGCTTTCTTAGTGGCTTTAAGCCTTTTCGAATATCAATTGTCGCATCTGGATCTGTATATGGGCCTGATGTGTCATATACAGTGATCGGAATATTTTTATCGAGCCCATCTTTAGTTTGAGTTGGAGCGCACAAAATTTCTCTCATGGGAACAGATACATCTGGACGAGACCCTGCAACATAAATTTTCTTTGAATTTGGAATGGGTTTTACTATTCCTTCGTCGACTGTTGCAGTTCGACTTAATATGGAATCAGAAATTGCGCTCATATTAACCTCTTTAATTAAATAAAAAACAGTGAAAAGGCGCGCAAAATATTTGATCACTTGCTTCCCTACGCTGGTACTAACCAGATCAGGTCAAGGGTAAATCTCAGCCAAATTAGGCGCCCCTAGCTATCTGACATGCTATATAATACGGTCAACAACTACAACAAATAATATGGATCTTAAATAAAAGAACGCGTTCTGATTTATCATGCAAACAATCCCAGCAGAAGAACTTAAAAAAAAGCTCGATATGGGTGGGAAACCTGTTTTATTGGATGTACGCGAACCATGGGAATTTTCAATATGCAAAATTGAGGGCTCAATAAATATTAGCATGTCCGAGCCAGAAAAATTAATAAATGAACTCAATATTAATGATGAAATAATTACAATTTGTCATCACGGAATGCGTAGCTTTCAGGTTTGTAATTTTCTAGAAGAAAATGGTTTTAGCCAAGTGTTAAATTTAGACGGCGGAATCGATTCCTGGGCTAAAAAAATTGATAAAGATATGGCGCAATACTAATAGAATTAATAATTGAAATTTTAAATAAATTTATGAGAATGATTCCGTTAATTAAAAAAATATTTTTTTTAATTATAGCGATTTTATTTGTAACTAGTTCTTTATCTGCAGATTTGGCAAATATTTATTCGCTTGCCGAAAGAAATGATCCTAGTTATCGGCAAGTAATTTCAAAACATCGTGCTATTCTTGAATCAAAACCGCAGGCTCGATCACAATTATTACCATCTTTAGATATTACCGCTAATACAAAAAGAAACGCGCAAGATATCACTACCTCTGGTTCATCGGTTGGATCAGATGGTGAGATTGATTTTAATAGTCACGGATATAGTTTAAATCTTTCTCAGCCTTTATTTCATCGCGACAGGTTTATCGCGCTTTCCCAAACTGATAGTCAGATTAATGAATCAGAAGCAAAACTTGCAAAAGCACAACAGGACCTAATCATTACTGTTAGCGAGACTTATTTTAACGTTTTAAGAAGTATCGATAATCTTGAATTTGCAAAAATTGAAGTTAAATCTTTAAGTAGACAATTAGAAGAGGCTAATCAACGTTTTGAAGTTGGATTAAGCGCAATTACTGATGTTCAAGAAGCGCGGGCTGGATACGACCTGGCGGTGGCTCGGGAAATTCAGGCAACAAATGGAATTGATAATGCAAAAGAGGGTGTACGTGAATTAACGGGTGAATATATTGATGAATTTGATGGTCTGGGTAAAAATATTACATTAATTAAACCTGATCCAGAAGAAATCAGCAGCTGGACAGAGTTATCAATTGAACAAAATTTAAATATCAGTGCGGCAAATTTTGCACTAGAAACTGCGAGAAAGGAAATTAAGAAACAATCTGCGGGGCACTTACCTACTGTTGATATAGTTGCATCACATGGATATGATTCAACTGGTGGTCGATTTGGAAGTACAAGGACAGACAGATCATCTATTGGTCTGGAACTAAATGTTCCTATATATTCTGGCGGTCTTGTTAGTTCTAAAACACGTGAGGCACATGAAAAATATAATGATGCAATGCACTATCTTGAAAAGGCTAGACGAACTGCTCAACGAAATACGAGAGAAGCCTATTTAGGCGTTATTTCTGGTATAAGCCAAGTAAATGCTCTGAAACAAGCTGTCGTTTCCAGTGAAACAGCCTTGCTTGCAACAGAGACAGGATTTGAGGTCGGCACACGTACCGCGGTTGATGTTGTCGCATCACAAAAAGCAACATCAAAAGCACGTCGTGACTATAGTAATGCAAAATATAATTATATTTTAAATACTCTAAAACTGAAACGAGCCGCGGGAACACTTTCCCCTGATGATCTGAATTTAATTAATGCATGGCTGATAAAATAATGACAAATACTAAAAAACTTTTGTGTGATGTTGAAAACAGTTGTTTAATGATTGTAGACATTCAAGAAAAATTAAGTGCTGTAATGCCAGAAAAAGTCATTAATCGATTAAAAAGTAATGCCAACGTACTATTGACAGCTGCAGATCGGTTGAATGTGCCTGTCATTGTAACCATGCAATACCCAAAAGGATTGGGTGGCGTTGAAAGCTTTGTAAAAGATAAATTAAATGAGAAATCCAAGTGCTTTGAAAAAACTAGTTTCTCTTGTCTTGGGTCCGAAGGTCTTACAGAGTATTTAGAAAAACTAAATAAAAAACAAATTATCATGATAGGGCTGGAATCACATATCTGTGTGTTGCAATCAGCAATAGAACTTACAGAAAATGGATATGATGTTTTTGTTGTTAGTGATGCAATTGCATCGCGCAAACTAACAAGTTATGAAACAGCATTAACAAGGCTGGAACAGGCAGATATATGGTTGTTAAATACGGAGTCTGTCCTTTTTGAATGGTTACGTAATGCATCACATCCTGAGTTCAAGTCACTATCAAAACTAATTTTGTAGAATTTGATCCTCGAATTTTTCTTGTTTAACTGCAGTACATTTTGAACAAACTGAAGGACAAGACCAACCCCCACCAGGACCTGAGTAACATGGGCCGCCTTCACCCTCATAACATGGGCCGCCTTCACCCGTGTAAGCAGGGCCGCCAG
>CAJWIE010000017.1 GCA_913041115.1 uncultured Legionellales bacterium | reverse complement strand
CTGAATATTATTGCCTCTAATAAATAATTTTTCAGGTAATGAAACATTTCTTTTGTCTATATATCGTAAAACACTTACAGAAAATCCAGATTGCTTCATATCTTTCAATCGCCCCTTCTCGTCCAACAAAAGCTGGCTATATTTTACATTTGGTTCTGGTATTCCTCTTACCCAATATTTAAGTCCAGCAAGATAAACATCCCAGCCAAGTTTCTCACGAATTAATTTTTCGGGGGTATCAGAAGTAAATACTTTATTTTTGGGGGTTCGCATTACAACCCCCGCTTCTGATACTTTTAATAAATAAGTCCCTTGCCCTAAACCTGAAATAAATCGTAACTCATAGCCTGAATCAAATTGGTCCCAATGCAAAAGAAAAGTGGCGCTATTATTTTTGCCCTGTATAGCTGTACGACCTCTAATATTCCAAGATTCTAACTCATTAACCAAAGCTTGGTGATTTGCCCATTGACGTAATTGTAAATCACTATCAATTTCAGGTAATGAACTGCAAGCATTAATTAGCAATATAATCAGGGAAAATAGGAGTATTTTTTTCAAGGTCTAAAACGTTCGATAACTTTTAATAGTCTATCGTCCGCTGGTGTATCTTGTAATGCTGTTTCCCAAACAATTTTAGCAGCTTTTTTATTGCCCATAACCCAATGAACTTCACCAAGATGAGCTGCAACCTCAGGATCATTTCTCAAATCAAGCGCCTTTTGCAAAAAATCTATAGACTCATCAAGTCTTCCAAGCCGATAAAGAACCCAGCCCATACTGTCTAAAATATAAAAGTCTCTGGGGCTTAATTTATATGCACGCTTAATATAATTATACGCGTCTTCCAGACGTTCGCCTCTATCAGCAAGCGTGTAACCAAGAGCATTTAATGCTGTCGCATTATTGGGATCTTTTTCAATAATGGACATGAGATCTGACTCTAAAATATCAAAACGATTAATCTTTTCTGCAAGCATCGCACGAGAATAAAGAAGGTCAGGGTGGCTATCCCTCTCAATTGCTACATTAAAAACATCTAAAGCTTCTTCGAAGCGTTCCTCCCCTATTAATATTTCAGCTTCCGCTTGTATTAATATATTACGATTTACATCTTTTGGTTTTTCAATAGAACGAATATTGGTCAGTGCTTCCTCAATATTTCCTTGTTTGGCAAAAATTAGACTTATTCGTATGAGAGCATCATAATAATTCTCACCGCCTTGTACGTTAAAATAAAAATTATTGGCCTTATCAAATTCATTTTTTTCTTCTGCTATTCTTCCCAGATAATAATTTGCATCAAATACATATTTTTTTAGCTCAATAAGCCTTTTAAAATATTTCTCAGACTCAAGGGGTTGGTTTTGCTGTAAAGATATTAAACCAAGCGCATAAATTAAGTCTGTATTATCTGGCTTTTTACTATAGAGTAACTTGAACTGCTTTCGTGCTTCATCAAAACGTTTGGCATCAGTTAACAATCTTGCGTATGTCATACGCAAATTAAAACTTTCATCGCGATCTTTTAAGATAGTCTCAAGCCAATTTAGGGCTTTGTTCATATCTCCCTTACTTTTTAATAAATATACATAGGCCATGGTCGCGGCCTCATTTTCCGGTTTTAATTCTAATATCCTCTCAAACAATGATTCGGCACGTTCAATATCACCAATACGTGACGAAACATGTGCATAGGTATATAAAGCATCGACATCATTCATGTGATTTGTCATTAATCTTTCCATTAGCCTTATCACCATACTTTTATCTTTTTCGCTACCAAGAAAATTTGCCACCATCCATAGTTTTTGATCGAAATCTCCGTCGGATACTTCTAAAATAACCTCAAGATGCTGAAGAGCTTCATCAAGATTATTCTGTCTTAGGTACATTACTGTTAATACTTGATGTGGGTCTGGGTTTTTTGGTTCGATATCAACCCAAAGTTTGGCTGCTTCATAACTAGCTTCGTCATTACGTGCGTAAACTGCGATTCTTGTTGCGCGCTCTATAATTGCGGGGTCAAGTGTAACTCTCGCCAAATCCAAGTAATACTTGGTTGATGTCTCAATTTTGCCGCGTTGTGCAGCGACCTCAGCAACTATAATTTTGAAAAGAATATCCTTGGAAAGCTCAATTATTGGTCTTTTGGAAGCTAGTATTTCATTTTCTTGTGTTTGCGACTGTGATAACGATTTTTCTGACTCATTGGTTATTTCCGGCTTTGCAAATGTTCCAGAACTAGGGGGAGCTCCGGCGCAACCACCAAATAAGAAAATTAATGGAAATACCACCAGTCTAAGAAAGACTTTATATTTTGAAAATTCGTTCATTATTATCATTTTTCATGATTTTTGATTACCTATTTTCTCAGATTGAGCTTAAAAATAATACCAGGTTTCAATATCCTATAAATTTTAGGACTAATGGCGTATATACTACTAGGATTACATAATTCTAGGTTTGTTCAGTGTATCAACTTGAATTATATTTATTAAAAATCAATGAATATTTTATCTATTACTACTTGTATTAATTTAAATCATGGCACAAAATTTTCTTTTAATATTCACAAATTACCAAAATTATGACACTTATTGCCTACGGAATTAACCACTCAACAGCGCCCGTTGATATTCGGGAAAAAGTATGTTTTGGTAATGAAATAATGCCTGATGCATTAAATGAATTAAAACATCAAAATGGTGTTTACGAAGCCGCAATTCTATCAACCTGCAATCGTACTGAAATCTACTGCAACATTGATCAAGGAAAAAACCATAACCCAATTGACTGGCTGCATAACTTTCATGGCATGAAAAAAGGATTACTAGAGCCTTTTTTATATGAACATCCTGATAAAAATGCAGTACGCCATGTTTTACGTGTTGCGAGTGGTCTTGATTCGATGATTCTTGGTGAAACACAGGTCTTAGGACAACTGAAAAATGCCTATCAAGAAGCAATTAATGCGGGATGTATAGGGCATCAATTAAATCGCCTATTCCAACATTCATTTCATGTAGCAAAAGAAATAAGAAGTAATACGGCTATCGGCAATCACCCCGTATCTGTTGCTTATGCTGCGGTGAAATTAGCGCAACAAATTTTTGGCGATCTTAATAATAAGACTGCATTATTAATTGGTGCAGGAGAAACTATTGAGCTAGTAATAAAACACTTGCATGAGAGTAATTTAAGACGAATGATTATCGCTAATAGAACGTTAGAACGATCACAACAACTAGCAAAAGAATATTCTATTTATACTATACATATAGGAGATATTGCTAAACATCTCGCTGAAACAGATATTGTTATTTCTTGTACTGCTAGCTCATTGCCCATTATTGGCAAAGGAACTGTTGAAGAAGCAATAAAAATTAGAAAACATAAGCCTATGCTTATGGTTGATATAGCAGTCCCCCGCGATATCGAAATTGGTGTTGGGGAATTAGATGATGTTTACTTATATAGCGTTGATGATTTAAAAGGTATAGTTCAAGTAAACTTAAAAAATCGTCAATATGCTGCCAAACAGGCTGAACAAATAATTGATATTCAAGCACAAGAATTCATGGACTGGATAAACTCGCTTGAAGCTGTCTCTACAATTAGAGCCCTGCGTGGCCAAGCAGAAAGTATACAAGAAGAGGTTCTACAAAAAGGACTATTAAGAATAAAAAAAGGAGATATCCCTGAGGCAATATTACTTGAGGCAGTACATACACTAACTAACAAATTAATTCATGAGCCAAGTTTCAAATTGAAAAATGCGAGTTCTAAAAATAGAGATGATTTACTAAAAGCTGCCGAAGAACTCTATAGCCTAAAAAATAATGACAGAAAAAAATAAATAATTAATATAAATCGTTATTATTAGCTATTTTCCTTAACTATAAAAATGAAAGATTCATTACAATTAAAACTTGAAAAATTAATAGATCGTCAAGAAGAATTGGAGGGCATGCTTTCTGATCCAGACATTATCAACAACCAAAATAAATTTCGTGAACTGTCACAAGAATATTCAGAAATTAAACCGATCGTAATTTGTTTTAATAATTATCTTGATATAAATAAAAACATAGAAAACTCTCGGAAAATATTAAAAGAGGATGATAAAGAAATTCAAGAACTCGCTGCGGAAGAAATTAAAAAAGCTGAGATTTTATCAAAAGAACTCGAAAATAAACTACAGATACTGTTACTGCCAAAAAACCCTAATGACAATAGTAATATATTTCTTGAAATACGTGCAGGAACAGGGGGTGAAGAAGCAGCGCTTTTTTCTGGCGACCTCATGAGGATGTATTCACGTTACGCTGAAAGAAAGAATTGGGAAGTTGAATATATAAGTGTATCAGAAAGTGATTTGGAAGGTTATAAAGAAGTAATTATGAGGATTATTGGTATAGGGGCTTACTCAAGACTAAAATTTGAATCGGGAGCTCATCGTGTACAACGAGTACCAGAAACAGAATCCCAAGGCCGCATACACACATCTGCATGCACAGTTGCGGTACTACCTGAGGTTGAAGAAGTTAATGAAGTAAATATAAATACAATTGATTTGCGGATAGATACATTTCGTGCATCGGGAGCTGGCGGACAACATGTAAATAAAACAGATTCGGCAATTAGAATAACTCATCTGCCGACAAATACTGTTGTTGAATGCCAAGATGAGCGCTCACAGCACAAAAACAAAGCGCGTGCGATGTCTTTATTGCAAGCAAGATTGTTAAATGCGGAGCGTGAACAACAAAAAAATGAACTGGCCGAAAACAGACGTGACCTTGTTGGTAGCGGTGACAGATCTGAAAGAATACGAACATATAATTTCCCCCAAGGACGTATTACCGATCACAGAATAAATTTAACGCTTTACCAACTGGATGATTTTATGGAAGGAAATATTGATATAGTCATTAAACCCTTAATTAATGAGTACCAGGCTGATCTCTTGGCATCATTAAGCGAATAAAATTATATGCAAATTAATGATGCAATTAAATACGCAACCCAAAAACTTGATTCATCAAATAGCAAAAGAATCGATTCGGAAATATTACTTTGTTCTATTTTAAAGTGTAGTCGTCCGATACTTTATGCTTACCCAGATAAAGTGTTATCTAGCACTGACAAAAATAAATTTGAAGAACTTGTTAATATGCGTTCAAAAGGTTATCCAATCGCTTATCTTACAAAACAAAAAGAGTTTTGGGCGCACATATTACATATTAATGAAAATATACTAATACCAAGACCCGAAACTGAATTATTAGTTGAAAAATCACTAGAATTAATATCAACTTATTCTTTAAATAAAATCCTTGAGTTAGGAACAGGCTCTGGTGCTATAGCAATTTCAATAGCATCTGAAAAATCTAAGATAAATATAAAAGCTACCGACATAAGTGATGATGTCATTAAAATTGCGCGCAAAAATGCTAATTTATATAAAATTAAAAATATTAAATTTGTTAGGTCAGATTGGTTTAGTAATATTAAAGAAAATAATTATGATTTAATTGTAAGCAATCCCCCCTATATAAGCAGTAATAGTCCAAGCTTAAGAAATTGTGATATTAGATTTGAGCCCGTATCAGCTTTAGTTTCTGGTGATGATGGTATTGACGACCTACAAAAAATTATCCAAGAATCTAGTAATTATTTAAGAAATAATGGATGGTTAATAGTTGAACATGCTTATAATCAAGGAATGAAAGTTAGAAAACTATTTCTTAAAAATAATTTTACCTCAGCAACAATCGAGGATTACAGCAAATTAGAAAGGGTTACCTTTGGTAAGTTGTTAAAAAAAAATGGATGATAAACAACTTTTAAGATATAGCAGGCAAATTATGTTGCCTGAAATTGATGTTGATGGACAAGAACGAATAAAAAATTCGAAGGTTCTTCTTATAGGACTTGGCGGTCTTGGTTCTCCAATTTCTATATATCTAACAGCTGCGGGCGTTGGTGAGTTAATAATTGCAGATTTTGATAAGGTTAATCTTAGTAACCTACAGCGACAAATACTGCATAAAACTAGAGATATAAACCGATCAAAAATTGATTCGGCAAAAGAACATTTACACGAACTTAATCCAGATATTAATATACGTTCAATTGGTAAAAAACTGTCTGAAAATGATCTAATGAATGAAGCAAAAAAATCGAATATTATTATCGATGCAAGTGATAACTTTAATACCAGATTTTCTCTAAACAAAATTTCAGTAAAATCAAAAACACCCCTTGTTTCAGGCGCAGCAATTCGCTTTGAAGGCCAAGTAACTGTCTTCAATCCAGCACAAAAATCATCCCCCTGCTACAGGTGTTTATATAATGAAGATGTTTCAACAGAGGAATCTTGTACAGCTAATGGTGTGTTTGCTCCTTTACTAGGTATCGTGGGAAGTATCCAAGCTAATGAAGCACTAAAATTAATTCTTAATTTAGGAGAAAGCATACAAGGGAAATTGCTGTTAATCGATGCGCTAAACATGGAATTTAATGAAGTATTTCTAAATAAGGACCCTTCCTGCCCTGTTTGTAATTAATAAATTAAAGTAATGCAGCAGCATCAAGTATTTTTACGGCTGTGTCATAATCAGGCTCATCAGCAATCTCAGAAATAAGCTCAGAGTGAATTACAGTATCCTCTTCATCAAGAACTATGATGGCGCGTGCTGTTATGCCAGCTAGTGGTCCATCAGTAATTAATACGCCATAATCTTTAGCAAAATTTCGTGATCGCATCATCGATAGTGTAATAACATTATCAAGATTTTCTATTTTACAAAAACGTGACATAGCAAACGGTAAATCCGCTGATATTGTAATAAATAAGGCATTTGTTTTTTCTCTGGCTAATTGATCAAATTTCTTTGTCGATATTGCGCAAACTGGAGTGTCTAAACTAGGAACTATACTAAGCAATTTCTTTTTACCCTGATAAGTAGAGAGAGAAACATCTTCCATATCAGAATTAACTAACACAAAATCGGGCGCATTATCACCTATCTTTGGAAGTTCTCCATTCGTGTTAATCTGGTTACCTTGTAGTGTTATAGTGGCCATAATTAATCCTCGCTAATTAATTCAAAATAACTATCTGCATCTATTAATTCATTTAATTCTGTGTCATCACTAGCTTCCAATAAAAATATCCAACCTTCACTATACGGTTCTAAGTTTATTAAATTAGGATTGTCCTCGAGTTCTATATTAATCTTGGTAACAATGCCGCTCAATGGACAGTAAATATCAGAAGTCGATTTAACTGATTCAATCACTGCGCATTCATCTGCTTGAGAATATTCTTTTCCTTCTTCTGGTGACTCAACAAACACTATATCCCCCAATTCATCTTGTGCAAAATCAGTAATACCGATACGAAAATTGTTTTTGCCAATATTCTCGACCCAGATATGTGCATTTGTATACTTTAGATTACTCGGGATATCATACATCTCAATTATTCTCTTAATTTTCTATACTTAAATTATAAATCATTGCAAAATTTTTTGACAAAAAAATATATGCTTAATTTTAGTAATATTTTTTAGTCAGCAAATATTACTAAATGATCAATTTCTAATTTTATTCCAATTGGTTCATTAATAGGATGATCGTGATGACTTGGAACAAGACTTTGTACGTGTAAACCATTTTTCATTTCAAGTGTATATAAAAATTCAGCGCCTCTAAATGCTTTACTTATAACAACAGCAGTTATTTCACTATCATCATCATGCAAAATATCATCAGGTCTAATTAAAACACGGACCTTTTCCCCTTTTGTGAGATTATCTGGGACATAGCCTTTTATATTACCAATGTCAGTTTTAACCTCTTTATTATTTATAACCTCTCCAGATATAAACACACCTTCGCCAACAAAATCGGCAACATCTAATGTCTTAGGTATATGATATAAATTAAAAGCCGTATCCCATTGTCTTAATTTTCCATCTCTCATAACACCAATCACATCTGCCATTGCAAATGCCTCTAGCTGATTATGGGTTACCATAATAGTAGTTATACCGTCTTGCTTTAAGATGGAGCGTAATTCATGTGCCAACTGTTCACGAAGCTCAATATCTAAACTAGCAAATGGCTCATCCAGTAGTAATACGCCTGGACGCGGTGCCATTGCTCTGGCTAATGCTACGCGTTGTTGTTGCCCTCCTGATAGTTGATGAGGAAACTTATTAATTTGATCGCCCAAATCCAATAATTCTATTAACTCATCTAATCTCTGTTTAATTCTTTTTTGTTGGAGATTCTTCAACCCAAAAATAATATTTTCTGAAACACACATATGGGGAAACAAAACATAATCCTGAAAAACCATTCCGATATTTCTTTCTTCAACTGGTATATAATGATTTGGATTGCTTGTTATAACGCCTTTAATTAAAACTTCGCCTTTATTAGGTTTTTCAAATCCAGCAATACAACGTAACAATGAAGTTTTACCACAACCGCTTGGTCCTAATAAACAAGCAATGTCAATTTCTCCTAAGTTAAAAGATATGTTATTTAATATTGAGCGGTCCTCTATTGATAATGATAGCTCTCTGATTTCGATCGCGTTATTCATAGCCAGGGCGAGATCTTGAAATTGAATTACTTATCATAATAACTGGGATAATACCCGCAAGAACAATTGCTAATGCTGGTATTGCAGCATCAGCTAAACGTTCCTCATTAGCTAACTCAAAAGTACGAACAGCTAATGTATTAAAATTAAAAGGCCTGAGAATAAGTGTCGCTGGGAGCTCTTTTAGCACATCAACAAATACTAATAATAAAGCCGTTAATAAACTTCCTCGCATAATTGGCATATGTATTCTTTTCACAATATTAATATGTGACAAACCATTAGTTTTTGCAATTTCATCCATCTCGGGTTTTATTTTACCTAGAGCTGCTTCTACTATATTTATTGGAATAGTGAGAAAACGTACAAGATAAGCGAAAACTAATATAAATAAAGTTCCGCTAATTAATAAACCACTACTAATATTAAAATGTAATTTTAAAAAATCATCCAGCCTACTATCAAACCAAGCAAAGGGTATGAGGACTCCGACGGCGATGACTGTCCCCGGTATTGCATAACCCATACTGACAAAGCGAACTAAAAATTTATTTATAAATGAATAGCTATTTCTATTCGTATACCCCAAAAATAAAGCTACAACTAATGCTAATAATGCAGTTACAAATGCAAGCATTAGAGTATTTAATAAGAGTATATAAAAATCCTTATTAAATACTCCAGAATATGCGCTAATTGCCCAGTCAAATAAAAAACTTGCTGGGATAATAAAACCAAGTAATAATGGAATAAAACAAACAACAAATGCAAAAAATGCATGTGTTCCTATCAATTTCTGTTTCAACAATGGGCTATAACGACTACTAGTATGATGGAAAGCTAGCTGTGTGCGTGAACGTCTCTCTAAATATAAAAAGACAGCAACAAATAATAATAATACAGCAGATAATTGTGCTGCTACCAAGCTATTATCCATACCAAACCATGTCCTAAATATACCTGTTGTAAATGCCGATACGCCAAAATACTGAACAGTGCCATAATCAGCTAATGTTTCCATTAAGACTAATGATAATCCTACTATAATTGCGGGTCTTGCAAGGGGCAATGCTACACGCCTAAATGCATCCACAGAATTACAACCTAAAGTTCGCGATACTTCTAAAACACATACTGATTGTTCTGTAAATGATGCGCGAGTTAATAAATAAATATAGGGGTATAACACGAAAGATAACATTGCCATTGCCCCACCAAGAGATCTCACTTCTGGGAACCAATAATCATGATACCCCCAACCTGTGAGTTCTCTTATTGTTTCTTGAACTGGCCCGGCTGCATCAAATGCACCCGTATAACTATAAGCAATAATATAAGCGGGCATCGACATAGGCAATAGAATTGCCCATTCAAGATAGCGACTCATTGGAAATTTATACATAGATATTAACCAAGCAGGTATTACTCCTAAAATTAAACTGAAGAAACCAACCCCTATTAATAGCGCGAATGAATTAAAAATATAATCTACAAGAACTGTATCAAATAGATGAGTCCAAACATCTTTGGCTGGAAAAAATAAAGAACCGCAAATAATTATTAAAGGGATACAAAAAAATAATGACAGTAAAACTAATGCTAGATTAAAATTTGAGAGTTTAAAATTTAATTTACTATAAAATGATTCTGAAAATTTTTTAAAGGTCATGTATTACACTATTAATTTACTTCCACCCAGCTCGGTCCATTAGTAAAACTGCATCGCTGTTATGCTTACCTAATAAACTAAGATTTATATTATCGGATACAAATGCTCCCCACCTTTCTAGAACCCCGGTGTTTTTAATTTTAGGATTTACTGAGTATTCATAATTAACATTAGAATACCATTCTTGTGCTTCATTAGTAACAAGATATTCTAATAATTGAATAGCCCTTTTTTTATTTTTTGAATGTTTTGTCACACCTACACCGCTAATATTTATATGAGCACCATACTTGTCTTGGCCAGGCCAAAATAACTTTGTTTTCATAGCAGAAGATACTTCATCTTCCTGACCAGAATCAAGCATACCCGCTAGATAATAATTATTCACCAATGCAATATCGCATACACCTATTGCAACGGCTTTTATTTGATCGCGATCGCCACCTTTTGGTTGTCTTGCGAAATTTTTAACTAAACTTTTCGCCCAAATTTCCGTCTCATCTATTCCATAATGTACAATCATTGATGCAACAAGTGATTGATTATAAATATTTGACGATGAACGTACGCATATACGGCCTCTCCATTTAGTGTCTGAAAGACTCATATAGTCAGTTAAATCTTCTGCTTCAACTCTTTCAGGAGAAAAAACAATAACCCTCGATCTAAGCGAGAGACCAAACCAATGATTATTTATATCGCGTAATCTTTCTGGTATCGTTTTATTTAACACTTCAGAATTAATTTCTTGGAACAATCCTTTTTCTTTTGCCCTAACCAGTCTTGCGGCATCAACTGTTAATAAAATATCAGCTGGTGTATTTTTTCCTTCGATTTCTAAGCGCTTTATAAACGTATCTGCTTTACCGGTTATAAGATTAACTTCTATGCCTGTTTTCTCACTAAACTTCACTAATAATGGCTTTATTAACGCTTCCTTTCTAGCTGAGTAAATATTAACTTCAGCTGCACTTGGTAATTGTTGAAATATAAAAAAAACAATAAAGATATATGCTGTTTTGATTATTTTGTTCACTGAATAATCCTTTTTTGTAAGTATAAATAATTATTATTCTCAATTACATTGAAAGCTTAAAAAAAAAGCGCAAAAAAAAAGCGCCCTATTAATATCACCACGAGGATATTACCGTGTTAACGATAATTCTAAAATTCATGACTTAACGTAAAGACGTCTATAATTTTAAATTGAAACCCTGACAAATATGTTCGTCTATATTTTTCTTAAAATTTATAAACTAATTCTAATTAAGAATTATTATCATGTAAATATTAATCTAAATAAGAATTATTATCAATAATAAAATATTATTTGCAAATACAATGGGTTATTATCAATCCAAATCTATTTTTTATTCCTATTTTGTTCAAATTATTTTAATAATAGTTTGTCTTAGTAGTTATATTTGTCATAAAATTTCACACCCCTAAAAAAAGAATAAAATATGAAAAACGAAAATCCTTTACTTCAAAAATATGTTCTCCCGCCATTTAATAAAATTCAGGCTCAGCATATAGAGCTAGCAATTGACCAAACGCTTAAAGAAAATAGAGAAGGGCTCGAAAATTTACTTGAAAATACTGAGAATTATACTTGGGAAAATTTTTTTCAAAAAATAGAAGACATGGAAGATCGGTTGCAAAAAGTCTGGTCACCTGTAAATCATTTACATTCTGTTGCTGATAACCAGGAGCTCCGCATAATTTATAATAGTTGTCTAATTAAGATATCAAATTACTCAACAGAAATAGGTCAGAATATCAATCTTTTTAAAGCGTACGACTCTTTTTCGAAAGATTTTTTATTTAAAAATCTACCGATAACACAACAAAAAATTATAAATAATGCGATACGTGATTTTCGCTTATCTGGAATAAATCTTGATAAGAAATCAAAAAATATATATAAAAAAATTCAAACTAAATTGTCTGAACTTCAAACTAAATTCGAAGAAAATTTATTAGATGCTACTCATGCTTGGAAAAAACATATTACCAACAAAAATGATCTCGCTGGGATACCAAAATCAGTAATTACATTGGCTGCTGAAACCGCAAAAAGAAATAACAAAAAGGGCTGGTTATTTACGCTTGAGGCGCCTTTTTACATACCAGTCATGAAATACGCAGAAAATGCTACTTTAAGAAAAGAAATGTACTGGGCATATTCAACAAGATCATCTGAAGTAGGTCCAAATGCTAGAAAATGGGATAACACTAAAATAATGTATGACATTCTCGAGTATAGAACTAAGAAAGCAAAATTATTAGGTTTTGAAAATTATGCTGAATATTCGTTAGAAACGAAGATGGCAAAAACGCCTGATGAGGTTATAAATTTTTTAACTAATCTTCTTGATTGCACAAAAAAATATGCAATAAATGAATTTGAAGAGTTAAAAAAATTTACACGTGAAGTATTTGATATAGATCATCTAGAAGCGTCAGATATTGCTTATTACTCTGAAAAGTTAAAACAAAAAAAATTTTCAATCTCACAAGAGGAAATACGTCGATACTTCCCTGTAAAACAAGTTATTGATGGTTTGTTTGCAATAACGAAAAAACTCTATGGCGTTGATATAAAAAAAAGAAACCGAATCCAAACGTGGAATGATGATGTAGAATTTTTTGATATTTTTGATAGTAAAGGAATAATTAGAGGAAGTTTTTATCTTGATCTTTTCTCGCGCCAACACAAACGTGGCGGAGCATGGATGGATGAATGTATTATCAGAAAAAAAATAAATTCCAAAATCCAAAATCCAGTTGCATACCTAACATGTAATTTTACACCGCCCATTAATAACAACCCTACACTGTTAACGCATGATGAAATAATTACATTATTCCATGAATTTGGACATGGATTACATCATATGATGACAAAAATTGATTTTAGTAGCATTTCGGGCATAAATGGTGTCCCTTGGGATGCAGTCGAATTACCAAGCCAATTTATGGAAAATTTCTGCTGGGAAAAAAAAGCGCTGGATTTATTTGCGCGTGATTTTGAAACCGGTAAAAAAATGAGTAATAATTTATTTAAAAGAATGACAAAAGCAAGATCATACCAAGCAGCAATGAAAATGGTAAGACAACTAGAATTTGCTATATTTGATTTCCGACTTCATTTAGAATACGTATCAAAAAAAGAGTTTAAAATACAAAAATTATTGGATGATGTTCGTGAACGTGTTGCTGTAGTAGAAACTCCTGAATTTAACAGATTTCAACATAGTTTTTCACATATATTCGCTGGGGGCTACGCAGCAGGTTATTATAGCTACAAATGGGCTGAAGTTTTATCCGCAGATGCCTTTTCTAAATTTAAAGAAAAGGGTATCTTTAATAAAACAACCGGAAATGAATTTTTGAAAACGATTCTTGAAAAGGGGGGGAGTTGCGAACCAATGGAAATGTTTATCAAATTTAGAGGTCGTGAACCTAGTATTGAACCACTCTTAAGACATACTGGAATTATAAATTAATATCATATGAATAATAAAAACCTTTTTTATGTATTAGTAAATACCATTTGGATCGTTTCAATGGTTGTAAATGCAGAAGTTGCTTATGTAACTGATGAAATAAAAATTGGACTGCATAAGGAGCCTTCGAATGAAAGCCCAATAATAAAACTCGTCCCTAGTGGAACCAAATTGAATATTATTGAACGTGAAAATGATCTCATTCATGTTGAAGAACCAGAAGGAATGCGTGGATGGGTAAATAGTCAAAATGTATTAAATAGTAAACCAGGAAGAGCAAAAATAATCGAGCTAGAAACAACAAAAAAAGAGTTAGAAGGAAAAATAGAAACCTTACAAAATGATTCTGAAAAAATAATTTCAAATGATGAGCTAGAAACAAAATTAAACGCAGAACGTCTTAAAGTTGGAGAGCTACAAGTAGAACTAACAAATATAAAATCAAAGGCCGGCAATATTGAATCAAATGAAAAGTTACTCGATGACATTGACCACCTCGAAAGTGCAAATAAACAATTAATTAATCAATTGGAATCAGCTGGAATTGGCTCAGAAGACAATGAGAATAAACTATCATCAAAAAATTCTTCACTATCATTTATGTCTTTTACAGTAATCTTTATTTTCGGGGTAATTGGAGGAATTTTAATTCTTGATTTTATTAGTCGTCGAAGACATGGTGGTTTCAGAGTCTAAAAACTAATTTTCTAAGCTAAGCATTTCATAAAATATCATGTTTAAAATTGCCACATGGAATGTAAATTCATTAAAAGTAAGGTTGCCTCATGTTTTGACATGGATGGAAAAAGAAAAACCTGATGTGTTAGCCTTACAAGAAACAAAATCTGTAGATGAAAACTTTCCGGTTGATGCAATTAGGGAAGCTGGTTACCAGGTAAGTTTTACTGGACAAAAAACTTATAATGGTGTTGCTACTATTTCAAAGTCTCCAATTAAAACGATATCAAAAGGTCTGCCAAATTTTAGTGATGAACAAAAAAGAGTATTGGTTATTAATACAAAAAATATAATTATACTGAACATTTATGTACCAAATGGTTCTGAAATAAATTCTGAAAAATATAAATACAAACTTAAATGGTTATCTAAACTCCATCCTTACATTAAGAAATTACAAAAAAAAAATAGTCGATTGATTATTTTGGGGGACTTTAATATTGCCCCAGAAGACCGAGATGTACATGATCCAAAAGAATGGGAAGGGTGTGTGCTTGTAAGTAAGTCTGAAAGAAATGAATTTGAAAAATTATTGTCAAATAATATGATAGATTGCTTTCGTATCTTTAATAACGAAAATAATCACTTCTCATGGTGGGATTACAGAGCCGCATCATTTAGACGAAATCGTGGAGTTAGAATCGACCATATACTAGCTTCCAAAAGTATGTCTCAATCATGCAAGGCATGTTATATCGATAAAGGTCCACGTAAACTTGAACGACCCTCTGACCATACCCCTGTAATCGGTGAATTTGATATATAAGGCCAAATGAGTGCTCTCCGAATACGTCTTACTAACTATATCAAGATTGCGAAATAACTAGAGTTGGCATAGAATCTCTGCCCCACGAATTTAACATCGAGATAAATAGAGCAAATAAATAATGAAATCGGATATACATCCAAAATACGATGATATAACAGTCCAGTGTAGTTGTGGAAATACATTCAAAACGAAATCCACATACTCTGGAGAGCTTCATATCGACGTTTGCTCTGAATGTCATCCCTTCTACACTGGAAAACAAAAAATAGTTGATACCGCGGGACGCGTAGATAAATTTCGCAAAAAATACGGGATGTCCTAAAAATAAAACCTTAAATTTCTTAAAAAAACGCCCTATTTTAGGGCGTTTTTTTTATTGCAAATTTATCCACATTATCTGTGGATAACTCTGTGGAAGTATTGCATATATGAGGGCAAAACCAACATAACTATTTCAACTTTATTAAAACTACTAAAAATTAACCACTTTTCTTAATACTATATAAAACAATTACTTATATAATTAATGTTCTAATCTATAAAGTGTTGAATCGCATCCTATTGAAAATAATTAATGATATCGTAAAATTGTGCATAAAGAATTTTTTCAACACATTTTTTTGTGTCGGGAACTTTCAAATTAAAAACTACTCAAAGAGTTATATGTCTTTTCTGTCTTTTCCTCCCTTGGGCAGATAAAAACCCGGTTTTTTACAACCGGAAGACACTTAGCCCCGGATAAACGAATACTCCCTAGATAAGCATTAATCCGGGGCGCTTTTTGTGAATCAATAAAATAGCCATTCCGCAAGCTTGTGACGGGCCTTTTCAACCCCTGTTCCTTTTAGGGCTGAAAATAACTGTATACTTGAATTAAATTCACATATTTCCTCATTAATCTCTGCCATTGCTTTATTTGCATTATTTATTGATAGCTTATCCGATTTATTCAAAATAACATGAAGTGCCAAGTTATTAGCTCCGCAGTACTTCAACATCACGTGATCAAAGTTTTTTAATGGGTGACGTATATCAATAATAAGGAAAATACCACGTAAAGATCCCCTTTCCTCTAGGTAATAATTGAGTAATTTTGTCCATACGTCTTTAGTAGAATCATCGACTTTTGCGTACCCATATCCTGGCAAATCAACAATATATGTTTTTTCATCGTACGAAAAATAATTTAATTCCCTCGTTCTTCCGGGGGTTTTGCTAGTTCTTGCAAGGTTTTGACGGGAAGTAATTTTATTAATCACGCTTGATTTTCCAACATTTGAACGGCCAGCAAAAGCTACTTCCCTATGAACTTCAATAGGTAACTGTTTTTTTGATGTGGCGCCTAACTTAAATTCAAAACGCCGATACCAATCTTTTGGAAGTTCATTAATTGAGATAATAATTACTCCGAATAAAATAAGTTTTTGATTTAGGCTAATTATGCCAATAAACATTCCTAATTTGTGGCTTTTTTCAGTTATTCGCTTATGAATTACTCCTGTTTATAAGGCATAATTACGTAGGGTAATTGTGATTATGGGCTGAATTCTAATAAAAAAATATCATCTCATAACTATTTATTCTTATGTATACTTTTATAATATTAAAAAAAATCTTTGTGTAAATTAAATATCAATGAGGATAATTTAAATGAGCCAAGAACAAGACAAAATATTTTTTAGGAATTTTTCGCTTGTGCTCGCATTCATTGCTGTAATGATGATAACTTTTTATTTAACCGCTGATCTAATAACTGGTAAAAAAGAACACCATGAGACGAACAAAAGAGAAATAACTAGTAATTCTAATATAACTAGCGGTGATCTTGTGAATGGGAAGAATCTTTCGCAGACTTGTGCGGTTTGCCATGGTGCTGACGGTAATAGTGCTAATCCAATTTGGCCAAAATTAGCTGGTCAACATGCCTCCTACACTGTTAAACAATTAAAAAATTTCAAAAATGGAGAACGTGTAAATGCGCAAATGTCTGGGATGGTTGCTGCACTAAGTTTACAAGATATGAATGATTTAGGGCTATATTTTGAAAACCAAAAAAATAATTTTGGTTCTGCAAAATCTGAATCCATTGATATTGGGCAAAAAATTTATCGTGGGGGTGATAGTGAAACAGGGATAGCGGCTTGTATGGCTTGCCACGGACCTGCAGGCTCAGGAAACCCGGGCGCAATTTATCCTTCACTTAGCGGACAACATACTGATTATACGGCAATACAATTAAAAATGTTTAAAACAGGAGAACGTAATAATGATACAAATAGTGTAATGCGTTCTATTGCTAAGCGTATGACTGAAGCCCAAATTGAAGCAGTTTCTGAATATATTCAAGGATTACAACCAAGGTAAAAAAGAAATTTAACGGCACAAAACTTGATTCCTATGGTCTAACGCCATATCAGTAAATACTCCATATTATTTTTAAAGGCAAAAAATGTGAAAAAATATTTCAACTATTTAATTCTTACAATATTATTTTCTATATTCAACCAAGTTAGTGCTTTTGATGGTTATGTTGAAATAAGCCCTGCCCAACCAACGCAGACGGGTAATAAGATCGAGGTAGTAGAAGTATTTTGGTATGGATGTCCACACTGCTATGACTTTGAGCCTTTTATAAAAAACTGGCTCGAAAAGAAACCCGAAGATGTTGTTTTCAGAAGAATGCCGGGTATTTTCAGAAAAGATTGGATTCCTCATGCTAAAGCCTATTTTACAGCAGAAAAATTAGACGTACTAAATAAAATTCACAGTTCGCTATTCACGGCAATCCACAAACATAGAAAACAGATCTACGATGATACATCAATAATGAAATTCTTTTTGGAGCATGACGTGGACAAACAAGAATTTAAAAAAACATACGTATCAGATGAAATTGATACAAAAATAAAACAAGCCTATGTGATGGGACAGCGTTATAAAATAACTGGTGTGCCAGCAATTATCGTTAATGGTAAATATATGGTTAGCGGCTCAACAGCGGGTAGCTTTGAAAATGTTACAAAAGTAATAGATATGCTTATTGAAAAAGAAAGAGGCGATTAAAGTAGAATAATTGATGTTTGATCATAAAAATTGTTTAAAAAAAAAGGCCCTTTCAGGCCCTTTTTCAATAAGAAGGAAGTCTCTTATTTGTTGTTAATGTACATAGTGACTTCAAAACCAAAACGAATATCACTGTACTCTGGTGTTTCCCATTTCATAATCTTATTCCTCTTCTTTAACGTTAAAAAATTGTATTACTTGTAAATCTACATAATATATTGCAGTTAGCGTGCCAAATTCATGAAAAATCGTCAATTTACAATAAATACAACAAGTTACAAAAATTTTAGCTATTTAAAAATAAAGAATGCGGGCAAATATTGGTTAAAAACAACCAACTAATTGGTCAAAATTAACCAATTTAGCCAATAAAACCTACTATAAAATACAGATTTAGATCGTGGTTTGTGCTAAATTCGCCGCCTTTTTTCATAGGTATATAAATAATTTTACGCATAACAGGGTAAAACACGTGAAATATAATTTTATAAATACTCCTCGAATTGGGATTATTGGAGGTGGTCAGTTAGCCAAAATGACTGCGATTTCTGCCATGAAATATGGTTGTGAAATTGTCATTCTAGAAAAATCAAAAAAAAGTCCGTCTGAAAATCTAGCTGCGGAAATGATTTATGGTGACTGGGATGACCCAGATAACCTATTAGAACTTGCAAATAAAGTTGATGTAGTAACATTGGAAAATGAGTTTGTTGATGCAAATAGTCTTAAAGTGCTGGAGGGAGAAGGACATACTTTATACCCGAGCTCAAAAACAATTGATCTAGTTCAAGATAAATTAAATCAGAAGAGAACTCTTAACAATGCTGGAATACCAGTAATGACTTTTACCGAGATTGAATCTCGTGAAGACATAATCCGCCATGCTAAAGAATTGAGTTGGCCAATTATTTTGAAAGCAAGACGTAATGCATATGATGGGAAGGGAAATTCAACACTTCATAGTGAAGAAGATATTGATTCAGCATGGATAAAATTAAATGGGAAAAAACAAAAATTATATATTGAAGACTTTTGTGATTTTAAATCTGAATTAGCTACAATGATAACAAGAGATATAAATGGCAAAATAGTTACCTACCCTGTTGTTGAATCAATACAAAAAAATCATATATGTCATATTGTTCGAGCGCCCGCCAATATTAACAACGAAATTTCAAAAAAAGCGCTCGATTTATCGATTAAAGCCGTTAAAGCAATTGATGGTATTGGTACGATAGGTGTAGAAATGTTCTGTACAAAAGATAATGAAATTATCGTAAATGAAATGGCGCCCCGAGTTCACAATTCAGGACATTACACCATCGAAGCCTGTGAAACATCACAATTTGAGAACCATGTAAGAGCAATTCTTGGTTTACCGCTAGGTTCCACTAGAATGATTGCCCCTGCAGCGGTTATGATTAACATACTTGGAAATAGAGAAGGAAATGGATTCCCAACAGGGATTGAAAAAGCGCTGGCAATAAATGGAGCGCACGTACATGTATATGGAAAGACTACTACCAACATAGGAAGAAAGATGGGACATGTTACTGCATTAGGTTCTAGTATTGCTGAAGCAGAAAATGTAGCAATCGAAGCTGCTGCTTCGATAAGTTTTGGGAAGCAAAAATGATGCAAAATGAAAAAGCATTAATTGGCGTAATCATGGGGAGCGATTCCGACTGGAAAACTTTAGAAGCGACTACAAAAGTTTGTGATGACTTTTCGATCCCATATGAAGCCCATGTTGTCTCGGCACATCGCACCCCTGATGATATGTTTGAATATGCAAAAAATGCGCACAAAAGAGGATTAAAAGTTATTGTTGCAGGTGCGGGAGGTGCTGCGCATTTACCTGGAATGGTGGCAAGTAATACACCTCTACCAGTTATTGGGGTACCTATTAAAACTGATTCATTAAATGGGATGGACTCATTATTGTCTATAGTACAAATGCCAAACGGAGTGCCTGTTGCAACTGTTGCGATTGGAGCTGCTAAAAACGCAGGGCTTCTTGCCATTGAAATCTTAGCGACTAATGATCAAAGCCTAATGGATAAACTTATTTCATATAAAAATAAAATTGCGGATGAATCTAGAAAAAAAGATGAATTAATTAATAAAGATGATTAATTTTCAAAAGCTGTAGATTTCCAATTCCTATACAATAGCTTCGCGGTATGATTAAACTTATCAATATTTGCTAATACATCTTTTTCTAATTTTTCTACTGCATTTTCACCTAAACTTTTCTCTAATGAAATCTCGTACTCAGAAATTTTACTCCAGTCAGAAACAGTTGTTTCTGTAATCTCCTGATGATATTGAGCACTAAAAACTTTATCGCCGTAACTAAGTGACTGTACGGCGCATCGATCGGATTCTGCTAATACCTGAAAACCTTCCGGTACGGTTTTGACTTCCGCGCTATGCCATTGCAATGTATCCATTATATCCGGCAAACCACGAAAAAATGTCGACCGTTTTCCATCCACTGTCTTTTTAACGGACATGACTCCGACCTCAGATTTATCTCCAAGACCAACTTTCGCACCATAAGCATAAGCGAGTAACTGATGACCGAGACAAATACCCATAAAAGGCATTTTTAATTCATCGATTGCCTGTCTAATTGCGCTAATCTCTTCAACTAACCAAGGATATTTATCTCTCTCCCAAACATCCATCGGTCCTCCCATAATCCAAAGAGCATCAAAATCTTTCAAATTTGGAATACTCTCACCTTGATCAAGTTCAACAGTATGTGACTGGATACCGTCATCATTAAAAAAATTTCTAAAAATTCCAGGATGCTCCACACTAACATGCTGAAAAACAAGAATGGATCGAAGTGTCATACGATTTTATTTATCCTATAAATAGATTCTTTGAAATATTTTAGTTGGTGCGCCCGAGAGGATTCGAACCCCTGACCTCGGCCTCCGGAGGGCCGCGCTCTATCCAACTGAGCTACAGGCGCATCAATTTCCCGACCGGATATCAACCCTTCAACTGATCCAGATCAAATTATTTTCACAATAGGCCACTATAACTTAAGGCTCAGTATAGGTTGGCTTGCTTATTTTGCAATAAGCTATAGTTTCCACCTGCAAATACAATGGGTATACTAAGCAACTATAATAATTATATAAATTATGACTGTAATAAAATTACTACTAGGTTGGTGAAAATAAATGAGTCAAGAACAAGATAAAATATTTTTTAAGAATTTTTCGCTTACGCTCACGTTTATTGCTGCAATGATGATAGCTTTTTATTTTGTTGCAAACGCAGCAGTACAATCAAAATTTGGTTTAGTCGCAGGCGATACGACCACAGTTAATACAAATGTGGCAGAATTAACCGAACCAGTGGGACGAGTAGTAATAGCGGGTGAAGAATCAGAAAGTGTTGCTGCAGAAGATGTGGTAGTTGCTGATGTGTCTACCGCAGAAGGAACTGACGGTAGTAATGGTGAATCTGTCTACAACGGTCTTTGTGTTAATTGTCATGGAATCGCTGCACTTGCTGCGATGATTCCGCAAACTGGAGATACTGCTGCCTGGGGACCACGTATTGGAAAAGGGGTCGATGTCTTATACGGGAACGCAATCAATGGTTACACCGGTGAACTGGGGATGATGCCGGCAAAAGGTGGGAACCCGGCCCTTAGTGATGAAGAAGTAAAGGCCGCAGTTGATTACATAGTCGGCCAAGTAAAATAAGAACTGTTTAACAAAAAAATATAAATTAATTTTTTATTCTAACTTTAAGCTTTTCTGATAAGCCCTATCTGAAAGATCCCCCCAAAGTTCATAGTTTGCTCTGAAGTTCTCATAAGCATCATAAACTTTCTTAAATCTTGGGTTATTATTCTCGCTCATTAACTTTTCTGCTTCCTCATCTAATGTTTCCTTGGTTAGAAATTTGAGTGTAGTAAGCACATCGTCAGGATATTTGAGTATTTCAACATTTTGTTTTTTTCTTAATTTAGCTAATGCTTCTTGGTTATGAAATTCCATCTGCGCGTAAATCCATTCACTTATAGCTCCCGCTGCAACTTCAACCATCTTTTGCAAGTCCTCTGGTAATAACCTCCATTTTGAATTGTTGATCATTAATTCAAATACCGTACCAGGTTCATGCCAACCTGGATAATAATAATACTGGGCGGTACGATCCAAACCCAATCTCATATCATGAAAAGGTGCAACCCACTCGGTTGCATCAATCGCCCCACGCTCCAAAGCAGTATATATTTCACTGCCCGCCATCAGTACAGGATTACCGCCTGCCTTTTTAAAAACTTTCCCACCCAAGCCAGGTATACGCATTCGTAACCCCTTAATATCCTCGATTGAATTTATTTTCTTTCTAAACCAACCTCCCATTTGTACTCCGGTATTACCCATTGGAAAAGGCACCACTCCAAATGGTTGGTAAAGTTCCTTCCACAATTTCAAACCATCGCCAGCATAGATCCATGCCCATGCTCCCTTTTGAGTCAACCCGAAAGGTACCACTGTCATAAACTGTGCGGCCGGAATTTTCCCCGCCCAATAATACGATGCAGCATGCCCCATCTCGACCCCTCCTCGAGAAACAGCGTCGAAAACTTGAAGAGGAGGAACCAGTTCACCTCCAGCA
>CAJWIE010000016.1 GCA_913041115.1 uncultured Legionellales bacterium | reverse complement strand
CAAAATATGAGCAGGATGATTTAGACCAACCAAAATTGGTCCAATTGAAATACCCTCCCCAAGGACCTTGACTAAATCATAGGCGATCTTCGCAGAATCCAAATTGGGCATCATTAATAAATTAGCATTATCAATGAGTTTTGAATAAGGTAAAACACGTCGCCTTATATCTCCTATCAATGCGGCATCTGCCCGTATTGGGGCGTGTACTTCTAATTCTGAATTCTGTTTCTTTATTATCTCCATTGCTTGGGTCATTTTTCTGCTTGTATCTGAGACAATATCATCTCCATTCGAAAATGAAAGTAAGGCAACTCTAGGAATAATACCAAAACGTTTTACCGTTTCTGTAGCAAGTAAAGTGTTTTCTGCTATTTGTTCTGCAGTTGGATTGACAGAAACAGCTGTATCACAGATAAAATAAACTCCATTTTTCACCATTATAACATTGACAGCAGCAGCCTGATTTATACCAGTCATAAGACCAAGGGTTTTTTCAGCAATTTTAAAATGTTCGTGATAACGGCCGTTTGTTCCGCAAATTAAAGCTTCTGCTTCTCCTTTATTTATCATATGTGTTGCCACAAACGTATTGAGCTCAATAATATTTTCAGTTTTAATATTGTTATTTGCCGCATATTCATGTGGGTTAACAACAGTTACATCTTTATTAATACGAAGACGAAGTCCCATCTGTTTTATTCTAGATTCAATTACGTCTTCTTTGCCAATCAATATAGGTTTTGCTATACCTTCATCTAAAACTGACTGCACAGCATGCAATATCTTTGTTTCTTCTCCTTCTGCATAAATAAGTTTTTTTGGATCGCCTTTTGCTTTTTCAAATAATGGGCGCATTAATATCACAGTTTCAAAAATATAATGTGATAAATGTTGTCGATACACATCCATATCCTCAATTGGCCTAGTCGCGACTCCGCTATCCATTGCAGCCTGGGCAGTTGCAGGTGCAAGTTTAATTATCAAACGCGGATCAAATGGTTTTGGAATTAAATATTCCTTCCCAAATTTAAGTTCTTCACCGCCATACGCAGCAACAACTGCTTCAGGGGTTTCCTCTTTTGCTAAATCAGCAAGTGCGTGAACAAGTGCTACTTTCATTTCATCATTTATTGTTGTTGCACTCACATCAAGTGCGCCACGGAAAATAAAAGGGAAACACAAAACATTATTAACCTGATTCGGATAGTCAGATCTACCAGTAGCAATAATTGCATCTGAACGTGTTGCCTTAACTTCCTCAGGTAAAATCTCTGGCACAGGATTAGATAGAGCAAAAACTAATGGATCCTCAGCCATATCCCTAATCATTGATGGTTTAACTACACCAGGTCCTGACAAACCAAGAAAAATATCAGCGCCCTTCATAACTTCTGAAAGTGTTGTTAATTTTGTTTTACTTGCAACTATTTTCTTTTGAGGGCTTAAATCCTTTCGGGTTTCTTGAATTACACCTAAACGATCGATAACAAAAGTATTTTCCTTTTTTATACCTAGGTCATTTAATAGTTTCAGACACGAAATGGCAGCAGCTCCAGCTCCTGACACAACCAATTTCACATTTGAAATATCTTTGCCGACTATTTCTAACCCGTTTAATATCCCTGCTGCTACAATTATTGCAGTTCCATGTTGATCGTCATGAAATACAGGGATATTCATTCTCTTGCGCAGTTCTCCTTCGACTAAAAAACATTCTGGTGAACGAATATCCTCTAAATTTATTCCACCAAATGTTGGCTCTAAACTAGCAATAATATCGATTAATTTATTTGGATCTTTTTCTTCAATTTCTATATCAAAGACATCGATTCCGGCAAATTTTTTAAACAAAACAGCTTTGCCTTCCATCACTGGTTTTGCAGCAAGCGGCCCTATATCACCTAAACCGAGTACTGCGGTTCCATTAGTAACTACTGCCACGAGATTA
Organism: uncultured Legionellales bacterium; assembly: GCA_913041115.1. Classification (GTDB taxonomy): domain Bacteria; phylum Pseudomonadota; class Gammaproteobacteria; order Eutrophobiales; family Eutrophobiaceae; genus UBA11869. Next base: position 21,191 of record CAJWIE010000016.1, on the reverse strand, counting down.
GCGCGTGATGTAAGTTCTGCTGCCAGCTTATTTTCGCTAGAAATAGCTTTACAGGGTTCTGCTACTCCCGGACTATAAGCAAGCGCTAAATCACGTTGATTTGCTAAAGGTTTCGTTGCTGCAATCTCAATCTTTCCAGGCTTTGGGAAACGGTGATAATCCAGTGCTGATTTTTCAGATTCTTCTGTCATTTTTTTAGTCTAATGTAAGTTTGCATATATTATAGCTATACAACTAATTTTAAAAGGGAAATCCTGGTGGTTTTCCTCCGGGTATCCCCTTTAAAGCTTTAGATAACCCGCCTTTGTTTGAAAATTTCTTCATCATCTTCTGCATATGATTAAATTGTTTTAGTAATTTATTAATATCTTGGATCTTAGTTCCCGAACCAAAAGCAATACGTTTTTTTCTTGAACCGTTAACAATTTTTGGATCAGACCTTTCTTTACGCGTCATTGAATCAATAATAGCTATTAATTTAATGAATTCACGATCATCGATCTGCGTTGCAAGATTTGTTGATAATTTATTGGTCCCGGGCAATTTATCAAGTATATTGCCTATCCCCCCCATATTAGACATTTGTTTAAGTTGATCCCGAAAATCAACTAAACTAAATCCCTTACCTTTTTTTATTTTTCTGCTAAGTTTAGATGCTTTCTCTTTGTCTGTTTTTTTCTCGACTTCTTCTATTAGAGTTAAAACATCGCCCATACCTAATATTTGAGAAGCAATCCTGTCTGGGTTAAATAAAGATAAATCTTCGGCTCTCTCTCCAATCCCAATAAACTTAATTGGTTTGCCCGTTACATATTTTACTGTTAATGCGGCACCTCCGCGTGAATCACCATCAACTTTAGTTAAGATATTTCCTGTTAGTGGTAGTATTTTATTAAATTCAGCTGCTGCATTTACCGCATCCTGTCCCATCATGCTATCTATAACAAATAAGGTTTCGATTGGATTTAATATATTGTGAAGAGATTTTATTTCCTCCATCATTTCATTATCGACATGTAAACGCCCTGCGCTATCAACAATAAGTACATCAAAGAACTTGCGTCTAGCGATCTCTAATCCAGTTTTTACTATTTCAGTAGGCCTATCAGATTCCCCGCTCTCTAACCAAAACAAATTATTTTCTTTAGCTAAGATCTGTAGTTGTTTTATTGCGCCAGGTCGATAAACATCACAACTTATAAGTGCTACATTTTTCTTTTCTTTTTCTTTAAGAAAAACTCCAAGCTTGGCACATGTTGTAGTCTTTCCTGCCCCCTGAAGTCCCGCTAAAAGAATTACTGCGGGCGGCTGTGTATTTAATTTTAGAGATTCACTATCTTTCCCAAGCAGGGTGACTAATTCTTCGTTAACAATTTTGATTAATACTTGCCCCGGTGTTAGCGATGTTAAGATCTCTTTATCTAAGGAACGTACGCGAATATCCTCAATAAAACTTTTAACAATGGGTAATGCAACATCAGCCTCTAGTAATGCTATTCTAACATCACGTAGTCCATCATTAATATTTTGCTCTGTTAACCGACCATATCCACGTAGCTTCTTAAAAATATCTGTAAATCTTTCAGAAAGCGTATCAAACATAACTACATACTGAATGACTGGAAATATTTTGTATCATAATTTATTTAATGAATAGCTTAAAAAAATCGGTTATTTTTTTAAATAATGGTAAAGTATTACTTGTTTTTATCATAATCTAAAATCATTAGTCTAATACTGAAGAAAAAAATTATTAATTATGGGTATACAGCCTATTTTATCAATCTTTCTATACATAACTGCCACACTACTTATGGCAGCTAGCCTCTTTAATACTATAGATAAAACCAAAGGAAAAGATATTTTTATTTTCTTTATTGGGATCATCGCTCTAGCATTGCATGCACAAATACTACATCAATCAATATTCTTAGATGTAGGCTTTGACTTCAGCTTCTTTAATGTAATTTCAATTATAGGATGGCTCGTTGCCCTTATTGTATTAGTAATTTCTATTTATCAACCAATTCAACAGCTATTGATAATCTTATACCCGATTGCTGCAATAACAGTACTTCTAGAACAATTTTTCCCAACTCAAAAAATAATAGAACAATCCTTATCTATAGGATTACGTACTCATATACTACTATCTATTAGTGCTTATAGTTTATTGATGATTGGTACATTTCAAGCAATCATATTATCTGTGCAAGATAGATTTCTAAAAACCAAACAAGCATCAAAAATTATAGATATATTACCGCCACTTCAAACTATGGAAAAATTACTCATTCAAATTATTTTAGTTGGTTTTTTTCTTCTTAGCCTGAGTTTAACAACCGGGATAGTATTCGTTTATGATATATTTGAACAACATCTTGCGCATAAAACTATATTATCTATACTCGCCTGGATAATCTATGCAATCCTCTTGTGGGGACGTTGGTCATTCGGTTGGCGTGGGAAACAAATTATTAATTGGGTGTTAGGTGGCTTTTTAGCCTTGTTATTGGCCTATATAGGCTCAAAATTCGCACTAGAATTTATTTTTGATCGTATCTAAAACAAAAATTTAATATAAATAGCTTGACAGGGATATAGGTTGTTCAGTCACAATATATACTGGTTCTTATAGAGGTTATTACTTTTTGGACGAAATTCCGCTGTCGCTTCTCTTTGGAGTCTTATTTTTTTTAATTATATTCTCTGCATTTTTTTCAAGTTCAGAAACGGCAATGATTGCGCTTAATCGTTATCGACTTCGGCACTTAGTAGAAGAAGGGAAAAAAAGTGCAATTATTTCCGAAAAATTATTAGAAAGACCTGATCGTTTAATTGGCTTGATCTTACTCGGAAATAATCTTGTTAATTTCTTTGCTGCATCAATAGCCACTGTTATAGGTATTCGCCTGCTTGGTGATCTCGGTATTGCACTGGCTCCAATTATCCTTGTGCTGGTGTTTCTTATTTTTGCAGAAGTTATGCCAAAAACAATAGCGGCGCTTAACCCAGAAAAAATTGCCCTACCAGCAAGTTACATACTAAATATTTTAATGAAAATTGCGTATCCTGCTGTCTGGTTAATAAATTCACTATCGAATACTTTATTATCGATATTTGGTATGGAAGTTAAAGAAAGAAATAATGAGAATATTTCTAGTGAAGAATTAAGAACAATAGTACGTGAAGCTGGAATATTAATTCCACAACGTCATCAGAAAATGTTAATTAATATATTAGAACTTGAAAATGTTACGGTAAATGACATCATGGTGCCAAAAAATGAGGTAATGGCAATTGATTTAGATAAACCTATAGATGATATAATTGAACAACTTACTCACTGCCAACATACTAGACTACCAGTTTTTAAATCTAGTATAGAAAATATTATTGGAATTATTCATATCCGACGAATCCCCCGCATACTGAACGAAAAAGAAATTACAAAAGAATCGCTTACATCTATTATGACGGATTGTTATTTTGTACCTGCTGGAACACCGCTGCATGTTCAAATGTTAAATTTCCAAAGAAAAAAAAGACGATTCGGTATTGTTGTAGATGAATATGGAGTTATTCAGGGAGTAGTAACTTTGGAAGATATACTGGAAGAAATTGTTGGTGAATTTACAACAGATATTCAGACGCATAATCTTGATATCCAGGCTCATGAAGACGGTTATTACTTAATTGATTGCTCGGCAAATATACGTGAAATAAACCGTGAATTAGGTTGGGAATTACCATCTGAGGGTCCAAAAACATTGAACGGTTTGCTGTTGGAAAATCTTGAATATATACCTAAATCAGGGACGACGTTAAAAATTGATAATTACCTTGTCGAAATAACACAGGTTTCCGAAAGTGCAATTAAAATTGCGCGTATAAAAACAATAGAAAAAAGCCCTAAAGATACAAATACATAGAAATTAAAAACTAATTACTCTGTAAATATAAAACTAAAATTTTTATTCTAGAAATTAGGGTTTTGTAACCTACATTTAATTGCGTTCAACAAATTTCAAACGTTTATGCACGCCGCATAATAATTCATACGGAATTGTATCGGCATGTAAGGCCACCTCTTCAATTGGTAAAGAATCCCCCCATAAAACCACTCTGTCACCAATTTTTGCATTGGGTTGATTGCGTAAATCAATAGTTAACATATCCATCGATGCTCGACCAATTAAAGGACAGCGAACATTATTTACTAGTATAGGTGTACCAGATTTGGCGTGCCTAGGAAAACCATCTCCGTAACCCGCGGCAATAATTCCAACCGGCATATCTTCGGGGCATCTCCAAGTTGCTCCGTAACCAACGGGTTCATTCTTTGATAAATATTGAATTGAGATTATTTCTGACTCTAATGTCATAACCGACCTCAATCCATGGTTATGACCAAAACTATCTGTTAATGGTGAAACACCGTATAACATTAATCCAGGTCTTACCCAATCAAAATGAGCTTCCGGAAAGTTAATAAGGGCAGCCGAATTAGCAACTGTCTTTTCTCCATCTATAATTTTACTTATTTTTTTAAAAGCCTCTAATTGTTGTTGAGTTAAATTATTTTTCTTCTCATTAGCAGTTGCAAGATGAGTCATTAGAATTGGTCTTGAATTAATATTCTTGCATAACAACAATCGATTTAATATTGCATCAGCTTTTTCTATAGGAAATCCGAGTCGGTGCATGCCTGTATCAATTTTTAACCAGGCATTAATTGAACCCTCAATCTTTGTCTTTTCCAATAGCTGTATTTGGTATTCATTATGAATAACCATATCTAATTTAAATTTGATAATTAATGGCAGGTCATCGGGTTTATATGGACCCTCGAGTAAAACAATAGGGGTTTTAATTGAAGACTGTCTAAGTTGTTCAGCTTCTTCAAGGCATGCGACACCAAAAGCATCTGCATTATTTAAAGTTTTAGCCACCCTCACAATACCATGGCCATAGGCATCTGCTTTAACAATAGCCATGACTTTTGAATTTGGAGCAAGTTCTTTTATGCGTAAAAAATTATGTTCGAGTGCCTTTATATCGATAACTATTCTTGATGGTCGTGTCATTCATTCCCAACCACAGGATTATCATAACTCAAAGGATCCGGAATATAATTATCAAAACGTGTATATTCACCGCGCCAAGCTAGCTTAACAGTACCAGTTGGTCCATTTCTTTGTTTTCTTAATAAAATCTCAGCCATTCCCGGATCAGCAGTGTCTTTGTGTTCTTCATATTCCGCCTCGCGGTAAATAAAAATAACTACATCTGCATCTTGTTCTAGAGAACCGCTATCTCTAAGATCAGACATAGCAGGTCTTTTATTTGTTCTTGCATCTACACTGCGATTTAATTGAGATAATGCGATAACAGGGATATTAAGTTCTTTTGCCATCGCCTTTAGTGAGCGTGAAATTTCTGAAATCTCAGCATTACGATTTTCTTTAGACCCTGGAACCTGCATTAACTGTAAATAATCGAGAACAACTAGATCAAGCCCATGTTCACGGGACATTCTTCTACAGCGTGCCCTCAATTCAGCAGGTGATAATGCAGGCGTATCATCGATGTATATTTTTGTCTCTTGTAACATACCAAATGTTGATCTAAATCTTTCCCAATCATCACCGTCTAATTTGCCCTGTTTTACTTTACTTTGATTAATATTTGTCAGTGAGCACATCATGCGCATCACTAATTGTTCTCCTGACATTTCCATGCTAAAAATTGCAACAGAACGTTTATCTTTTATCGCTGCATTTTCTGCTATGTTCACCGCTAAAGCTGTCTTACCCATTGCTGGACGGCCGGCTATAATAATCAAATCAGAAGGTTGAAATCCTGCCGTTAAACTGTCTAAATCATGATAACCAGTAGGTATTCCTGTTATTGCGCCTTTACTTTCTGCCAAAACCTGCATTATTTCCATTACTTTATCGGTGTAAACACTAATATTCTGATAGCCTTTTCTGCCTCTGTCCTCTTGTTCAGCTATTTCAAATACTATTTGCTCCGCAGTCTCAAGTATTTGTTCGCTACTTTTTCCTTCTGCATTAAAAATTGTATTATTGATACTTGAAGTTGCGGAAATTAACTGCCTAAGAACTGAACGTTTTCTTACGATATCGGCATACGCAACAATATTGCTGGCACTAGGTGTATTTTCGGCGAGCGCGGCAAGGTTTTGCATACCACCAGAATCACCCAGTAATTGGTGGCTCTCTAACCACTCAGAAACAGTAACAATATCACAGGGCTTCCCCTCATTGCATAGATTGCTAATGGCACGGAAAATAATACGGTGATCTTTTCTGTAAAAATCTTCTTCCCGAATCAACTGTGCTACTTTGTCCCAAGCCTCCTCATCGAGAAATACACCTCCTAATACAGCTTGTTCGGCTTCAATTGAGTGTGGCGGAATTTTTAATGCTGTTGTTTCAGAGTCATTTGAGAAAGCTGTTTTTACTGGTTCTTGCATTTAGTTTACCTAAGAATATAACTCTGACTTATATTTGATTTATAGTATTATTAATTGTCAAACCATGTAGACAAATTTTAACTCTAAAACTAGTTCTCTTCTTCAGCAGGAACTACATTTACCGAAATTGTACTTGAAACATCCGCATGAAGTTGGATAGTTAATCTATATTCACCAATATTACGTATCGGGCCATCAGGTAATCTAACCTCATGCTTAACAAGTTCAACGCCAGTTTGCTCATTAACAGCCTCAACAATATCAACCATTCCTATTGAGCCATATAATTTACCCTCAGCACCTGCCCTTCGAGAAATTAATATATTTAGATCTTCTAATTTTTCGGCACGCCCATTAGCTAATGCTAAAACCTCTTGATGCTGTTTTTCAAGCTCGGCTCTCCTGGCTTCAAACTTGGCAATATTTTCAATAGTTGCAGAAACTGCTTTTCCTGACGGGATAAGGTAGTTTCTACCAAAACCAGCTTTAACTCTAACTTTGTCGCCTAGATCACCAAGTTTATGAATTTTTTCAAGAAGAATAACGTCCATCAAATTACCTCATCTTATGGTAGATTAATAATAACAGATTCAATACGGAGCCGTCTCAAGATTCCTTTTTTGAACCTTGATTTTTATTATGCCACTCAGAAAAAGTATCGACTATACCGAGACAAGATATAATTAACCCCATGTGTGGTACAAACATAAGCAAGCAATACAAAACAATAAGCCAACTTACTGAAAGTTTTAACTTATCTATGGTCCGATGAACAAATGAGAGACCCTGAATTAAGTACATAAATATTAAAACAACCAAAATATCCCTAAAAATATCCTGACTAAGATCGCCAGCAGAGAATGCTAAAATCATGGTTACAACAAAAATTGGTAATACTATTTTTGGTACGCGTAACGCATAAAATTCCTTTCTAAACCCACCAGAATTAAATAACCGAGACTGCCACCATCTTGCAAACAGTATAGCTATCAACATATAAAACATTACTAATGTATTCATTAATTTAGCCATAGAGTCGAATACTAGTTGGTATGCATCAAGGTGTTCCGAAGGTAATGCTTGCTCGAATGCTATGCTTAGCCCTTCATTCCACCATGCAGAAAGGTCTCCAATAATTAGATAAAAAATTATTGTTGCTAATCCTGCGAAAAAAATTAATACGCCTTGATTTTCGCTAAAACGTAATATTCCAGATAAAAATAAAATAGGTAGCCAAATTATCATGACTTCCTGCGTTAACCTTTCCTGAGTTATGCCTAATGCCAGTAAAATAAACCAACTTAAAACTAATGGCTGTAAGGTATAGAGCATACCTTTCTTCAGAGTAATAAGACTGACAACTGATCCGCTAATTAAATAAGAAAATGGATTAATTAAATAGATAAATTTAGGTAATAATAAAAGTGATATTAGTGTACTTAAAGTAATGGCTAATACTGCTTGTAATCCACCGCTAAGTACATATTTACCAATCAATGTAATAATCTCTTAAAATTTTGGTAGTAGTTACAAAAAAATATAACTTCAATCTAAGTATTTTAATTACTAATTATATTTTTAAATGATATGAATTAAAAACTAATGGGCATCACTATAATGCATTAAAGCAAGATAACGTGCTCGTTTAATTGCTGTTGTCAATTGTCGTTGATATCGTGTTTTTGTCCCTGATATCCGACTGGGAATAATTTTTCCAGATTCTGAAACATAATTTTTTAGTGTATTCAAATCTTTATAATCAATTTCGTCAACACCCTCTGCGGTAAAACGACAAAAACGTTTGCGTTTAAAATAGCGTGCCATAATTATATCCTCAAACTTTTATTACGCAGATTCCTGCGTGCCTATTTCATTAGTCTCTCCTTTATCTTCATTATCAAACTTAAACAAAGGAGATGGTTTGGTTACAGCCTTATTTTTTTTAATCACCAAATTACGAATAACAGCATCATTAAATCGAAAAGCTTCAGTTAATTGATTTAGTGATTCGTGATCACATTCAATATTCATTAGAAAATAATGTGCTTTATGAATTTTATTAATTGGATAGGACAGAAGTCTTCTCCCCCAATCCTCTAGACGATGTATTGTTCCATTATTTCCAGTAACAATACCCTGATAGCGCTCTATCATTGCTGGTACCTGCTCACTCTGATCAGGATGCACCATAATTACAATTTCATAATGTCGCATTAAAAATCCCCTCGGTTAAATTAGCCTCCCCATATTTCAAAGTGAGGCAAGGATTACAAAGGAGCGAGATTGTAATTGATAGACTACCATCCTGCAACGGAATCAAAAAAAAAGAAATAACGAGAATTTTTAACTTATTGATAAATATAATAAACTCTTCTATCTGTGCTCCCTCTGCCTAACTGCCTCATATAAAACTATCCCTGCTGCTACTGAAGCATTAAGGCTTTCAATTTTTTTCTTGATTGGCAATGAGCCTATAAAATCACACTCTTTTCGAACTTGAGAACGGATACCCATACTTTCACCGCCGATAACGATTGCGATTGGTATTTTCAAATCAAGATTGTAAACTGATTTTTTGGCGTCACTAGCTGTTCCAATTATCCAAATACCCGCTTCCTTCATTTTCTTTAATGTACGAACTAAATTAACCACAGTAATAATTGGAATACTTTCGGCTGCTCCGCATGCAACTTTTTTAACGGTCTCATTAACCTGAACAGCGCGGTCTTTGGGAATAATAATCGCTGATACTCCTGCTGCAACAGATGTACGAATACATGCGCCTAGATTATGTGGGTCTTGTATTGAATCAAGAATTAGATATATAGGCTTACTATCTTTATGATCATTTAGGATATTTTCTAGATTATTAGAGTTTTCCTCATTTGATCTTTTTACCTCAATAACAATACCTTGATGATTCTTGTTCCCTATTATTTTATCTAGTCGATCTTTTTTGGTCGCCTGTACAGAAAGATCGTTATTCTTTGCGGCTTCATGAATTACAGTTTTAAACTGTGATTTAATTGATTCCTGCATCCAAATATTTATTATTCTATCAGGTGAGATTTTAATAAATTCAGTTACAGAATGTATTCCATATATTTTTTCATTCTTTTTCATGATTAATTATCTAATTCAAAATCTATTTTACGTTCATCAATATCAACGCGTATTAATTTAACAACTAGTCTTTCGCCTAGAGTAAATATTTTACCACCACGTTCTCCGGTAAGAGTATGGGCTATTGGATCATAATGGTAATAGTCAGTAGGTAACGTGCTAATATGTATCAAACCTTCTACATATAGATCATCAAGCAAAACAAATAAGCCGAAAGAAGTGACCGTACTAACTATACCTCGAAATATCTTACCTTCTTTATCTTTCATAAAAGCACATTTTAGACGCTGAATAGCATCACGTGTCGCATCTTCAGCACGGCGCTCTGTATTTGAGCAATGTCTAGCTAATTCCAGCATAGTTTGTTTGTTATAAGTAGATGATAATGATCCCTTACCATCTATAAAATGTGAAATTATTCGATGAACAATCAAATCTGGATAGCGCCTTATAGGAGATGTGAAATGCGTATAGACAGGAAAACCCAGACCAAAATGACCCTTATTCGATCCGCTATATTCAGCAAGAGGCATACTGCGTAACAAAATAGTTTCAAGCATTTGTCCGTCTTCTCGTTTCCTTATCTTTGCAATCAATGATGAATAGTTTTTTGTAGTTGGTTTACCGTGACTTTCTAATGACAAACCTAGTTTTGACAGTAATAAATTTAAATCTCTGAGCTTTTCATCCTTTGGAGTATCGTGAATACGATATATTCCATTTTTACTTTGTTCCTCTATAAATTCTCCTGCAGCTATGTTTGCAATTAACATCATCTCCTCAATTAATCGATGTGCATTATTTCTCTTTACCAACTCTATTAACTCCACAGCACCCTCATCACTGAAGATAAAACGAGATTCAATTGAAGAAAAATCAATCAAACCTTCTTTCTTACGTTTTGTGTGTAATAACTCGTACAGATCATATAAATTATCAAGATACGGTAATAAATCTAAGTATTTTTCTCTTTGTTTTTTATTTTTATCAACTACAATTTCAAACATCTCAGTGTATGTTAGTCTCGCGTGTGAACGAATTATTACTTTCTTGAAAGATGAATCTTTAACTCTTCCATGGGAGTCAATATTTAATTCGCAAATCAGGCTTAAGCGTTCAACATTAGGTTTTAACGAACATAATCCATTTGACAAAATTTCAGGAAGCATTGGAATAACGCGATTAGGAAAATAAACAGAAGTCCCCCGTAAATACGCCTCGTTATCAAGTGAAGTCTGCTGTTTTACGTAATATGAAACATCAGCGATAGCAACAATTAATTTCCATTCATTATTATATTTTTCACAAAATACAGCGTCATCAAAATCTCGTGCATCATCGCCATCAATAGTAACAAATGGAATATCTCTATAATCATCTCTATCAGAAAATTTATTAGCATCTATATTCTCTGTTAAGCCATCAATTTCGTTATTTATTTCATCTGACCATTTAAAAGGTAGCTCATAACTACGAATTGCGATATCGACAGCCATATCTGCATCGTTACTATCGTTAATAATATTAGAGATTTTACCTATGGGTTGACGATGCTTTTCAGGTTGATGCAATATTTCAACAACAACATATTGACCTTGCCTCACTTTATTTTTTGCAAGAGATGAAATTAAAATATCCTGACTTATTCTCTTGTTATCCGGGACAACATATGCAATCCCGCTTTCCCTGAAAAATTTTCCAACAATACGGTGATTGGCTCTTTGCAAAACTTCAACTAACACTCCCTCACGTCTTCCTTTTTTATCAGTATTTATAAGACGAACGATAACATTATCTCCATGCAATACTGTACGCATTTGTTTTGTTGATAAAAATAAATCTTTTCCTCCTTCTTCAGGAACAACAAATCCATAACCATCTGGATGTCCAATTACATGCCCCTTGTATAAATCCATTTTTTTTAGTAATCCATAACTTCCTCGGCGATTACGTATAAGCTCGCCATCTTGTATCATTACTTTTAATTTTTTACCTAAAGCCCTGCGAATCTCGACATCGCTAATATTAAAAGCTATAGCAAGTTCCTTACGTGTTTGAGGTCTGCCAATATTGTCTAAAAATTTAATAATTTTTTTACGATCCGGTAGCAAAAATTCCGGAGTTAATTTTTTAGATTTTTTTCTTCTATTGGGCACTATAGATACTAGATTTTAGAGGGATTTAAGTTTTAATTTTTGTTCGCGTTTAAGTTTTTTAATTTCTAATTCACGTTTAGAGGCGATACTACGACTCTTACACTTTTCCTTATAAAAAATTACAAATGGACCGCGGCCTCTTGTGTATTTAGCGCCTTCTCCGTTTCGATGTGCAGTAATACGACTTCTAAGATTATTAGTGATGCCCGTGTAAAGAGTCCCATCAGAACATTTTAAAACATAAACAATCCAGGTCATTTACGATAAGGGATTCTTTAAAATAATTGTTTCATTCCTCTCAGGGCCTGTTGAAATAATATCAATTGGTATAGACACAAGGTCTGAGATGCGATCAAGATAATCGCGGGCTTTCTTTGGTAATTCATCATATTTTTTAATGCCCGCTGTGGATGATTGCCAACCTGAATGTTCTTCATAAATGGGTTTACACTCAGCAAAATTTTGAGCATCAATCGGGGGAGTAGTTATTGACTTTCCGTTAAGCTTGTAGCCTATACAAATATTGATTTTTTCCAATTCATCAAGAACATCTAACTTGGTTATACACAAACCAGTCAAACTATTAATTTGTACGGAACGAAGTAGAGCAATCGCATCAAACCAGCCGCATCGTCTTGCTCGACCAGTTGTCGCACCGAACTCACATCCAATTTTCGCGATATGTTTACCCGTATCATCACTTAATTCCGTTGGAAATGGGCCTGCGCCGACACGGGTAACGTATGCCTTTGTAATTCCTAAAACATAATCAAATAAAGATGGACCAAAACCTGTTCCCGTTGCAGCACCACCCGCGGTTGTCGAGGATGATGTTACGAATGGATATGTGCCATGATCTATATCAAGCCAAGTACCTTGTGCTCCTTCAAATAGAATATTTTTTTCTTGAGCATTTAACTCAATTAAATACTTACTAACATCAGTTATCATCGGTATTAAAATTTCTGATAATTCTATTACCTCATCTAATATTTTCTGATAATCAAGTTCCTTTGACTGATAATAATTCTTCAGCAAAAAATTATAATAGCTAAGTATTTCCTCAAGTTTATATGCAAAACGTTTTTTATCAGTCAAATCATCGACACGTATCGCTCTCCTTGAAATCTTGTCTTCATAAGCAGGGCCAATACCCCTGCCTGTTGTTCCAATCGCATCTTTTCCTTTATGTTTTTCACGAGCTTGATCAAGAGCAACATGATAGGGTAATACAAGGGTGCATGCGGGACTTATTTTAACGCGTGAACGAGCAGAGATACCGCTCTTTTCTAAGATTTTAATCTCTTCTACAAGCGCATGAGGACTCAAAACTACACCATTACCAATCAAGCATTCAACGTCATCATGCAAAACACCTGAGGGTATTAAATGTAATACTGTTTTATTTTTGTTGATAACAACAGTATGTCCGGCATTATGGCCTCCCTGATAACGTACAACTGCTGCAACTGACTCTGTTAATAAATCAACAATCTTTCCTTTACCCTCATCACCCCACTGGGTGCCTAGTACAATAATATTTTTTCCCATAATTATTATTTGCTACACTATTTTTTATTGTCTTTAAGGACCCAGTCATTATCCTCAAAAACAAGTGACTGATTACAGTTCATTTCAATCGCAGTATGTTTTTGCCCTTCTAGTTCCTGAATTACAATTTTCCCCTGCTCTCTTAACTCCTGAATCTTTTTTATTAACGCACTATCATTATTTATCGGCGCGAATATTTTATCTGATCTATTTTCCTTAATATTTTGAAGATCTAGTAATTGCTTAACATCGGTACTAAATCCAGTTGCGGGTCTCGCTCTTCCAAAAGCGCTGCCAATATCATCATAACGACCCCCAAAAGCTACCCCTTTACCCTCATCCGGAACAAAAGCTGTATATATCATACCGGTATGATAGTTATATCCACGCAATTCTGATAAATCAATGTTAATTGATAAATCTGATTTATCTGATATAGAATCAGTAAGTGTCTTTACTTCATCTAAATATTTTTTTACATCTGGAAAGAATTTCTTGAATGTACACAAAGCATCATCTAAAACACTTGGATCACCATGTAAATCAATTAAATCTAACATGGCTTTACTACTATCATCATTAACTTTTAGTTCCTTATAGAAGATTTTTAATTCATCTTTAGCTTTTCGTTTTAATATTTCAAATACTTCCAATTCTTGTTCAGCATTTAATTTAGATTTTGAAATCAAGGACCTAAAGATGCCTATATGACCAACATCCATACAAATATTGTTAATTTCAATAGAACGCAATGTAGCGAGCATTAATTTGACTATTTCTACATCACTAGATACTCCGGCATGGCCAAAAAGTTCTGCACCCAACTGTAACGGTGATCGTGAATTACCGAAACTATCAGAACGGCAATGCAATACTGAACCTAAGTAGCATAATCTTGTTGGTGCATTACGTTTTAATAAGTGTGCATCAATACGTGCAACTTGCGGAGTTATGTCGGCACGAATACCCATTAATCGACCACTCAGTTGGTCTGTAATTTTATATGTTTGCAGATCGAGATCTTCACCTGTTGCCGTAAGTAATGACTCTAAGTACTCTATCATAGGTGGAATAACAAATTCATATCCCCAGCTTGAAAATAAATCGATAAGCTTTCGGGATATCTGTTCAAGCAACATTGCCTGTGGAGGCAATATCTCATCAACACCTTCTGGTAATAACCAATGGTTAGTCATTTTCATAAACTTATTTAACGTACAATATACAAAAGTAATATGCCAAATAGCATACTAGTAATGCCTAAAAATCTTAATTTTTGATTGTCTAATTGAGCGACTACCTGGAAAACTTTTCGAAGACCGTCTGGATTTAGAAATGGCATTAATCCCTCAAAAATGAATAACAAAGCTATCGCAGCCAAAAGATCAGAGAAGTTAATATTAAACAATCGGTTCCACCATAACTACCTTTCTAAAATCGAACTATCAAACGTTTTCCAATGTAATGCCTTCGGGTACCTATATATAATATTTCTAGTTTCAAAGATTACTTCTGCTTCGATTTATTGAAATACTTAAAAAATTCAGACTCGGGCTCAATCAATAATATATCGTTACCTTCGTTAAAACTATTCTGATAGGCATTTAAACTACGATAAAATGAATAAAATTCTTCATCTTTAGTAAAGGCAACTGCGTATACTTCTGTTGCCTGAGCATCGCCTTCACCGCGAATAGTTTCAGCATCTCGATAAGCGTTCGCCAGAATTACCTCGCGCTCCCTATCAGCATTAGCCCTAATTCTTTCTGCAGCTTCTGAACCACGAGCCCGAAATCCTTTTGCTACGCGGTCTCGTTCAGCACGCATTCTTTGATAAACAGAATTACTAACCTCCGCCGGCAAATCAATTCTTTTGGTCCGAACATCAATTACGGATATACCTAATTCATCTGATAAATTTGATGTTGTTGAAGTTACAACGTTGAGTATTTGAGTGCGTTCTCCAGCAACTACTTCTTGAACTGTTCTTTCACCAAATTCATCTCTTAATGCTCGATTTATACGTTGCTCCAATAACGTATTAGTACTAACTATATTCCCTCTAGTTGCAGTATAAAACTTTTCTATATCAGTAATACGCCATTTTACATAATAGTCTACTATCACATCTTTCTTTTCTTTAGTAAGAAA
Source organism: uncultured Legionellales bacterium (assembly GCA_913041115.1). GTDB lineage: Bacteria > Pseudomonadota > Gammaproteobacteria > Eutrophobiales > Eutrophobiaceae > UBA11869. The sequence goes on along the minus strand of CAJWIE010000016.1, from coordinate 5,711 downwards.
TCGTTGTGGCTCCTGATCGAGATTTAGTAAACGTTTCTCAATTTTCTGGGCGTAATTAACTAAAGGTATCATAAAATGAATACCGGGCTCGTTGTTAGGACGGTGTATTTCACGAAATTTGAAAACAATTGCCTGCTGCCATTGATTAACAGTAAATATCGAAAAATAGATAATTATTAAAATTATTAAAAATGAAAATAAAAATTTAATGTTAGATGGCATTACCTTGTTCCTCTCAATCGACCTTTTAAATTATTTTTTACATTATCCGAAGCTGTGGAACTTGATTGATTCTCTAAGCTTTTGAATGTCGAATTTGAACTCCTGTTTACTTCTTTATTGATAAGACGATCAATTGGTAAATACATCAAACTATTCCCATTTTCATTATCAATTAACACCTTACTAGTATTAGAAAATACTGACTCAATTGCATCTATATATAGGCGTTCACGTGTTACTTCCGGAGCACGTTTATATTCTATTAATAATTGCTCAAAACGACTGGCCTCGCCCTCAGCTTTTGCAATAACGCGTGCTTTATAGCCATTTGATTCTTCTCTCAGTCTAGCTGCTGAACCACGAGCCTTTGGAATAACATCATTCCGGTAGGCTTCTGCCTCGTTAACCAGACGCTGTTCATCCTCACGAGCTTTGATTGCATCATCAAATGCTGCTTTTACCTCCTCTGGCGGTTTAGCAGGTTGCATTTCAACACTTGAAATATAAATACCTGATTCATAATCATCTAGAACATCCTGAATCAGAATTTGTATCTTTTGCGCTATTTCGCTTCTACCCTCTGTTAAAACAAAATCTAGTTTGCTTTTCCCAATAACTTCACGTACTGCGCTCTCAGTAACCTGTCTTAATGTAGGGAATGGGTCATAAACATTAAATAAAAAATTAGTTGCACTTCCAATTCGCCATTGAACAGCAACTTCCACATCAACAATATTTTCATCTTGAGTTAACATTGTCGCTTTATGAGTTATCGATCTCACTTGACCAACATTAACTTTTCTAACCTTTTCAATGGGGCGTGGTAAACGTATATTGAGACCCGGGTTTAATGTGTTCACATGTTTGCCGAAACGTAAAACAACACCTTTTTGCTGTTGATCAATTAAATATGTCATATCAAAAACCAGCCAAGCTATTAATAAAATAATAGCTATTAGAAATGGGAATGAGGAATTACCATCTTTCCTTGTTTGTTTACTACCAAAGATTCCCCCAATACCCTTTTGCATTTTTTGAACAATCTCATCAAGGTCAGGAGGTCCTTGGTTGTTGTTTTTCCCCCAAGGGTCTTTATTTTTATCACCATCAGGTGGTTCATTCCAAGCCATTAAATAATATCTCCTAAATATATAGTCATACTTCCAAAATAATACCCAACATCCTAAAATTAAATAGAACAGTTATGGCGGACATCTCTCAACTGCAATATTTGAAATGTCTAAATTAGCCTCCTTGCATAATTTATGCAATTTAAATTCCTCTAACTCCACTTCCATAAACCAGCCACTCGCGCCATCTACATTCTCTTGTTTGACAGCACCAATATCAAATAGTTTTGCTCTTAATTGGCCCGCAGACAAAGGTAAATTTATATATCGCGACTTCCTGAATTTGCCTAAGTATCTGATAATAGTTTCTAATAACAAATTAACCCCTTCACCTGTCCGAGATGACAGCCAAATACGTGTTTTTGTATCATCCTCAGAAATCTCAATACGCCGTTTTTGTTCTGTATATTTATCAATCTTATTATAAACCTCTATTTGCGCTACATTAGACGCTCCAATCATATCAACTACCTGATTTACGTCATCAATGCGTTGCTGACGCTGTTCTTGATCGACATCAATAACATGTATAAGTAAATCTGCCTCACTTACCTCGTCTAATGTCGCTTTGAATGATTCAATTAACTCATGAGGTAAATCACGAATAAAACCGACTGTATCTGTTAAAATAACTTCATTAGCAGTGTTAATTTTAAGACGCCTTAATGTTGGGTCTAGTGTTGCAAATAATTGGTCTGCGGTTCTAACATTTGCATTTGTTAAGTAGTTAAATAAGGTCGATTTTCCTGCATTTGTATATCCAACAAAAGAAATGACTGGAATGTCTTTTTTCTTACGTTGTCGCCGACTTTGGTGTCTTTGTTTTCTAACTTTTTGTAAACGTTGTTCTATTGTTTTAATACGATTACCAATCAAACGTCGGTCCGATTCAAGCTGAGTTTCGCCAGGTCCGCGTAAACCTATTCCCCCTTTCTGTCTTTCTAAATGGGTCCAACCTCGTATTAAACGAGTTTTTAAATGCTGCAATTGGGCTAATTCGACCTGCAACTTACCTTCATAACTTAATGCCCGTTGAGCAAATATATCGAGTATCAACCCTATTCTATCAATAACACGAATATTCAGAAATTTTTCTAAATTTCTCTCTTGTGCTGGAGATAGGCAACAATTAAAGATTACCACGTCCGTACTTAATTTCCCTGCAACTTCCTTAATTTCAGCTACTTTACCCTTACCAACAAAGAATCGTGGTTCAGCATGCAGTCGAGTTGTTGTAATTGTATCAACAACCTCAAGCTCGGTTGATTTAACTAGCTGGTAAAACTCGTTGTATTCACCGTCTATGCTTGAATCTTTAAATTCAACATAAACAATTAATGCCTTTTGTATAGAGGTAGATTCAGATTTCAAACGATTCCCAAATATTAAATGTTACTTTAACTTAATCTTCTGCCTCAACATCATCCTCAGCATGAACAAGCTTTACATTTCTAGCTGGTACGATTGTCGAAACTGCATGTTTATAAACTAATTGACTAACTGAATTTTTAAGAAGTATGACAAATTGATCAAAGGACTCTACCTGTCCTTGTAATTTTATCCCATTTACCAAAAAAATCGAAACTGGCACACGCTCCTTTCTGAGCGCATTTAAAAAAGGATCCTGCAATGAGTGCCCCTTACTCATAGGTTATTCCCCCTTCCTGTCTTATTATTATATGAATCACAGTGAACAGGTCTTATATTTTTCTCTAAGTATATTACAAAATGAGTTAATTTTTTGGTTAATTATTTAAGATTACCTAAGATTTTGGGAAATATGTCGGATTTGTAAGGATCAAACCATTCTGCACTTTTTTCAGCCCTGCACCAAGTCATTTGACGTTTGGCAAGCTGACGAGTGGCAATGATTGAATGTTCCTCCATTTCACTGTAACTAATCTGGTTATCTAAATAATGCCAAATTTGTCTATAACCAACGAGTCTCATTGAAGGTAAATCTAGTGATAAATCGCCACGATCGTAAAAAGATTTAACTTCCTCCACTAAACCTATTTTAAGCATTTTAATAAAACGTCTTTTTACGCGTTCATGCACCTCTTCACGATTATTTGGGAATAAAATGATTTTCTTAATGGGAAACGGGAATGGTTTCTTATTCCCCTTGTTTGTTAATTCGGTTAGTGTATTTCCTGTTATTTCAAACACTTCCAATGCTCGTTGTATTCTTTGTGTATCATTCTGATTTATCCTTAACGCAGACTTAGGATCAACTTTACTTAGCTTCGTATGCATGTATTCCCACCCTTTTACTCCCGCTTCGGCTTCAATTTTAGCTCTTATGTGACAATCAGCCTCTGGTAGCGTATCTAGCCCATGTTCTAATGCCCTAAAATACAAACCTGTCCCACCTACGAGAATTGGAGTTTTTCCTTGATTATGAATCTCATCGATTGCCAAGTAGGCATCTTGTTGAAAACGAGCAGCTGAATAACTTTCTCTTGGGTCACATATATCTATTAATCTATGAGGAATTTTTTCTAAAATTTTTCTACTAGGTTTTGCGGTCCCTATATCTAACCCCTGATATACCATTGCAGAATCCACGCTAATAATTTCAGCATTTATCTTTTCATATAGGTAAATAGCCAACTCAGTTTTTCCAGTAGCCGTTGGGCCCATTAAAAAAATTACAAATGGTTTTTCAGTCACTATTATCTATGATTAAAATTTAATGTTTGGGATGACTAAGTTTAAGACTTACTAGCTTAAGTACCGCTACTATTTCTAGGAATGACAATGGTTTGCCCCGTGCGCACTAGGTCGCCTTTTAGGCTATTGTATTCTCGTAATTTATTGGCACTTATTTGATATCGTTGAGCAATTGTTGAGAGCGTTTCACCTCTTTTGATAATGTGTTTGCGTAATGATATTAATGTGCCTTCAGGTGCGAAATCTCTAAAATAACCTTTAAGACCGTACAAAATAGCATTAGACATTTTCTTACGATAATTAGAGTCCGCTAGCTTTTTTTCTTCTGATGGATTTGAAATAAATGCCGTTTCAATCAAAATCGAAGGAATATCTGGCGATTTAAGAACAGCAAACTGGGCTGATTGAACATTTCGTTTATGCACTTTTCCGACTTTTCTTAATCCCTTTATAACATGGGTCGCAGCATCAATGCTTGCTTCGAGACTTGCTGTTTGAGACAAATCCAACAAAACTGAAGCTACAAGATCATCTTTGTCTTCTAAACTCACGCCGCCAACTAAGTCAGATGAATTTTCTTTTTCAGCTAGCCATTTTGCAGCTTCACTACTCGCACCTTTTTTACTTAGAACATACACAGAAGATCCACTTACTCTAGGATCACGAAAAGCATCTGCATGAATTGAAATAAAAAGATCTGCTTTGTGCTCACGTGCTTTTTCAATTCTATTTCTTAATTTTATATAGTAATCGCTCTCACGAATTAATATAGCGCGCATGCCTCGCTCTTTATTAATACCTTTAGCAAGATTTTTAGCTAGTTTCAAAACAACATCTTTTTCATAAATGCCGCTTGGTCCTCTTGCGCCAGGATCTTCCCCCCCATGACCTGCGTCAATTGCGATAATCACATCGCGAAGTTTAGCTGGCCGTTGAGTTTCCTTCTTAATTTTCTTCCTAGGCTCTTCCTTTTTTGCTTGTCTTATTTCTGTGTCAAATAAATCAATAACCAGTCTATAGCCATAACGTTTATTCGGCTGTAATTGGAAAATTTTGTACTTAATTGGTTTTTTTAAATCCAGAACAATACGAAGATCATTTTTATCTCTTGTGGCTGAACGGATGCCCTTTAGGTATTTATCTTGGGATTTTGGCTGATTATTAATTTTACCTATTCTGGAGTTTTTAATATCAATAACTGTGCGATTTGGTCCAGTTAAAGTAAATTGTTTATGCTTGACCGGGCCGCTAATATCAAACACCACACGGGTACTTTCTGGTGCGGCCCAAATTCGGACATTATCAACGGTGACAGTTTTTGCTAAAACTGAGGAAGAAATAAAAATAAGGCAATTAATCAACAAGAAGCGCATATTTGTCTGTAAATCTACCTTTCTATTGTTAATCCATCTGTTATAGCAATAATTTCAAGATTTTTTTAAAAAATCAACCTATATCTCTGTTTTTCATAGATAATAGGTAAATAAATGGCGAATACCGCTAAAAAGGAATAATCTATTTAGAAAGTTGCTTCAGGATTGTCGTTCCAATATCAGATTTCGATGTGAATTCAACCTCACGTGTATTTTCCAGGTATGTCAGTTCCAAGTTAATATCAGCATTTGGGAGTAAATTTCCACCCTTTTCGGGCCACTCAAAAAAACAAATAGATTGCCCATCGCAATA
>CAJWIE010000015.1 GCA_913041115.1 uncultured Legionellales bacterium | reverse complement strand
GATCTAAGTGGTAACCGCATTGTGAAAGGTTCTGCAACTGCAGTTGGTATGGGGGCGCAGGAGACGGTCGATGAGTTACTCGGTCTGCGTGCTTATAATCTTCGTGCCACATTAAAACGTTATGCTGATATATCAAATCCAAAGGCAAGGATGGAGCCTTTTGCTTATGCCTCACATCGAGATGGCGGGCGTACTACCCTCGATTATGACAACTACGCCGCTGGCACCAACTTCATCTATCCGGTGGTACCGGATAAATTAAATCTAATCCTCACTGTTGAACATAACAAACTACGACTTGATGAAGGCCATGATGTTGCTAAAAATAGTTTTTTAATCGGGGTGAATACCAATGACTTTATGGCGCTTGGTGAATGGAAGGCCAGTGGTTTCGCAGCAGCCGGTATGAGCTGGCATGATTCCGATAGAGAGGTATTAACCAACGTAACAATCACTGGATTACTGAATACCTCCGCTAACTATGAAAGCGCAGAAGCCATTACCGGTATGAGTTTCACCCATACCTATGATCAAAAGGTCAATGAGTCAGTAAACAATACGTGGGATACCGATCTTGGCCTAACGTTTAGTTTCTCGCATACCCCAAGTTATAGTGAAAGCTTATTTTTTTCCTGGGAGGAACGTAATCTCGCACAATTAAGCATTCACATCGGTGAGCAATTAACCTCCATGCTGGGGGATAAACTGCAATTTAGATTCGGCGGTGAGCTTGAACATCGTTCAGTCTTTGCCGGAAAGAACCAGGACCATGCACTGAATGCTGTGACTGTTGATTTCAACAGTGGTACCTTCTATGAAAACTCAATTGGTATGAACACCGGCTTTGATTATGCCCTGGGGGAATATAGTAAAGCCTATGTGCAATTTAACGGCAGAGTCTCTGATCAAACCGCTTTCTCAGTTGGGGGAAGTGTAGGGATTAGCTTAACTTTTTAGGAATTAATGCTTCTCATTAATTAGAGACAATAGTATGCCTTTAACTTACTTTTCTTCTGATATTAGAGTCAGTCCTTTTTCATAATATATTACTGCCTGTTTATAATCCCCTTGATGTTGATATAAATTTGCAAATTGAAAAAAAGTATCCGAGCTCTCTTGAATATCAGCACTTTTTTGCAAATATTCTTTTGCCTTACTCCACAAACTATTGCGTATACAAATCCTACCAAGTGTTAAAAGTAGTGCCGGATCATGAGTATAAGTACTTAACCAGGATTCTGCTGTATGCAATTGCTTGTCTGAATCTTTCGCTATAACAAGCCCATATAATCGAACTAACTTTCGGTCCCACTGACGTTTAATTCTTTCTTTCAGCAAAACTTCACAATCTACTGTATCTTCGAATTTCAATCTTTCACTTATGTATACTTCAATTAAATGATGTTTATGTTTTAATTTACGTGGGATTTCCTCCCATAGTTTGTTGAGTTTTTTTCTATCCCCCGAGATTCCCGCATCTTTTAATAATCCTGCGTATGCATTAATTTTTTTATCTTCTATAACACCAGGTGTATATAGATTCTTTTTTTCGATTAAACATAATAATTCTATTACTGCCTGCCAATCTTTAAGCAAAGTATACGTTTCTAAAAGTAATTGTTTTGTTCGAACTTGTTCTGGCCATTTTTCATATAAATTATTTAGAGTTGCAAGCGCCTGTACTGTTTGTTTTTGATTTAATTGTAGTTCTGCCTGCGTCAACCCAATGGTAAGAATGGCATCAGGATTATGAGTATGGGCTAGCCTTAAATATTCATCTCTTTTTTTCAAAGCGTTCATCTCTTGTGCGGCACGTGCGGCACAAAGGTAAATAATATGGGGATTTTTACTATTAGAAGCAGCTTTACAAAATTTACTCTCCATCTCCTTCCAGTTTCCTTCTGTCATATTGACGAGACCATCTGTAATATATTTTTCACTCAAATACTGTTTTTTATTTATCTTCCAAGTTCTTATGTCTTTAGGTAATTGCCATCCTCTTACTAAACCTCGTATCAAAAAATAAACTAGTATAAAAACTAAAAATAAAATAATAAAAAATAAAACCGCGCTAGTTTCAATTTTCCAACCTGATATAGACAAAAACATATAACCCGAATCTTTTACAACGACTGATCCAATAGCGATAGCAAGAAATAATGTTAATAAGCTTAGTAATAAATACTTCATTATTGATTTATCGCATCCTTATTATCCTTTACGCTGCCAGATTCATTCTGTATGCGAATTAAAGCACGGACAGACTCAAGAGATGAGGTAATATCAATATGTGGGGGTGAAATTTCTAAATTCGTTACCTTAGACAGGTCATTGTAGACATTTTGAGTTTCCAAATTTGTTAAATCATAATAATTTCTTAAATAATTTTTAACTTGATAAATTGAGGCACTTAGATTTTCCTTATCTCGATTTAATAAGGCAAATTTAGCATTCGTTAATTCAAATTTAATACTTAACTTAAGTAAGTTAATTTCATCAGGTAGAAAATAATCCTTCTTAAGATTTTCATTTCGTGTAATAACAACCAAATTTTTAAGCTCTTTTAGGACAAGTGTAAAGAAATTTTCTATCCCCCTTATTTCTTCGCTAGCTATTTTTTTATTATTTTGTGGATTACCCTGCATTAATATCTTTTTTAGAGGAAAACTATCAATACGTACTGATAATTCAGATAAAAATAAGATAAAACTGCTCAAATCTTTTTGATTACTCGATCTTAAAATATCAATATCCTTATTAATTTGTTCTTGGATAACAGTTGCTTCTTTTATGTTAATCCCGCTCAGTCTGATGCTTGCTGCGTCAAGCGCTGATAAGGTTGTTTCATAGTCATACCCTAATAATAAATTATGATTTGCAATAGTTAATAAATGTTCAACCTCAGATAATGCATAATCTTTATTAATATTAAATTGCTCCCTAACTGGCTGTGACACTAAATCTACAAGAACATCTTTTTCATCTTTGTACTCCTCCAGCTTCCTTTGCATTTTTGCTAACATTGATTGATTCTTATTAATCGTACTATTTATACTACTAACTATATCTTCCATTTTTCTTATTTTCTGCTCGGCTAACTTTTCATTACTAATATATTTATTACTAAAGAAATAAAAACCAACAATAAAAATAATAATGAACGATAAAAATAAAACGGATTTATTTGATGATTCTTTTTTTGTCTGATCAAGTAAGATACTATCTTTATCTTTTATTTCATTCATATAATTAATCCTCAAAAAGTTCAATGAGGCTGGTCAATATACCATCATCACTTTTTTCTCTCACAATACATATTTTAGATATAAACCCCTTCTTCCTAGCATATTCAGCAACACGTTCAGAAATGGTTACGAGTGGTGTTGTAAATAGTTTTTCCGTATCATTTTTTAATAATACTATTAAATTGTTAATAACTTCATTGCTTGTCACAACAACTGCATCTGGCTTCTTATCATACCAAGCTCTATTTGTTTCGCTTTCTCCATATGCGGGTAATTTCCTCTCATAAATCTCTACACAATCAACAATTGCGCCTCGTTTCTTTAAATTCTCAGCTAATAATTCGCGGCCACCAACACCGCGTATAATTAGAATTCTTTTATCAAGAATCTTATTGCTTTGCATTTCTTCTAAATTTAGCAGGGCTTCACTATCTACATTATTATGAGGAAAAATAATATCTTTTAGATTACTGCTGGATAATACCTTGGCTGTACCCGGACCTATCGCAACAAGCTGAATGTTTCTAATTAAGTCAATGTTTCTAACAAATTTTTCAATTGCTATTTTAGCCGCATTACGACTTATAAATATAATAAAATCATAACTGCTTATTTCATCAAAAAATTTCACTAACTCATTAGTTTTTTCCAATGGTTGGATTTCAACTGTTGGAAATCGAACACTAACGCCACCATGATTCGTGATTAAGTCAGATAAATAATCAGCCTGCTCATTGGGCCTTGTTACTAATACACGTTTATTATTTAACTTCATAATAAAATTTATTTTGTAACCTCTTTTAAAATAACATCTGCACCACGTTCAACTAATAAATCAGCTAATGAAATACCAATACTTTCAACATCATAAAAATTACCTTTTTTTTCTGATTGTATAATTTCACTACCATCTAATTTTGCAACTAGTCCTTTTAATATTATTTTTTTACCCTCAACCGAGGCATATGCAGCAATAGGTAATTGACAACCGCCATGTAATCGACGACTAAAAGCTCGTTCAGCTAAAACACAAAGAGAGGTCTCTTTATTATTTAATGGAGCAATTAATTCCTGAGTAATAGAATCATCAGCACGACATTCGATACCTATAGCGCCTTGACCAATCGCTGGTAGTAGAAATGAATTCGGAATAAATTGTGTTATGCGATTACCCAAGTCAAGACGAATCATCCCAGCTGCGGCTAGCACTATTGCATCGAATTCTCCATCGTCCAATTTACGTAGTCGTGTCTCAACATTACCACGCAAATCTTTTAAAATAATATTTGGACATAGTCTCTTTAGTTGAGACTGCCGGCGTAAACTAGACGTACCAACAATTGAGTTATCAGGAATTGTATTAATTTGTTTATAACGATTAGATATTAGCACATCACGACTATCTTCTCGTTTCATTATAGTGGGTAATATGAGATTTTCTGGCAAATCTATTACAACATCTTTCATCGAATGAACAGCAATATCAGCGTCATTTCGTAGTAAGGACTCTTCAAGTTCTTTTACAAAAAGACCTTTCCCCCCAACACTTGAAAGTGAAGAATCTAAAAAACGATCGCCTTCTGTTTGCATGCCAATTAACTCTACCTCAATGTCAGTATGTGCTTGTATTAACTCCTTTTTAACAAATTCGGCCTGCCACAAAGCAAGTGGGCTATTTCGAGTCGCTATTTTAATTTTTTTCACAATATATTCTTCTTTTAAAAACTATGTTATTTAAAAAGGGTACAATTTTATAATCATACACTTTGGAAATTATTGAGAAAGCTGTTTATAGTCTGGTTATATATGAAAAATATAGGTGTTTTATGAAATTAGGGATCATTATGGACCCGATTAGCGGGATCGATATAAAAAAAGATAGTTCCTTTGCGATGTTGCTTGCTGCTCAAAAACGCGGCTGGAATCTATTCTACATGATGCTTGATGATCTCTACATGGATAATAATAAACCAAAGGCACGTATGAGAAATCTGAAAGTTAACGATGACCCGAAAAAATGGTACGTATTATCAGAAGATCATATTGAAGATTTATCTATCCTAGATATTGTCCTTATGAGAAAAGACCCTCCCTTTAACCTTGAGTATATATATTCAACCTACATACTTGAACACGCGCAAAAACTTGGTGTATTAGTAGTAAATAATCCTACCGCTCTTAGGAATGTAAATGAAAAGTTCTTTATTACATATTTTCCAGATTGTATACCACCGACAAGAATAAGCAGGGATACAAAAATGCTACTTGATTTTGTAAAAGAACAAAATGGGAGCATTATTAAACCTCTTGACGGTATGGGTGGTAATGGCATTCACCATATAACAGAAGCGAATAATAATGTGGAAGAAAAATTAATGTCGATAACAAAAAATGGTTCGGAATATATGATGGCACAAAAATTTATCCCGGAAATTGCTGCCGGTGATAAACGTATTTTGTTAATTGACGGTAAACCTGTGCCTTATGCCTTAGCTAGAATACCGAAAGAAACTAATTCTAAAGGGAATCTTGCTCAAGGGGCGACCGGCAAGGGAATTGAATTAAGTAAACGTGATAAATGGATATGCGAGAAAGTTGGCCCTAAATTAAGCGATATGGGTTTAATCTTTGTTGGTTTAGATGTGATAGGGGATTATTTAACAGAGATAAATGTTACTAGTCCAACTTGTATACGAGATTTAGATAACATATTTGATATAGATATTGGTAGCCAATTAATGGACGTAATAGAAAAACATAAAAAGGGTATACATAAATGTTTGTGACACAAATTAGACCAACTCCACAGGATCGTCTTGGTTTGACCATAAGCATCGCTATATTAATTCATGCGCTTATCGTTTTTGGTATCAGTTTTACAAAAGAGGACCGTCCGAGTACACGCATGAATACGATGGAAATCATTCTAGTTAGCCAGGAAACAAAGGCACCCGAAGATAGTAATGTGTTAGCACAAAAAAATCTTGAGGGTGGCGGAAAAACTGAGGAAATTATAGAGCCATCAGCATCAGTAGAATCAAATATTTCTGAATCAAACGAACAAATTATTGAACAACCAACTATACATGAAGAGCTATTACAATATTATGATGTGGAAACTAGTAAAACTGAAGTTCCAGAGATTCTGGATATAAACAAAGAAAATATTGAAACGATTGCAATAGAAAATATAGAAAATGAAATTGTAGATTTGGTTTCTGAAAAACAAGAACCTGACTTTGTATATGAAAAGTTGGACGAAACAGATGCTGAGAAAAAAATAGCAAAAAAAACACCTCCTCCAATCATCCCAACTTCTGACGAATTACTTTCAAATAGCTTTGAGATTGCTTCATCAAATGATGGGGTAAGACGTGATATGATAGAAAAAACTCAACGTCCAAGAAGAAAATTTATTTCTGCTAGTACTAAGGAATATGAATATGCAACATATATGGATGCATGGCGTATAAAAGTAGAAAGGTTTGGAAACTTAAACTACCCTGAGGAGGCAAAAAAACTTAATTTAACAGGAAGTCTGAGGCTTGACGTAGCACTAAATAAAGATGGCACCATAAATGAAATTACACTGAGAAAATCATCGGGGGAAAAACTTTTAGATGATGCGGCAATAAGAATTGTTGAATTAGCAGCACCTTTTGCGCCATTTCCAAAAAATATAGAAAATCAAGTTGATATTTTACATATTTTACGTACATGGCAATTCATTAATAACAAAAGTTTTAGATAAATATTTACAAAATTAATAAAAATACGTGAATAACCAAACTTTACTTTGCTTTGATTATGGAGAAAAGCGTATAGGTGTGGCTGTCGGTCAAACCGTTACATCTAGTGCAACGGCACTGCAAACAATACCGGTGGTAAATAAAAAACCAGATTGGGAAAAAATCAGAATTCTTGTTAGTGAATGGGCTCCTGATAAATTTATTGTTGGCCATCCTCTCACATTAGAAGGCGGGCGACAAAAAATGACAGATGCAGCAGAACATTTTAGTCGACAACTTGAGCATCGTTTCAAATTATCTGTTGATCTAATTAGCGAACAACTATCATCCTACGAGGCAAGACGCGAATTAAAATCGACTCGTGATCTCGACCCGACATCAGCAAGGCTTATTCTTGAAACATGGCTTGGAGAAAATACTGAATAACAAATATCGACAAATTAATAATAATAAGGAAGACTAGTGGGTATATGACAGAAAAAATCGACATAAATGTATTGATAGAAAATATGGCTGAAAACATAAGCTCTCACTGTGGTACTCAAGGCTATAAGAATCCGCTTATGATTGGCATACAGCGTGGGGGAGTCTGGATAGCGGCCCGGTTACACCAAAAACTTAAGCTTGCGGACCCATTAGGAGAATTAAACATCGCTTTTTATCGCGACGATTTCAGTAAAATCGGAATACATCCGGAGGTTAAACCAAGCAAATTATCAATAAATTTAGATGACCGGCATATCATACTTGTTGATGATGTATTGCATACTGGTCGCACAATTCGTGCTGCCATGAATGAAATTTTTGATTACGGTCGACCAGCTAGTATTTCGCTAGCTATACTTGTAGAGCGAAGTGGAAGGGAATTGCCAATTCATCCAGATATTATTGGAAAAACAATTACACTAAAAGAGGGAGAACATGCTAAACTCTCCGGCCCAGAGCCATTGGCACTGGAAATTATGAAATCTGGATGACTGGAAAAAATATTCAACTCGACAAAAACGGCAATCTAAAGCATTTTCTTTCTATTGAAGGGCTCAGCCAACCATTACTCCATACTATTCTTAACTACGCAGAATCCTTTGCCACTGTTGACAAAAGACCTGTAAAAAAAGTACCACTACTTCGTGGCAAAACAATTGCCAATTTATTCTTCGAGCCTAGCACGAGAACACGCACAACCTTTGAGTTAGCAGCAAAGAGATTATCCGCAGATATACTGAATCTGAATATTTCAACATCAGCAACAAGTAAAGGAGAAATATTAAGCGATACACTCCGTACGCTTGAAGCGATGCATTGTGATATGTTTGTTGTCCGTCATGCCAATAGTGGTGCTGCACACTATATTGCATCACAAGTAGCCCCTCACATTAGTGTTATTAACGCTGGAGATGGTAGGCACGAACACCCAACTCAAGCGATGCTAGATATGTTTACTATCAAACAACATAAAAAAGATTTTACAAAACTATCCGTTGCTATTGTTGGTGACATTTTACATTCACGTGTCGCTCGCTCAGAAATTCATGCCTTAAACGTGTTAGGTACCAACGAGGTAAGAATAATCGGTCCTCATACTCTTATACCAAAAGAAATTGAAAAACTTGGTGTTCACATTTATCACGATATGAATAGCGGCCTAAAGGATGTTGATGTTGTTGTTATGTTAAGACTACAGCGGGAACGTATGCGTGGAGCGTTATTACCTAGTGAAGATGAATATTTTAAGAGGTATGGGCTAACTAATCAAAAACTAAAACATGCAAAAAAAGATGCGATTGTAATGCACCCAGGACCAATAAATCGAGGCGTTGAAATTGATTCTGATGTTGCTGATGGAAAACATTCTGTAATTCTACAACAAGTAAGTCATGGCATTGCTATACGAATGGCAATTATGGCTATGGTCATGGGCCAAATAAACAGAGATGAAAACAAGGAAAAGAAAAAATAATGCGCATTTCAATGGAAAATGGAAAATTGTTAGATCCTGCTAATAAGCTCGACCAAAAACAGGATCTATTTATTGCTGATGGAAAAATTGTTTCCTTAGAGAAAAAACCAGATGACTTTAATCCTGATTTAGTAATTAATGCAAAAGATAAAATTGTCTTGCCAGGATTGGTAGATTTATGTGCAAGATTGCGTGAACCTGGTTTTGAAAAAAAAGGTAATTTTGATAGCGAATTATATGCTGCAAATAGTAGCGGTATAACATCAATTAGTGTGCCGCCGGATACAACGCCGGTTATTGATACACCAGCGGTGGTTGAATTTATACATCAACGCGCAAGGGAAACAAATCGAGCAAATATTTTTCCCCTTGGAGCATTAACGCAAAAATTAAAAGGTGAACAACTAGCAGAAATGTATTTATTAAAAGAGGCAGGTTGTATTGGTGTTAGTAATGCTCTTAATGCAATTGAAAATACAGAAGTTCTAAGACGAGCATTCGAATATGCAAATAGCTGTGATCTTTCTGTATTCATATATGCAGAAGACGAAAAAATTGCGAACAATGGAGTTGCTCATGAAGGTGCTATTAGTGCTAGACTTGGACTGCCAGCAATACCCGAAACTGCGGAAACAATTGCAATAAGTCGTGTTCTATTGCTTGTTGAGCAAACAGACGTTCGGGTCCATTTTTGCCATTTATCCTCTGCACGTGCCGTCGATTTAATTAGAACCGCAAAAAAACAGGGAATTGAAGTGACTGCAGATGTTTCAATCTGTAATCTCCATTTAACTGATATGGATATTGCTGATTACGATAGTAATTGCCATGTGAAACCTCCATTACGTAATGAACGGGATCGTGTTGGATTAATTGAAGGAATTCGTGATGAAACAATTTCTGCAGTGTGCTCAGATCATCAACCACATGAAATTAACGCTAAATCTGCTCCATTTAGCATAACTGAACCAGGAGCTTCGACAATTGAGCATTTGCTCCCGCTAATGTTGCATCTTGTAAATCGAAATGAAATAACACTTAATCGAGCAATATCGCTAATAACATCAGAGCCCGCAAAAATATTAGGTATCAATAGGGGTTTTATTGAAAAAAATAAACATGCGGATTTATGCATTTATGACCCAAATTCAAATATAAGCATAGATAAAAATAATTTGCTTAGCTCCGGGAAAAATACGCCATTTAATGGTTGGGAGTTGCAAGGGAAAGTAACTCATACTTTGCTAAATGGTGAAGTAGTTTTTAGTATAGATTAATCATATGACCCATCCAAAGACACGTAACACATTATATGTGGAGCAGGCAGAGCTTATTTCGCAGGACGCTTATGAGAATGAACAATATCATATGATATTGAAAGCCCCGGAAACATCGGCGCACGCAAGACCTGGTCATTTCGTTCACATGCAATGTGATGAAAGCATTTTTATGCGCCGCCCCATGTCAATTATGCGAAGTCCTGCTAAAAATAAAACGATTGAAATACTGTACAAAGTGCATGGGGAGGGAACAGATGCATTATCTAGTAAAAAAATTGGAGACAAGATTGATTTAATAGGGCCAATTGGGCGACCCTTTAAAATGAAGGACTATAAAAAGCGTCCATTGCTAATAGGTGGTGGTGTTGGCATACCGCCTATGATTTTTTTGGCAGAACATATAAAAAATACGACAAAAAATTTAAACCCTTTAGTGTTAATGGGTTCTGAAATTCCTTTTCCTTTTAAAAACCAACCATCAAAAATAATAATAAATGAAATGCCAACAGATGTAACTGCGTCAATGACTTTATTAGAAGATTGGAAAATAGCATCACGTCTTACAAGCTTAAAAAACTATGCAGGATGTTTCGGTGGATATGTAACTGAACTCGCTGACATATGGTTAGAAAAACTAGACCCTGACCAGCGGGAAGAAATTGAGATTTTTTCATGTGGCCCCACTCAGATGTTAAAAGCAGTTAGTAAGCTCGCGAAAAAATATAATTTATCTTGCCAAGTTTCACTTGAAGAATATATGGCTTGCGCAGTTGGAGGTTGTGCTGGTTGCACAGTACTCATTAAAACTGAGAATGGCAATAAAATGAAACGTGTTTGTGTGGATGGCCCTGTATTCGAAGCAGAAACTGTCGTTCAATTTCAAAATTAAATATTATAAAATCGTCACCCAAAATTAATCTTTGCTTCAAGATTAGTTCGTGAACTTGCATTATTAAGCGCTTCTTCTAACTCGATACGTTCTTCCTTATACAAATTATATAATGCTGTATCAAATGTCTGCATGCCTTCTTTACCGCTTTCTTCCATTGCTACCTTAATTTCCTCAATATCGCCTTTCAAAATAAGATCCTGAATATGTGGGGTCATAACTAAAATTTCTAAAGCAGCACATCTTTTACCATCTTTTGATTTAACCAATCGTTGTGAAATAATCCCTCTGACATTTAGCGATAAATCCAATAATAATTGTTTATGCATCGACTGCGGAAACATATTGATAACACGCTCAATTGCCTGTCCTGCATTATTTGCATGCAAAGTTGATAAAGCAAGATGCCCTGTATTACTTAACTCAAGTGCTGCTTCCATTGTTTCTCTTGCCCTAATCTCGCCCACAAGAATAACATCTGGAGCTTCACGTAATGATGCTTTAAGGGCATTTGCATATGATTTTGTATCAACGCCAATTTCACGTTGGTTAATAATAGATTTTATATTGTTATGACTGAATTCAATAGGGTCTTCAATTGTTAATATATGGTCCGACGAATTTTGATTCCTATGATTAATCAACGCTGCCAATGTTGTTGATTTGCCCGAGCCCGTTGCACCTACCATAAGTATCAGACCACGTTTCAATAGACTCATATCCGAGAGAACTTCTGGGAAACCTAACTCTTCAATAGTTGGAATGTTACTTTGAATACGACGCAACACCATACCAACTTGACCGCGCTGATTGAAAACATTTACACGGAATCGATCAGAATCTTCTAGGCTTATAGCAAAATCACATTCTAATGTTTCTTTAAAAATAGCTTCTTGTTCTTTATTCATCACGCTATGTGCAATTTTACTCGTAGCTTCTGGACTTAATATTGTTTTACCAACAGAAATTATTTTGCCATCTATTTTAATTTTTATAGGTGCATTAGCAGTCAGAAAAAGATCGGAAGCTTCTTTTTCTACCATTAACTCAAGATGAGGCGTAAGAGGATTAGATTGACTCATAATTTTACTAAGTGGTTTTGTTAGCGAACTCTCCCGGCTTCTTCTTCCTCATCGTCATGTAAGCTAATATGGTCTAATCCATCCTTTGCGTCTGCACCTTTTGCAGCCTTACCTTCAAGTTTAATGCGTAGACGCAACTCATTCATCGAGTCCGCAGCACGCAGGGCATCATCATATGTAATTTTTCCATCCTCATATAAATCAAATAATGCTTGATCGAATGTCTTCATCCCAAGTTCATTTGATTTTGCCATAATAGTTTTAATTTCATGTACATCGCCTTTTAATATCAAATCAGAAATAAGCGGTGAATTTAATAAAATTTCTATTGCCGCAACTCTCCCTTTGCCGTCAACGGTTTTTAACAAACGTTGGGAAATTACTGATTTTAAATTTAACGATAAATCCATCAAAAGCTGTGGTTTACGTTCTTCTGGAAAGAAATTGATAATTCGATCAAGCGCCTGATTAGAACTATTTGCGTGTAAAGTTGCCATCGCTAAATGTCCTGTTTCTGCAAAAGCTATCGCAAATTCCATTGTTTCGCGATCACGAATTTCACCAAGTAAAATAACATCTGGAGCCTGACGTAAGGTATTCTTTAAAGCAATCTCCCAATCATCCGTATCTACACCTACCTCTCTTTGCATAATGATACTTTTTTTGTGCGGGTGAATATATTCAATCGGGTCTTCAATCGTTATGATATGCCCATAAGTATTGTCATTTCTATGATCAATCATTGCAGCTAATGATGTTGATTTACCCGAGCCTGTTCCTCCGACCATAATGACTAAACCATTTTTAGTCATTACAACATCTTTTAAAACTTCGGGTAATTTTAATTTATCCAGATTTGGAACTTCTGTTTCAATCACACGTAAAACTAGGCCATTATAGCCTTGCTGTATATAAGCGTTTGCACGAAAACGGCCAATACCTTGAGGTGCGACAGCAAAATTACATTCCTTTGTTGCCTCAAATTCTTTTAGTTGCTTATCATTCATTATGGCCTGACATAATGCTTTGGTATTTTCAGGAGTAAGTTTCGTTTTTGAAACCGGAGTTACCTTTCCATGAATTTTCATTGCGGGGGGGAAATCAACTGTAATAAAAAGATCAGAGCCATCTTTCTCAATAAGTGCTTTGAGAAGGTCTTGCATATACTTAATCGCTTTATCTCTATCCATTCAAACTCTCCTGGCTTAAAATCTTTTTAATTATTTTTTAAAAACTAAATGTTGTCTTTATTCGCCGCCTTAGATGCCGCTTCTTCTTTTGTTACAACATTACTTTGTACTAATCGTTGTAAATCTTGATCTAATGTTTGCATGCCAAACGCTTGTCCTGTTTGGATTGCCGAATACATTTGTGCGATCTTATTTTCCCTAATAAGATTTCTAATTGCGGGAGTACCAATCATAATTTCATGTGCTGCAACACGCCCACCACCTTGTTTCTTTAATAAAGTTTGCGAAATTACCGCCTTTAATGATTCTGACAACATGGCGCGTACCATTTCTTTTTCATCTGCCGGGAATACATCTACAATACGATCGATTGTTTTTGCCGCTGAGCTTGTATGAAGAGTCCCAAAAACGAGATGTCCGGTCTCGGCTGCTGATAACGCTAAACGAATTGTTTCGAGATCTCGCATTTCGCCCACAAGAATAACATCTGGGTCTTCACGTAACGCCGAACGTAAAGCTTCATTAAACCCGAGTGTATCCCTATGCACTTCACGTTGATTAATTAGACACTTTTGGCTTTGGTGAACAAATTCAATTGGATCCTCGACCGTCAAAATATGTCCTTTTTCCGTTTTATTCTTATGGTCGACCATTGCTGCTAAGGTAGTAGACTTACCAGAACCAGTTGGGCCTGTTACTAAAACAACGCCTCTTGGGTAATCTGAAATTTCTTTAAAGATTTTTGGGCAATTTAAAGTTTCTAAACTCAATATGTCTGAAGGAATCGTTCTGAAAACTGCGCCTGCTCCACGATTTTGATTAAATGCGTTAACACGAAAACGTGCTACATTTGGAATTTCAAAAGAAAAATCACACTCAAGAAACTCCTCAAAATCTTTCCTCTGCTTATCATTCATGATGTCATATACCATGTTATAGACATCTTTATGCTCCATATCAGGGGCTTTAATTCTTTGCATATCGCCATCAATACGCATCATTGGTGGCATGCCTGCTGATAAGTGAAGATCAGAACAACCAACTTCAACGCCTTTTCTTAAAAGATCGCCAATATCCATTACAACCTCTCCCTTAGACTTAAGATTAAAATATTATTTTTTAGTCAAATCGGCTTTAACCCATGGTTCGGTCTATTAACATGTCTGGGGCAATGAAATTTGCCATCCCTAAATGTTATTATTGTATTTATGAGTCTTACCAACCTTTTATATGCCATAGGGTACTGCAATACTGGGCTAGTGTTAATAGTATCAGACCTCAAATAACCACTATTTTATGGAAATTGCCAATAATATAAGGAAAATTCGTAGGAAAATTAAAGCCGCTGAAAAGAAATATCATCGGGAAGAAAATTCCGCTCGCTTAATCGCCGTAAGCAAAACAAGAAAAATCGAAGAAATAATTTCGGCGATTAATGAAAATCAACGTCATTTCGGTGAAAATTACTGTCAGGAAGCGATTGAGAAAATAAGGGCTATCACCGAACCTGGAATTGTGTGGCACTTTATTGGCCCAATTCAATCAAACAAAACGAATCAAATTGCTCGCTACTTCAATTGGGTGCATACCGTTGACAGAATAAAAATAGCACGACGTTTAGATAAGATGCGCCCAGAGAATATGCCCCCTTTAAACGTATGTATCCAAGTCAACACAAGTGGAGAAATAACAAAATCCGGTATTTCAATTGAGGAAATAGAAGATTTTATCGATGAAATTAAAGATTATAAACATATAAAAGTTAGAGGGTTAATGTCGCTACCCGAAATAAAATCAAACATAGATGAGCAGAGAGATTCTTTTTTATCACTAAAAAAAGTATTTAATCAATTAAAAAAAAATAAACCGGAACTAGATACTTTGTCGATTGGGACAACACTAGATATGGAAGCTGCAATCGCAGAAGGGGCAACTTTTGTCCGCATTGGTACTGCGATATTTGGGTCTCGAAACATATAGAAATACCCGACCAGGGGCATCTCTAACCTGATATTTTTCCCCTACATCGCTATACTTTCTATTATCTTTTAAAAACTAAATTATTTAAATTATGGAAAATTTCACAGTAGCGTTTATTGGTAGTGGAAATATCGCTAGTAGCATGATCGGGGGGCTGATCGCTAATGGGGTAAAACCTCAGCAATTAATTGCCGCTGACCCGGATAGGACACAACAACAACTAATAGCAGAAAAATATGGCATTAGGGTTCTTGATATAAATTATGATGCAGCAAAAAAAGCCGATGTCATTATTTTTGCAGTAAAACCACAACAAATGCAAAAAGTTGTGAAGGAAATTTCAGAAAATATAAATGTTGAAAATAAGTTAATATTATCCGTTGCTGCAGGAATAAAACTCCAATCAATAGAAAATTGGCTTGGTCAAGCTTCTTCGGTGGTTAGGGTTATGCCTAATATGCCTGCTCTTATTCAGGCGGGCGCAAGCGCTTTATACGCAAATACACATACCCAGGAGAAACAAAAAAATACAGCTGAAACTATTATGCGTTCAGTTGGTGCAGCTATCTGGCTGAACTCTGAAGAGCAACTAGATATAGTTACCGCGCTTTCTGGTAGCGGCCCTGCTTATTTCTTTTATTTTATGGAACTAATAGAAAGTCGAGCAATCGAAATGGGTTTAAATAAAGAAGATGCCCATCTATTAACAATAGAAACTGCCCTTGGAGCTGCAAAGATGGCGCTATTATCTTCGTTTAACTTAAAAACACTTCGTGAACAAGTTACATCTCCAGGGGGTACAACTGAACAGGCCCTAAGTATTTTTATAAAGGGAAAACTAGATAAATTAGTGAATAACGCTATGGATGAAGCAAAAAAACGTTCTATAGAACTATCAGAATCTTTTAAGGATTAGGGTATGGGTGGTAATTATTTTTTACAAGCGACTATTTTTTTGGTTGAACTATTTTTTGATATTTTTATTCTTGCATTGTTCTTGCGCTACTTATTTACAACAGTACGTGTAGATTCTTTAAATCCATTATCTAGTCTAATAATTAAAATAACAAACCCATTACTAAAACCTTTACGAAGAACTATTCCTGGCTATCTCGGTATTGATTGGTCATCAGTACTAGCATTATTTTTAGTCCAAGCTATTGAAATAACACTAATTGCATTAATTGTTAATGGAGCAATACCCCCATTAAGTGGGCTAATAATTTTAACTATAGGTTATCTATTAAGAATGATCCTTTATATATTCTTATTCGTCATATTGATTCAGGTTATCATTAGCTGGATAAATCCAAATGCCTATAGTCCAATTACAACAATAATGTATCAAATAAGTGAGCCTATTCTAAAACCAGTGAGACAACTCATCCCTCCTGCAGGGGGTTTAGATTTCTCTCCTTTAATTGTGCTTGTAGTAATAAACCTTCTAATGATACTGGTAATTTCGCCTTTAATGGATTTGGGCCAAAAATTATCACTTTAACAAAATATATTTTTTATTTAAATTTAGAATTAATATGCAAAATTCATTACCGCCTAACAGTATCGGCTTAGTTAAACCAAATAAAGTACATTTTGATAAAAAATTGGTGCTTGCGTCTGGAAGTAGTCTGAATGGCTTTGAGCTTGTTTATGAAACTTATGGCAAATTAAATGCTAATTGTTCTAATGCAATATTAATATGCCATGCGCTGAGCGGTGATCATCATGTAGCTGGCTATCATTCGTCGAAAGATAAGAAACCCGGTTGGTGGGATAACGCAATAGGGCCAAACAAAGTAATTGATACCAATAAATTTTTTGTTGTTTGCCCAAATAATATTGGTGGATGTGGGGGCTCCACTGGCCCACTAACTACTAATCCTGATACCGGAGAAATCTATGGGCCAAATTTCCCGCTCGTGACAGTAAAAGATTGGGTAAAAACTCAGGCAATGTTGGCTGATCATCTTGGTATTGATGTCTGGGCAGTAATTATTGGTGGTAGTCTGGGTGGAATGCAATGTATAGAATGGTCAATTGCCTACCCGGACAGACTAAAACATACTTTCGTGATTGCTGCAGCATCCAAATTATCTACCCAAAATATTGCCTTTAATGAAATCGCAAGGCAGGTAATTCGTTCGGATCGTAATTTCAACGAAGGCTACTACTACAAGAGTGATAATAAACCTATACACGGTTTAATGCAGGCAAGAATGTTAGGTCATATTACGTATCTATCTGATGACGCCCTTGATGAAAAATTTGGACGCCAACTTCGTAACGGGAAAATCAAATTTGGTTACGATGTTGAATTCCAAATTGAAAGTTACTTACGATACCAGGGGCGTTCATTTGTTGACCGCTTTGATGCAAATAGTTACCTGTTAATAACAAAAGTACTAGATTATTTTGACCCTGCTGCTGAAACAGATGGTAACTTAGCAAAAGCAATGTCACCTGCTAAAGCTGAGTTTTTGATTATTTCTTTTAGCAGTGACTGGCGTTTCTCACCTACACGTTCAGTAGAAATTGTAGGGGCGTTACTCGAAACAAATAAAAAAGTTAGTTATATAGAAATCCAATCTAAAGAAGGACATGATTCATTTTTAAAGGAAATCCCTATTTATCATCAAGCAATGAAAACTACTCTTAATCGTATTGCAACGGAGATTAGTGTTTAATGAAACTGAGAACTGACCAATCTTTAATCGCTAAGTGGATTAAACATAATACTCGGGTACTCGATCTTGGTTGTGGCGACGGGGCACTTCTTGCAAATTTACAAAAAGAGCAAAATGTCTCTGGCTATGGAATAGAAATTGATGAAGAAAATATTATTAAATGTTTAGGAAGCGGGGTTAATGTAATACAAACCGATCTAGATGCTGGATTATCTCAATTTGATAGCAATACATTTGACTATGTCATTATGACTCAAACACTACAGGCAATTTATTATCCTGAAAAACTATTAACAGAAATGACCCGTGTTGGATATGAAGCAATTGTTACCTTCCCTAATATGGCTCACTGGAAATGCAGAATACAAATGGCGCTTGGTGGTCATATGCCAAAATCCAGGACTTTGCCCTATGAATGGCATAACACACCAAACATCCATCTTTGCTCATTAGACGATTTTGAAAACTTATGTGCGGAAAAAAATATAGAAATACTTGAAAGAACAACGGTTGATCACGCGCACCAAATAAGTTTGGGTATGAGTATTCTACCTAATTTACTCGGAGAAGTTGCAATCTATCGTTTCCGATCTAGTGCTTGATAGCATCAAGATAATTTGACGCTGTAATCAACAATCAAAGGCGCATGATCGGAAAAACGTTCGTCTTTATATATAGAGGCAGTCTTTATTTTATTTTTTAATCCTGGTGTTACCACTTGATAGTCAATACGCCAACCAATATTTTTAGCCCATGCCTGTCCTCGGTTTGACCACCATGTATATTGTTCTGCCTGCTGGTTTACTACACGAAAAGAGTCGACCATACCTATCTTGTCAAATAAATTATCCATCCATGCTCGTTCTTCTGGGAGAAAACCTGAATTTTTCTGATTACCTTTCCAATTTTTAATATCAATTTTCTTGTGTGCAATATTCCAATCGCCGCAAATAATATACTCTCGTTTTTGGCGTCGCATTTTTTTTAAGACTAGCGTGAAACGATCAAGAAAATCGAATTTTATTGCCTGGCGTTCTTCGCTAGATGACCCAGAGGGAAGGTATAGTGAAATGACACTTAATTTACCAAAATTAGCCTGTAAAAAACGCCCTTCCCTATCTGCATCTTTCCATCCTATTTTACCTATAACTTTATCAGGCTCTACTCGACTGTATATAGCGACACCACTATAACCTTTTTTGACGGCACTATTAAAATACGAAAAATATCCTTTAGGCTTAATTATCTCATCTATCAATTGATCAACTTGTGCCTTCGTTTCCTGTATACATACAACATCAGCGTCTTGTTTTTGCAGCCAGGTAAAAAAATTTTTTCTATGCGCAGCACGAATTCCATTGACATTTACTGAAATTATTCTCATTCAGTCTATCCCCTATTTATTTTGCACTGTATCATACACAACCATCTTTAATTTGTTCGTTAAATTAAGAGGCTTTGGTGGAAAAATATAAAAAAGAATTCATTGAGTTTGCGATAAAAAGAAAGGCGTTATGCTTTGGGGAATATAAACTCAAGTCTGGGCGTGTAAGCCCTTATTTCTTTAATACAGGGTTGTTTAGTGACGGTGAAAGCCTTGCAAAACTTGGTCGATTTTATGCGGAAGCACTTCAGAGTTCAGATCTTGAATTTGAAATAATTTATGGTCCTTCCTACAAAGGGATCCCTTTAGCGTCTGCTATGGCAACCTCATTTTATGAAGTCTTTGGGAAAAACTACCCGTTTTGCTTTAATCGAAAGGAAATTAAGGACCACGGTGAAGGCGGAATAATACTTGGCGCTAAAATTCAAAATCGCGTTATTATTATTGATGATGTAATTTCCGCTGGAACATCCATAAACGAGTCGGTAAGTATAATTAACCAAGAAGGGGGTAATGTGGTTGGCGCGATTGTTGCGGTTGATAGACAAGAACGAGGAAAAGGCAAGAAATCTGCAATTCAAGAAGCAGAAGAAGAATATAAAATCAAAATCATTAGCATAGTCGGCCTAAATGATATTATCTCTTACATAAGTAAATATGATAGCTTTAAAGAATATTTAGATAGTATAAATGTATATATTCAAAAGTATGCCGAAATTAGAGAATGACTTCAAAATGGTAACCATACTATAATAATGAAGATAGAAATTAATATTAATAATAGTAACTTTTATGATTAGAAAATATTTATATTTAATTATTTCTTTTACACTAATTACATCAATTTTAATTAGTAATGCCAATGCAAGAATGAAGTGCTGGACAAATAGTGATGGTGTGAAGGAATGCGGTGATAAGGTTCCGCCGGAATATACCCAACAAGGTTACCAAGAATTAGGTAAAGGGGGTATGGTTAGAGAAAAAACTGACAGAGTGAAAACTAAAGAAGAATTGAAAAAAGAAAAAATTGAAGCTGAAGCAATCTTCCGTGAAAAAGAAAAGATAAAAAATCAAAAAGCTCGTGATAGAATGCTTCTTGAAACTTTTACCAGTGTTGAAGAAATTAAATTAGCACAGGAACAAAAAATTCAAGCTGTAGAATCTACGATTAAAGTTACAAGAAAACGAATTATAAAATTGCAATATTTACTTGATGATGAGATAGATAATAATTCAGTTGATAAACAAATTGATGATGAAGAATATGAAGATGATGAAGAATATGAAGATGATGAAGAATATGAAGATGATGAAGAAACCTCTAAGAATGATACTGAATCACTAAAAAAACAAATTTCTGAAAATAAGAATTACATAAAAAAGAAAATGGAGGAACAAAAACAAATTAAAAAAACATATTCAGAATATATAGTAAGATTTAAAGAACTGAGAAGAATAGATTAATTACCTAAAGCAACCTGCCTTGATTACATTCCATTGAACTTCTATATGTTCCGTTGGTGATTTTCTGAAAGAACTTTTTACAAATTGAGATAATTTACCTTCTATATAAATTAATATTTGATTGGCGACAGCGTCAATATTACTTATTGGCCTTGGTCCATTACCTAGATTAGCCTCGCGTAATATTTGTCGTATTTGTGATTCTATTTTTTCAAAAAATTGCATAACTCGAGAATGTAGCCGTTCATTCTCTCCAAGTAAAATATCGCCAATAAATATTCGCGTTATTCCTGGGTTTTTTTCAAAAAAAGCAAGAATTAAATAAATAATTTTCTCACAACGTACCGTTGCGTCATTTTCTTCGTCTAATATTCTATTTATTAAGACAAATATTGAATCTTCCGCAATAGTAATTAAAGATTCAAACATTTGCGACTTACTTGCAAAATGCCTATATAAGGCTGCCTCTGAAACACCCACAGAATTTGCAAGACTTGATGTTGTAATAGGAGAGCCAAGTTTTTTTTCTAATTCTATTGTTAATACTTTTAATATTTGTTCACGTCTATTTGTCTTAGGTTTACTAATCATATTCTATAAATATTAACTTAACTTTCATTTTTCCTATGTATTAAAGTACCAACGCCCTCATCCGTAAGTATTTCAAGTAGTACGGCATGTTTTACTCGCCCATCAATAATATGTGATGTTTGTACGCCACTATGAACTGCATCTAATGCAGAACGTATTTTTGGTAACATTCCGCTATGAATAATGCCTTTATTAATTAAATTGTCTACTTCTTCCACAGAAATACCAGTTAATACTTCGCCGTCTTTGTCGAGCAATCCTTTTGTGTTTGTTAGCATAATAAG
The DNA here is from genome assembly GCA_913041115.1 of uncultured Legionellales bacterium. Classification (GTDB taxonomy): domain Bacteria; phylum Pseudomonadota; class Gammaproteobacteria; order Eutrophobiales; family Eutrophobiaceae; genus UBA11869. The sequence goes on along the minus strand of CAJWIE010000015.1, from coordinate 3,781 downwards.
TTTTTCCGCGCTTAAAACTTCGGCAATTTTCCCTGCAACCAAATCAGCATTGATGTTATATGACTGACCTAACTCATCTACACCAACAGGAGCGACAACGGGTATAAAATCTCCTTTGATTAACATATCAATAACAGACTTATCTATACTATGAACATCGCCAACATGCCCTAAATCTATTATTTCGGGGACATCAAGTTCGGGGCTGTCTTTTTTAACAATCATTTTTTTTGCCCTAATAAGCTTTCCATCTTTTCCACTCAGCCCAACAGCATTACCTCCAAAGCGACTAATAAGATTGACTATTTCTTTGTTAACTACCCCCCCTAATACCATTTCGACAATATCCATTGTTTCGCTATCGGTTACACGCATTCCCTCAATAAATTCAGTTTTCTTCCCTAGCTTGTCTAATGTTTCTCCTATCTGTGGACCTCCTCCATGAACAATAATTGGATTCATGCCAACTAATTTCATTAGTACAATATCACGTGCAAAGTCTGCTTTAAGAGTTTCATCAGACATCGCGTTACCACCATATTTTATTACGATTGATTTACCTCTAAATCGTTTTATATAGGGTAATGCTTCTGTTAAAACTTCGGCAATGTAACTAGGTTTTGTATTTATATCTTTCACTTATAGAAATTAATACTAAAAATATTTTAAGTTTACTAATGACTAAAATTTATTTAATAAGTTCAAAAAGGTATTTCTACATTTGGTTTAATTAAGTTAATTATATTACGAAATTCAAACTGTATATGCTTAAGCGCTGATTCAGTATCTGCCTCAAATCTATAAATAATGTAGGGTGATGTATTAGACGGCCTTACTAAACCCCAGCCATCATCATGCTCAATTCGTAAACCATCTATATCTATAATATTAGCATTTAAGTTAGAAATATTTTTTGAGAATTCTTTCATGAAATTAATATGTTCATCTTCTTTTAAAAACATCCGTAATTCGGGAGTTGATATACCGTAAGGTAATTCTTTAAATAATTCCGTTGGTTTTTTCTTGCTCTTTGAAAAAATTTCAATAAATCTTGCGGCTGTATACAATGCATCATCAAATCCATACCAACGTTCTTTAAAAAATATATGTCCGCTCATCTCGCCTGCTAGTGGAGCATTAACCTCATTCATCTTTTGTTTAATAAATGAGTGCCCCGTTTTCCACATCATTGCTTTACCATGGTTTGATTCAATAATAGATTTTAGATATCGAGTACACTTTACATCATATATGATGTTACTTCCCTTATTGCGTGATAATACATCTCTTGCTAACAACATTAACTGTTTATCTGGCCAAATAATATCGCCGCCAGCATCAACGATGCCTAACCGATCACCATCTCCGTCAAACGCAAAACCAATATCCGCATTTTCTTTCTTAACCCTCCTTGCAAGGTCTTCTAGATTATCAGGTTGGCTCGGGTCTGGGTGGTGGTTGGGGAAACTTCCGTCAATTTCTGAAAACATTGTAATGAAATTACACCCTAGCTCTTCAAATAATCGGGGGGCGATTTCTCCCGCGGAACCGTTTCCGCAATCAATTACAATTTTTGGCAAGAACCTCGTAGAAACGTTTATGTCATCTGAAATACGTTGGATATAATCAGATGAAATATCTGTATGTCGTAATTTTCCTTGGCCCTCTGTATATTCTTTAGAAATCATATAGTTTTTAATTTCTTCTATGCCATCAGCAAATAAAGAATTGCCCGCAATAACTGTTTTTAAACCATTATATTCTGCGGCATTATGGCTACCGGTTATCATCACACAATTATTTGTGTTTAAATGATGGCTCGCAAAATAGGTCGCCGGTGTTGGGACAATACCAATATCAATAATATCTATACCGGTACTTAATAAGCCTTCAATTAAAACTTGATTGAGTTCAGGGCTTGATATTCTGCCATCCCGACCAACGACGATTTCTTGTTGATTTTTTTTATGGGCTATCGTTCCAATAGCTTTGGCAATTTCGCATACAACTTCACAAGTAAGTTCCTCGCCAAAAACTCCGCGAATATCATACGCTCGAAAAATTACAGAATTGAAATTTATGCTCTGTCTTTCTTTGTCCATTTATCAAGACACGCCAGTGTGCCCAAACCCGCCTACACTCCTTATCGTTTCATCGAATGAATCAACAAATTCAAAATTGGGTTGCTCAATTGGTACAATTATCATTTGGGCTATTCTATCGCCTGGTTGTATTGTAAATGACGTATTTCCTCTATTCCAACAAGAAACAAAAATTTCTCCTTGATAATCTGAATCTACGACACATGCGCCGGCCAATAAACCTTTTTTCAAAGCCACTCCATTGGTCATGACCATCAAGCTTTTTCCCGGAGATGACTCGGCCATGGGCGGTTTTTCCGGGGCGGATTCTTTCATAGCTATTTCGACTTGGGGGGGCTCGATCATACCAGGTTGTGGAACGGGAGCCGGTGTTCGGATCTCCTGGGGTTGTGGAATGGGAGTTGGCATTGAGAGAGTGGGTGGCGTGAGGGACGGAACTTCTGAAAGAGACGCGACCCGGGGTGCTTCAGGTTGAGAAACTGGAGGAGCCGCTGGTACGACCGGTTTTTTCATGAAATTTTCAGCAGGGGACGGAGCAGGTCCGGGCTCGGGGGCCGGGGCCGCAGCCACATCCATCCCTAAATTGTCCGCAAATTTTACAAAAATAGGATTAGAAACCAAATGGTCTTCGGAAGAGACCTGTGCCTTGATTCGATAATAAACGGGTCCCTTTCTGTCTACCCCGACATCCCGCCAAGTCAATTCATAAGGTAGTGATACAGTTTCTACTTTTACGAGGGATCCGTTGCGGATGATCTGAATCTGAGCGGTCTTGTTCCCCCCCTGCACAGAACGAAGCTTCAGTTTAATAGCGGGAAAGTCTGTCGCAACCAGTTCCTGTCCCATCGTTACCTGGTTGCCGACTTTTTGGTCCCCGACCACAAACTCATCAAGAGAAAGCCGGTTTGCATCGGCTTGGCGGACGGCGTACATTCTTCCGTTTTTCATGGCATCGAGCACGGTGTCATTGTTCCTTTCCCGCACGAGAAAAATGGTACGAACGGAACCCAGCCGGTCCCCTTTTTGGTCTTCGCAAAAATAATCATTACCTCCAAAACCCCAAACCGGGTGTTCCCGGTTTCCATTCAGGTATTGCATGAGTACCTGATCCCATTGCTGGCCTGGCTCGGTTTGACGGATGGGCTTGTCGCCCACGGCCTGGAACCCGGTATAGTTTCGTGTTTTTAACAGGTCATCCGGATAGGGCAGGGTTTCCAGGACGGTGGCACCTTTTTGGCTGATACCGGAATCGGTTTCCATATGGTTCCAGAAAACCAACGCACCTTTGGATGTGGCGAAATCTATTAAATTTTGATAAGGCTCCATGCCCCGGTCCCCATGATAAGGATCGAAAGGCGAACTTTGAAACGGGTGGTTGTTCAGGGTCATCAAGGCAAAGAGCAACATGAGGGGCACGGTGATTTTCCGGTAATAACCTTTGTAGACGGCCCCGACCGTCACCATGAAAATGAACCCAATGATTATGAAATTATTGAGAAGCTCATGGGTATATTTTTTTGAGAAATTACTGTTGGGCAGGGGCAATTGCTCGAAATCCTGAGCGGTATCCATTCCAAAAACCAGAAAATGTTTGTCCCAATTATGGGCCGTGAGGTTTTTATCGTAGTTGCTTCCGGTCCAGAAATAAAAAGGAATGGTTTCCACCCCGGGGATCAACA
>CAJWIE010000014.1 GCA_913041115.1 uncultured Legionellales bacterium | reverse complement strand
CAGCATAAATATAATGTCAGATAATTTAAAAAAAATACAAGCTATAACATCTTCTGAATATAAATATGGTTTTAAAACAAAAATAAAAGAAGATAGAATCCCTAATGGTCTAAATGAAAAAATAATTAAAAAAATATCTTCTATAAAAAATGAACCTCAATGGTTATTAGATTGGAGAATTAAAGGATATAAACATTGGCTGAAAATGAAAGAGCCTCAATGGTCTAATCTTAAATATCCTAAAATTAATTTTCAAGATTTGTGCTATTATTCAGCTCCAAAAAAGAAGAAGAAATTAAAAAGTTTAGATGAAGTAGATCCTGAAATTTTAAGAACATATGAAAAGCTTGGGATTCCTATTGAAGAACAAAAGATGCTTGCAGGAGTTGCTGTTGATGCAGTTTTTGATAGTGTCTCAGTTGCAACAACCTTTAAACAAAAATTAACCGATGCGGGAGTCATCTTTTGCCCTTTTTCAGAAGCAGTAAAAGAACATCCTGAACTCATAAAACAGTATCTCGGCTCTGTTGTACCTGCAGCTGATAACTTTTTTGCTGCATTAAATTCTGCAGTTTTTACAGATGGTTCATTCTGTTATATCCCAAAAGGAGTTCGCTGCCCAATGGAATTATCTACCTACTTCAGAATTAATGCCTCTAACACTGGGCAATTTGAACGTACATTAATTATTGCCGATGAAGAGAGTCACGTGAGTTACCTTGAAGGATGTTCAGCGCCAATGCGAGATGAAAATCAATTGCATGCTGCTGTTGTTGAGCTGGTCGCCTTGAAAGATGCAGAAATTAAATATTCCACAGTTCAAAACTGGTACCCGGGTGATGAAAATGGTGTTGGTGGTATCTATAACTTTGTAACCAAACGAGGTGATTGCAGGGGAGATAATTCAAAAATTTCGTGGACACAGGTTGAGACTGGCTCAGCAATTACCTGGAAATATCCAAGCTGTCTTTTAAAGGGTAATAATTCTACTGGTGAGTTCTACTCAGTTGCGGTAACAAATAATTACCAACAAGCCGATACCGGAACCAAAATGATTCACATCGGCAACAACACAAAAAGCACGATTATCTCAAAGGGTATCTCAGCAAAACATGCCCAAAATGCATATCGTGGCCTGGTTAAAATTAGTAAAAATGCAAATGGCGCGCGGAATTATTCTCAGTGCGACTCTTTATTAATGGGCGATCAATGCGGGGCACATACTTTTCCATACATTGAAGCTAAAAATTCAACAGCAAAGGTTGAGCATGAAGCAACAACATCAAAAATAAGTGACGAGCAACTTTTCTATTGTCTGCAGCGCGGTATTTCAGAAGAAGACGCGGTCAACATGATTGTTAATGGCTTTTGCAAAGAAGTATTTAAGGAATTGCCAATGGAGTTTGCCGTTGAAGCACAAAAATTGTTAGGCATTACCCTTGAGGGTGCCGTTGGTTAAAAAAACGGAAATAAAAAATGTTAGATATAAAAGATTTATACACTTCTGTTGAGGATAAAAAAATACTTGAAGGATTGACCTTGAGTGTTAAGGCGGGTGAAGTCCATGCGCTTATGGGGCCAAATGGCTCTGGGAAAAGTACGCTAGCAAATATCCTAGCGGGTAAAGATGGCTATCAAGTCACCCAAGGCAGTGTTCTTTATGAAGATAAAAATTTACTTGAGCTATCGCCAGAGGAACGTGCACGAAAAGGAGTATTTCTTGCTTTTCAGTACCCAGTAGAAATTCCAGGTGTGAACAATATTTATTTACTAAAAGCTGGTTTAAACGCAATCAGAAAACATAAAGGTGAACCTGAATTAGATGCGATGGAATTCATGGATTTAGTTAAGGAAAAAATGAAACTAGTTCAAATGAATGAAGATTTGCTAAGCAGATCGGTAAATGAAGGTTTTTCCGGTGGTGAAAAAAAACGTAATGAAGTCTTTCAAATGACAATACTTGAACCAAAACTTGCAATCCTTGATGAAACTGACTCGGGACTTGATATTGATGCATTAAAAATTGTTGCAGATGGCGTTAACAGCTTAAGAAACAAAGACCGTGCCTTTATCGTTGTCACACATTATCAGCGTTTACTTAATTATATAAAACCCGATTATGTTCATGTCTTAGGAAAGGGAAAAATTATTAAATCAGGTGGTCCTGAGCTCGCAATTGAACTTGAGGAAAAAGGCTACGATTGGATTAATTAAAAATTTATGGAAGACATAATTAAAAATTACTCAGCTGATTTTACGCAACTTCAAAATATTGAGAAAAACAACTGGTTCACTAAACAGCGTCAATTGGCATTTAATATTTTTCAAGAATCTGGTTTCCCAAATACCAAAAATGAGGACTGGAAATACACTGATGTAAAGCCTATTTCCAGAAATATATTTTCTAATATTACTGAGAGTAATGTCGCAATAAATGATGATGAACTAGATGCTACTCTTTTTAAAAACTTGGAATGTATAAACCTTGTTTTCATCAATGGTGCTTATTCTGAAAAATATTCAAATATAAAAAATATTTCCGATAAAACCGTGATAAAAAATATGGCAAATGCGCTAGTTAATGATGAAAGCTCGTTAAAAAAGCATATGACACAGTATGCAAGCGCGGATTCAGGTCCTTTTGAAGCGCTTAATATTGCATTTATTCAAGACGGTGCTTATATCAACATCCCAGCCAATACAAATATAGAAAAACCTATCAATATTACCTACATATCAAAGGGTAATTCCAATAAATTTGCAACGCACCCAAGAAACTTAATTCTTTTAGGAGAAAACTCAAATGCAACGGTAATTGAAAATTACGTTAGTAATGGTGAAACAAACTATTTTACAAATAGCGTCACGGAAACAGTCTTATTGCAAGGATCTTCACTAATACACTATAAAATACAACAAGAAAGCTCTAATGCATTTCATATTGCTAACTTGAATACATCACAAAGTAAAGATAGTCGTTTCGAGTCACATTCAATATCAGTTGGTGGTGCTCTAGTTAGAAATAATATTAATGCATCCCTGAATGAGGAAGGAGCAGAAATAATTATGAATGGGCTTTACATGACAGAAAACGCTCAACATATTGATAACCATACTCGCGTTGATCATCTAAAACCACACACACATAGCCACCAAAATTACCGGGGAGTATTGAATGGAAAAAGTCGTGGTGTCTTTAATGGGAAAGTTGTCGTTCATCCCCAAGCACAAAAAATTGAAGCTTACCAAAATAATGCAAATCTTTTATTGTCTGATGATTCAGAGATCGACACAAAACCTGAACTTGAAATTTATGCTGATGATGTGAAATGTACACATGGCGCAACTGTGGGACAGCTTGACGATAATATGTTGTTTTATCTTCGTTCACGTGCCGTGGATGAACAAACTGCGAAAAATCTTTTAACTTATGCCTTTGCTAATGAAGTTATAAATAATATTAGTTTTAAACCAATTAAAAATAAATTAGAACATTTGATTATTAGTCGATTACCTAATTCATCTCTTTTGCGTGAGTACGTTTAGTGAATAAAAAAAATAATATTGCAGAAATACAGAATCAGACTGAAGATTTTGATGTTGAAAAATTTAGAAAAGACTTTCCCATTCTGCATCAAGAAATTAACGGAAAGCCCTTAGTTTATCTTGATAATGCTGCGACAACACAAAAACCAAAAAGTGTTATTGATGCGATAGAAAAATATTATCAAAAATATAATTCTAATATTCATCGTGGTGTTCATACATTAAGTGAAAATGCTACCGAAGCTTACGAATCAGCACGACTTAAGGTTAAAAATTTTATTAATGCTAACTCAACTAAAGAGATTGTTTTCGTTCGTGGCGCAACTGAAGCGATTAATTTAGTTGCCCAGAGTTTTGGTCGTAACTCCTTAAGTAAAGAAGATGAGATTATTATCACTGAACTAGAGCACCACGCAAATATTGTACCCTGGCAATTATTGAGTCAACAAACTGGTGTAAAATTAAAATACATACCAATAAATAAAGATGGAGAATTAGTTGAACCAGAGTATAAAAAACTGTTGAATGAGAAAACTCGTATTGTTGCTGTCGGACATATATCGAATGCCTTGGGGACAATTAATCCGATAGAAAATATCATTAATATGGCTCATGAATATGGCGCAAAGGTCTTAATTGATGGGGCGCAGGCAACATCACATACATCGGTTGATGTTAAAAAACTTGATTGTGACTTCTATGTTTTCTCTGGGCATAAACTATTCGGCCCCACTGGTATTGGCGTACTTTATGGCAAAGAAAACCTACTAGAAGAAATGCCGCCTTATCAGGGAGGCGGAGACATGATTAAAATGGTCACCATGAAAGAAACCCAATATAACGACCTACCTTATAAATTTGAGGCGGGAACTCCAAACATATCGGGAGTAATTGGGCTTGGTGCTGCAATTGATTATGTTAATAAAATTGGGCTTGAAAATATCTCAGTTCATGAAAATGCCTTGCTAAATTATGCTAATCAAAAAACATCTGAGATTACAGGATTAAAATTTATTGGAACTGCAAAACAAAAAACAAGTATTTTGTCTTTCACACTTGAGGGTATTCACCCTCATGATGTAGGGACGATACTTAACAATGAAGGTATTGCAATTAGAACAGGGCACCATTGTGCAATGCCGGTAATGGAATATTTTAAAATACCCGCGACAAGCAGAGCTTCTTTTTCATTTTATAATACATATAAAGAGATTGATGCATTAATTGAAGCTATTGAAAAATGTAAAAAGGTTTTTAGCTAATGTTTGATATCAAAGATCTTTATCAGGAAATTATTGTTGATCACAATCGTAGTCCTCGTAATTTTGGGGTAATCGATGATGCGGATAAAATATTGGAAGGTTTCAATCCGCTTTGTGGAGATAAATTAAAATTATATATAAAAACAGATGGACAAAATATTAATGATATTGCATTTGATGGTACGGGCTGTGCTATTTCAATTGCGTCTGCTTCGCTCATGACAGATGCGATGAAAAATAAATCAATCGATGAAGCTGAATCTCTTTTCAATGAATTTCACGCTCTAATAACAACAGAGGATAAATTTGACAGCGAACACTTAGGAAAATTAACAGTATTAGCGGGCGTTAAAGATTTTCCGGGAAGAGTAAAATGTGCTTCGCTATGTTGGCACACGCTACGTTCTGCGCTGGTGGGTGACAATAAACCAGTAACAACGGAGTAATAAGTAATATGGATGAAAATAAGCCAATAACATTGAACCGTGATTGTGATGCTGTTTTGATTCCAGTTGGAACGCCGCTTACATTATCAAAAGGAACAACCGTATTAATAACACAGGCGCTTGGGGGTAGTTACACAATAAACGTTAATGGTAATCTTGCTCGAATAGATGCAAAAAATGCAGATGCATTAGGTTTTGACGTTACTAATGAGGCAAATATCGATGCAAAAAAAGAGATTACTGGAGATGGAGAAGTTGATGAACAAGCAGTTTGGAGCCAGCTTAAAACATGTTTTGACCCCGAGATTCCAATTAATATTGTTGAATTAGGGCTTATTTATCAATGTGATGTTACTCCACTAGGTGTTGATGGAAATCAAATCGATATAGTAATGACACTGACATCGCCGGGTTGCGGAATGGGGGATTATTTAGCCGAAGATGTGCGTTCAAAAATATTAACCTTACCAAATGTAACAAAAGTTAATGTTGAAGTTACTTTCGAGCCGCCCTGGAATTATGACATGATGTCAGAGGCAGCAAAATTGGAAACAGGGATGTTCTAAACCCCTTATTAGCCACAGAAATAGCCCCTCTGATAATTTCACCTAAAGCAATTGAAGTCGTATAATCCTCTTGCGATTAATGAGATAGTACTGTGTTAGGAGTTGGCGAGTGGGAATTGAAAGAACATTGGGAATCATAAAGCCAGATGCTGTTGCCAAGAATTTTACTGATAAAATATTGGCTCAAATAGAAGGAAATGGTCTACAAATCATCGCCAGTAAAATGATGCGTCTATCAAAAGAAGAAGCAGAAAAATTTTACAGTGAACATGTTGAACGTTCCTTTTACAAACCTCTTGTCGATTATATGACCTCAGGGCCTGTCATGATCAAAATATTTGAAGGTGAAAATGCTATAACTTCATTACGTAATATTATGGGAGCGACAATACCTAGCGAAGCAAAAGAAGGGACAATTAGAAATCTTTACGCTAATTTTGAAGCTATTAACGGAACGTATCAAAATGCAATTCATGGATCAGATAGTAAAGAAAGCGCAGAAAAAGAAATTAATTTCTTCTTTTCGAAAAATGAAATTAATAAACGAATACGATAAATAAATATGACTAATAAAATAAATTTATTTGACTACGATCGTAAGATGCTGGAATCATATTTCTCAAGTATAGGCGAAAATACCTTTCGTGCTCATCAATTACTTAAATGGATATATCAATATGGAGTAATTGATTTTGAATCGATGACCAATCTTAGTAATGATTTACGAACTCACTTAAAGGAAAATACCATAGTTAAACTTCCTAAAATCGTTAATGAAAAAAAATCAGAAGATGGTACAAAAAAATGGCTTGTTAAAGTTGATGAAAAAAATTCAATCGAAACCGTATTCATTCCTGAAAATGATAGGGGAACACTTTGTATTTCAACTCAAGTTGGGTGTGCACTTGATTGTAAATTTTGTTCAACGGCAAAACAAGGTTTTAGTAGAAATTTAACAACAAGCGAAATTATTGGACAAGTTTGGCTTACTAACAAAACACTTGGTTACTTCGAAAATAAAAAACGCATCATTACTAATATAGTTTTTATGGGAATGGGTGAACCTCTACTTAATTACAACAATGTTCTAAAATCAATAAATTTGATGGTAGATGATTATTCTTTTGGTTTGTCTAAAAGACGTATTACAGTAAGCACTTCTGGTATTGTTCCTGGAATTGACCGTCTTAAAAAAGATAATAAAGTTAGTCTAGCAATATCTTTGCATGCAAGTAATGATGGATTACGTGATAGTATTGTACCAATTAATCGCTCATACCCAATATTAGATTTACTATCTGCATGTAAGCGTTATACAGAAGGAAAAGAAGATGACCCCATTACCATTGAATACGTAATGCTACGAAATGTAAATGACAGCCTAGAGGATGCACATAGTCTAGTTAAGTGTCTTCATGGTATCCCCTCAAAGGTTAACTTAATACCCTTTAATAAATTTCCAGAAACATATTTTTCAAGCTCAAATTATGAAACAATAAACGCATTTAGAGATGTACTTATTAAATCTGGTATATTTGCAATTACACGCAAAACACGTGGGGATGATATTGATGCAGCATGTGGTCAGCTTATTGGGAAATTTTTGGCCAAATCAAAAAAACATAGAAAAAATACAGTGGAGTTAATTTAATGTCAAAAACTAAAATATTTTTTTATCTCAGCTTTTTAACATTGCTTCTACTTTCAGCCTGCATCGATAAAAATGGGTACGATGGAAATATTAAATCCTCAGAAATCCGGGAGTCTCAAACAACAAATGAAGTTGCTCTGACTAACCTTAATCTTGGTATTGCATATCTAAAGGAAGGTGATTACAACAAAGCATTAGAAAAATTAAAAAAATCATTGATTGCAGATTCCAGTTATGCGCCAACATATAATGTATTAGGTTTGCTCTACCAACAACTTGGAGACGATAATAAAGCTGAAGAAAATTTTAAACGTGCCTTAACTATTAATAACGTAGATTCATCGACGCTTAATAATTATGGAAACTTTTTATGTAAATTAGGACGTCTTTCTGAAGCAGAAGATGCATTCTTAAAAGCAGCAAAAAATCCATTATATGATGACCCCGAAATTGCAATAACAAATGCAGGGCAATGTCTATATCAAAATAAAAAGACAGAGAGTGCAGAAAAATATTATCGCCAGGCATTACAATTAAACCCACGGATTCCGCAAGCACTAATAAAGATGAGTGAAATTAATTTTGATAATAAAAAATTCCTTTCTGCTAGAGCTTATTTGCAACGTTATCAAGAAATATCACCTCATAATGCAAAAACACTACTACTGGGAATTAAAATAGAAAATGAGTTGGGCGATCAAGATACTGCTTCTAGCTACGAATTGTTATTAAAGAATTCTTTCCCTGATTCAGGTGAATTTGCTGAACTGGAAAATCTAACACTAGCAAAAAATAAAAAAACACAAGAAAAGAAGGATGCCATTAAAGTGCCATCTAAACAGAAATCTGTAGTTAAAGTAATTAAAGAAGAGCCAATACCAATTGAATCAACTGATGAAGAATTAACTGATGAAGAATTAACTGATGAAGATGAACAACACGAACGAGCTATCGAGGCTGCTGTAAATAAATGGCTAGATGCATGGTCTAACCAAGATATCGACGGTTATCTTGCATGTTATGCAAAAGAATTTATACCATTAAAAGGGAGTAAAAAAAGTTGGAAGAGGAAACGAACTGAACGTTTGCTTGTGCCTAGTTTCATCAAAGTTTCACTATCTAATTTAAAAATTGATATGCGTGGCAATAATTATGCAAAAGTAAATTTTACCCAAACATATAAATCAGACATATATAAAGATCGGTCCAATAAAGAGTTATTAATGGAAAAAATTGATGGTGAATGGCATATAATTAAAGAAAAATAGAGATAAATTATAATATATCTTAACATTGGGAATTGTATAAATTAATGAGCTTTTTTTAAAAGTGGAAAGTAATGGACAAGATAGAAACAGAAACAATAGAAGATAGCAAAACCCCCGAAACTGCAGGAAAAATCTTAAGTGAAAAACGAAAAGATGCGGGATTATCTATAGAAAATATTGCAGAAAAATTAAATCTTGATCCAAAATTAATCGAGTTATTAGAAGGGGATGAGTACGAAAAATTTAAGTTTGAAACTTACCTAAAAGGCTATCTTCGTGCCTATGCTAAGTGTATAGATATTGATGCTGACAAGGTTGTAAATCTATATAATGAAAAAAATCCGGAGAAAAAACCTAAAATTGTCCCCGATGTTAAGCCTAAAATTCAGAAAAACACTAATGACAAACTTATAAAATTGTTTAGTTATATTATTGGGTTATCAATTGCTCTCTCTATGTTGATTTGGTATCAAAAAAACTTTTTGATCAAACCGAATAAAAAAACTATAGAAAATATTAATACGGCACCTCATAAAAATAACAAAATAAACGGCGTTAATATCTCATACAAAATAATTACACACCCAGATTATTGGCAATGGCCAATAAGTGAAAAATATGAAAAAAGTAACGATGCTAATAATTTAAAATTGGTAGAAAACAAAGAAATACAAAATGTGATAGAGGAAGAAAAAAAACAAGCGGAAATAAAAGAAATAGTCGATACTGAGGAATCTTCTACATATTATACGCAAGAAGGCACTGATACAGTGGTTCTAAACTTAACGAGTGATTCCTGGGTAGAAATATATGATCGAAATGGAAATCGGCTATTTCTTGATTTAGCTCGTGGTGGGAAAAATTATATTATAAATGGCAATTCACCGTTTGATATCCTGTTAGGCGCTGCAAATGGGGTTTCTGTAGAATTTAACGGTAGCTCTATTAATACAGAGCCATACATAAAGTACGGCATAGCGCGCTTTACTCTACCAATAAGATAAAACTTTTATAAATTATTAATATTTCATTCTTTGGAAAATTTATTCAAAAAATAATTGGTGTTTTTTTATGACTAAACTGCAAGCTATTCGTGGTATGCATGATATTTTGATGCACGAAATACCAAAATGGCAATTTGTAGAAGAATCTATTAAAAATATTTTAAACCAGTATGGTTATAAAGAAATACGCCTTCCAATTCTAGAAAAAACTGAGCTTTTTAAACAAACTATTGGTGATAATACAGATATTGTTTCGAAAGAAATGTATAGTTTTGATGATAAAAATAAAACTAGCCTAACCTTAAGACCAGAGGGGACAGCTAGTTGTGTTCGTGCGGGTATTGAGCATGGACTTTTCCACAATAAAACACAAAGACTTTGGTATATGGGGCCAATGTTTCGGTATGAAAAACCCCAAAAAGGAAGACAACGACAGTTTCATCAATTAGGTGTTGAAGCATTTGGTTTTAAAGGTCCAGATATTGATGTAGAACAAATCATGGTGTGTAGTCGTATATGGAAAAAATTAAGTATAAAAAATATTAATCTCGAAATAAACTCTCTTGGTTCGGCGCAATCTCGTTTAAATTATAGAAAAATTTTAGTTGATTATTTTACTGCACATAAGAATAAACTTGATGATGATAGCTTAATTAGACTTAAAAAAAATCCCCTGCGAATATTAGATAGTAAAAATCCGGATATGAAATCTTTAATAACAAACGCACCTACAATTAATGAGTATCTTGATTCTGAATCTAACAATCACTTTGCTGAATTTAAAGAAATATTGGACAATGGAGATATTAAATATAATGTAAATCAGAAACTTGTACGGGGCCTGGATTATTATGGGAAAACCGTTTATGAGTGGACAACTTGTGAATTGGGGGCCCAAGATACTGTTTGTGCTGGCGGACGTTATGATAACCTAGTTGAGGATCATGGTTCATCGTCAACCCCTGCTGTTGGTTTTGCAATAGGCATTGAACGCTTATTGGAATTAATTAACCTTGAAAAAGTAACTGATAATAGTATTCCTCATATTTATCTATTGATTTCTGGAAATAAATCAAAAAAACGTGGACTTTTATTGGCAGAAGAAATTCGTGACCAAGAACCATTTATAAAAGTTTTGACAAATTGTGGAGATGGGAGTCTAAAAAGTCAGTTCAAAAAAGCAGATAAATCGAGCGCAGAAATAGCGTTCATACTAGGAGAAGATGAGCTAGAAAAAAAACAGTTAACAGTAAAATATTTAAGAGAAGAGAAACCACAAATTACAATCAAATGGAATGAAATATCGAATTTTCTAAATAAAACATTATTGAATTGAAATACATTTAATAAAGTAGCAATTCTTTGATAAACCTAAATTATATTGTTGTGTTATTTTCTTAGTAAATAGGATTATCAAAATTAAACATTCATTGGAGATAATAAATTGGACGTATACAGCACAGAAGAAGAACAAGTAGAAGCAATAAAAAAGTGGTGGAATGAGAATGGAAAATCAATTATTGCAGGCATTATTATTGGCATCACTGCTATATTTGGTTGGCGTGGCTATGTAAATCATAATGTAGAACAAGCGAAAGTGGCTTCAATTCTTTATGAACAATTGCTAGTGGCTTCACGCAAAAAAGATACTGATAATATGCGTACTCTAGCTAACAAAATTATTGCTGATTATGAATCCAGTACATATTCAGTATTTTCGAAACTGATGTTGGCGAAAATAGAAAGTGAATTGGGTAATTTAGAAAATGCTGAAATATACCTAAATTCAATTTTAGAAAATAATTTACGAGACGAATTTAAACATATAGCAAGATTACGCCTAATAAGAGTTCTAATAGCGAATAACAAACTAGAATCTGCAGAAAATATATTATCGAAAACAAAATTGAATCAATTTATTACTCACTATGAAGAATTACGCGGCGATATTTTTGTTAAACAAGGTAGAATTAAAGAGGCGACACAAGCATATAAAAATGCACTTAACGACCCCACAAAAACTGAAGAAACTCAATTAATTTTACAAATGAAACTAGACGATTTGGGTAAAATTTAATTTGTTTAAACTATTTCGTATTTTAATATTATTTTCAATTTTCGTCATCGCGTTAGGATGTGGTGTTAAACAGACGATGTCAGAGTATATTAGTGGGAAAGATAACGCCATACCCCCATCTTCACTAGTAAATTTCATTGAAACAACAGATCTGAATAGAGTTTGGACACAAGATATAGGAAAAGGGGCAGATGATTTATTTACAAAAATAAGACCTAACATTCTAGATGACCAAATATTTATTGCTGACACTAGAGGTAATGTGTCTGCACTTACTGCTGATACGGGAAAGTTTATATGGCGTAATGATAGTGATTTATCAATTACCGGGGGGCCTGGAGTTGGCAATTCTTTAGTTCTAGTTGGTACCAGTGAAGGGGAAATACTTGGGCTCTCAAAAGAAACAGGTGATGAAGTCTGGCGAACAAGAGTATCTAGCGAAGTACTGTCATCGCCAGGAGAAGCTAATAGTGTAGTTATTGCAAGAACGATTGATGGGAAAATTTTCGCGATTGATGCAAATAATGGAAAACACCTATGGGTTTATGACCGGGGTGTTCCTGCTTTATCACTTCGAGGAACGAGTACTCCAGTTATCGCCGATGGGTTTGTTATAACGGGGTTTGATGAGGGACGTGTAGTAGTTATTGAGTTAAAGACCGGGAAATTGGTCTGGGAGAAAAAAGTTGCCCTATCTAGAGGAAAGAATGAACTTGAAAGAATGGTTGATATTGATGCGCAACCATTAGTAATTGATAAAACGATATATGTTACTACATTCCAAGCAAATATTTCCGCTCTAGCATTGGAGACTGGGCAAATTCTTTGGCAAAGAGAGATTTCATCTCATTCAGAATTAAGTGCTGATGAAAAAAATATTTTCCTTACAGATGAAAATGGAATCGTCTGGGCTTTAAATAGATTTACTGGCTCATCAATTTGGAAACAAGAAAAATTAGCCTACCGAAAGATTACTGGCCCGGCTAATTTTGACAATAAAGTTGTTGTTGGTGATTTTGATGGTTATACGCATTGGCTTGACAAAGAAACAGGTAATTTTAGTGCTAGAACTCGAATGGATGATGAGGCCATTCTGACTCAACCAATAAGTACAAATGAAATGGTATTTATATACTCTAGTTCTGGCAAACTTTCAGCCTACACTTTTCAAGATAATGAAAACAAATACCTAACAAAAAAATTAGATGCAACAAATACAGAAGCAGAAAAAATAGTGCCATCGGAAAAGTCTTCAGAAAAAAGAAATGCATATGAAAGATCAAGAAAACGTGTTAATACTGAAAAACCTCAAAAAGAAACAGAACAAAAATCCATTTTTAAACGATTTCTAAATATTTTTAGTGATGATAGTGAAGAAGAGGTAGAATAGAGCTTAGAAATATAATTGTTCTACACGTCAATATATAGAAATTCAAATATTAAGTATATTTATGAAACCAATTGTCGCCATCGTAGGTCGTCCTAACGTTGGTAAATCAACTTTTTTTAATACTCTAACATCAAGTCGTGCTGCATTAGTGGTTGACCGACCGGGTATTACTCGTGACCGTCAATATGGCGTTGCGCATCATAATTTAAAGTCGTTTCTAATTATTGATACTGGGGGTATTGGTGAAATCGATCATGATAGTAAAGATATTGCTGATTTGATGACAGAGCAGTCGATACTGGCGGCAAACGAATCATCAATATTAATATGGATTGTTGATGGACGTACCGGTCTAACGAATGTTGATGAAGTTCTGGCTAAAAAGTTACGTAAATTAGACAAACCAATATTTGTTGTTGTAAATAAGCTTGAAGGTAATCTATCTAGTCTATCATTAAATGACTTTTATAAACTTGGTATAGAATCTGTTTGGCCCGTATCTGCAAAAAGAGGAGATGGGATAAGTAAACTTCTTGATGAAATAACTGATCAACTATCCTGCACGTTTGAAGACTCATCGAAACAAAAAGAACATCCCGTTATTTCTTTTATAGGAAAACCTAATGTTGGAAAATCGACATTAATTAATAAAATCATTGGTGAAGAAAGAGTTCTAACGTATGACAAGCCGGGTACAACTCGCGATAGTATTAAAATTACGAAAAAAATAAACGGAAGAAACTATTCGCTTATTGACACTGCTGGAGTACGTAAAAAAAGTAAAGTAAAAGATACAGTTGAAAAATTTAGCGTATTAAAATCTTTTGAGGCTATAGAATTAGCGGATATTGTTGTTTTAATTATTGATGCAACTGAAGGTGTAACTGAACAAGATAGTTCATTGCTTGGCATGGTTCAAGACAGTGGAAAATCGATAATAGTTGCCATTAACAAGTGTGAAGAACTAGGAAAAATAGAAAAAGAAAGAATTAAATCAGAACTTTCACGAAAATTTAATTTTATTGATTACGTTGAATACCACTATATTTCCGCAAAAAATAATACGGGTATAAAATATTTAATTAAAAAAATTGATGCGATTATTAAGTCTCTCGATATTGATTTTTCTACGCCACGATTAACAGGAATGTTGCAAGAACTAATCGTAAAACACCCGCCAAAAATTGTTCGTGGTAGAAGGATTAAATTGCGTTATATGCATCTTGGCCAAACTAACCCAATACGCTTTATAATTCATGGTAATCAAACAAAAAATGTTCCTGATAGTTATAGACGCTATATATGTAAATCATTAAGAAAAAAATTAAAATTACTTGCAACGCCTGTTTTAATTGAATTTAGACAAAATGAGAATCCATACGTAAAGGAAAAAAAATATAATAAACGGGTACGGTAAAAAAATATAATAGAAATAATAAAATGAAATTATATAATTTATAATACTTTATTATATAGGCGTCCAATTGTGGTAAGGATATTCATGGCATCCTCCCCTGTTTCAGGTTCGCCATTCTCTTTCAAGATAATTATCTCAGTTTTGTTATTAACACCTGTTAAACTCAATTTATAAAGCAACCCATCCTCATTTTCGTCATCCCCCCAAAATTTTAATCTAGAAAAAAATCCTTTTCCATCTTCTTCTCCCTCAGGTTTAAAATAACGAAAACTGTATATTCCTTTTTCTGGGTCACTATTTTCTAAGAAATAACCGGCTTGTTCTATTACTTGATTTGTATTATCCCTTACTAAATTAAAATTTTCGTTTACCTCTAAATAACTCTTTCCTTCATCATTGTTACGTATTTTTGCTTTTACTTCGCTGAACTCTTTGTCTAGATAGCTAACCGATGAAGTATCTTTTGTAAGTCCATCTGTGTCAGCTAATATATTTTCATTAAAGTGTAAATTTAATTTATTAATAATATCTTTCTCAGCTAAATTATCAGGTTGAGTAGCTAACCAATCACCTTCTGATAGTTCTTGTCTTTCGCTTGACAGAAATAAAATTACACCTCCACCTTCAGATGGCTCTGTCAAAATTTTAAATTTTTGTTTTATTTTTTCAGTTTCTTTCCAATCCGTCTCAAGTACACCAAGTTCTACATCGTCTAAATAAACTATATAATTATTTTGCTTCCAAAATTCTCGTAATTTTGGCCATATATCTTTCGTGTTACCCCTTAACGCTATCCATTGTTCACCTTCAAAATCTCCCGAACCGAGAATAACATCCCCCTTGTTCATTAAACGTTGTCTCTCAAATTCGTTTAACGATGTTGACTCTCTATCGCTGGGAATTTCTGAAGAATACTCCCCTTTGGTAACAGTTAAATCAGGAGGGACCTCTAATTCTGGTAAATCTCTACTTTTTCTATACGTGGTACGCTTATCAGGCAATACTTCGTCTAAACTTGGTAAACTCTCACACCCGTAAATAAATATTATGCAATTCAATAAAATTAAATTTCCAAGTCGTTTCATAATATTATTATACAATATCTGCTCGCCTCATCGCCTCAAATAATTCTTCTTCTGATGTCTTTGATAACCATGTCATTGGAAGCCTAATCCCAGATTCTATTAAATCGAGTTTATTCAAAACCCATTTTACTGGGATGGGGTTTGATTCGATAAATAATGCTTTATGAAGCCCATCAAGCTTTTTGTTTATCCTGTCAGCTTCTTTTGTATCCCCATTTAAAGCGGACATACACATTTCGTTCATTTCTTTAGGAGCAACATTTGCGGTTACTGAAATTACGCCATCGCCACCCATTAAAATAAAATCTTTTGTCGTCTCATCATCGCCACTAAGCAAGAGGAAATCACCTCTTGTTCCTTCTCTTATTTGATTTACACGTGTTAAATCTGCGGTCGCCTCTTTTACTCCAATAATGTTATCTATTGATGCAAGTTTGATAATTGTCTCTGGCAACATATCACAAGCAGTTCTTCCCGGAACATTGTATAAAATTTGAGGTATATCAATCGTTTCAGCAATAACCTTGTAATGTTGAAACAAGCCTTCCTGTGTTGGTTTATTATAATAAGGTGTGACTAATAAGCATGCATCAGCGCCGACTTCTTTTGCGCATTTTGTTAGTGAAATTGCCTCAATTGTTGAGTTGGCTCCAGTCCCCGCAATCACCGGAATTCGCCCTTTTACAAGTTTCACCATTTTTTCAATAACGACACAATGCTCTTCCTCTGTTAACGTCGCTGATTCGCCTGTTGTCCCAACCGCAACAATAGCTCTGGTACCTTGTTCGATATGGAACTCAATTAATCGCTCTAACGCTTTATAATCAAGCGCAGTATCAGGAGCCACTCCAGCCTGCATTGGTGTAACAATTGCGACAATACTTCCAGTGAACATTATAAATAATTATTATATCTTATTAGGAAAAGCGTGTATGTTACTCAATGTCGTTATGCTATTACAAGAATGAAATTTAAAAGAATTAATTATGGCTGCAAATAAAGTAAAAATCGGGGGAAAAGTACCAGAATTTAGCTTACCATCAACAGGCAATAAAAACGTAAGGCTTTCTGGCTTAAAAGGTAAAAATATTATTATTTATTTTTACCCTAAAGATGCCACTCCGGGATGTACAATTGAAGGGCAAAATTTTCGTGACAACATTCGTAAATTCTCTTTATGCAATGCGATAGTACTTGGTGTATCTAGAGACAAAATAACTTCGCACGAAAAATTTAAAAAAAATCAAAAATTTCCTTTCGACCTACTTTCAGATGAAGATGAAAAAATTTGTAAAATGTTTGATGTAATAAAAGAAAAAAATATGTATGGAAGAAAGGTTATTGGTATAGAAAGGTCAACATTTTTAATAGACAAAAAAGGAATCTTAAGAAATGAGTGGCGAAAAGTAAAAGTAAAAGAACATGTGAATGATGTACTTCAAATATTAAAGAAGCTTAAATAATTTTATTTTAATTATTTCTTCTTTATTTTTTTAGTATCCTCTTCGTTTATAGGCCACACATTTATTAATGCTTTAACCAAAGTTGCCAGTGGTATTGCAAAAAATACGCCCCAGAAACCCCAGAGTCCGCCAAACACCAAGATTGCAACGATAATTGCAAGTGGATGTAAATTAACAGCCTCAGAAAACAAAATGGGTACTAAAACATTCCCATCAAGAAACTGAATAATAAAATAGCTCACCATTAACCAAGTAAAATTATAATCAGAATTTAGACCCCACTGAAAATACCCAACAAGCGCAATTGGTAGTGTTACTATTGCCGCACCTATGTATGGAATTAAAACTGATAATCCAACAATCATCGCTAATAAAAATGCATAATTTAATCCTAGAATAACAAAGGCAATATAGGAGGCGCCTCCAACTATTAAAATCTCATTAAATTTTCCACGGACATAATTCCCAATCTGAGCATCCATTTCAACCCACACTTCATTAACTAAACGTCTCTCTTTTGGTAAAAAATTGGTCACCCATTCCATTACTACTTTCTTGTCTTTTAAAAAGAAAAAAATCATAAGAGGTACCAAAATTAGATAAACAAGAATAGTTATGACCGCGGGCATAGATGCTAAAGAGAATGACAATACGCTTTGGCCTAGCTCACTAAAACTATCACGGATATTAGCATTCAATTCCCAAACATATTCTTCTGAAATTAATTCTGGATATTGTTCTGGCAAACGTAGAAGTAAACCTTGAATATTTCTTATCATTTCCGGAACTTCTTGAAAAAACTGGCTTACTTGCTTGGAAAGCAGTGGCATCAATCCAAACAAAATAAATGCCATGAAGACTAAAAATAGCGAGTAAACGATGTTTACCGATGAAAATCGGCTAATATCTTTAATTTGTAATTTAGATACTGCTCCTTCAAGTAGATAAGCAATAATTAATGCCGCCAATAATGGCGCAAGCATTTTCCCCATTGTCACAAGAATAATCAGGCCAAGCGTCAAAAGAATTACTAATAATGAAGCTTGCGGATCAGTAAAATAACGTTTATACCAAGTGTTTATAAAATTAAACATTAATTTTAACTCCAATTATAAGTATGATATTTAATATTACACTGTTATACAAATCATTAGTGCATTGCAAAATATAAGAAATACCAATACAAGTATTAAATATGGACAAATATGAATTATCAAAAAATATAAAAAGGTGGGGGACCGAACTAGGTTTTCAACAAATAGGGATTACAACAACAGAGCTACATAAAGATGAGGCATATCTTATGGATTGGCTTTCAAAAGGAAGACATGGAGAAATGTCTTATATGGCGTCACATGGCACTAAACGTAGCCGTCCAAATGAGCTATTTCCAGGAACCATTAGCGTAATTTGTGCACGAATGGACTATTTCCCTCCTTCTAGCAAACAACCTGCTGAAGTTTTAAAAAATAAAAATCTTGCTTATATATCAAGGTATGCAACGGGTAGAGATTATCACAAATTGATTCGACAACGCTTAAAAAAATTAGCAAAGAAAATTAATACTCTCTATGGTGAATTTGGGTATCGTTGCTTTGTTGATAGTGCCCCGATACTAGAAAAAGCATTGGCACGTAACTCAGGACTTGGGTGGATAGGTAAGCATACGAACTTGATAAACTCTAAAGCTGGATCATGGTTTTTTCTTGGTGAAATATATACAAATTTGCCACTAGAAATTGATCTGCCATATGAAAAGCAGCACTGTGGTACTTGCTCTGCATGTATTGACGTTTGCCCAACTAATGCAATTGTTGCGGAAATGGAAATTGATGCACGCCGCTGTATTTCATATTTAACCATTGAACTAAAAGGAAGTATTCCTGAAGAATTTAGAAAAATGATTGGCAACCGAGTTTATGGTTGTGATGATTGCCAATTAATCTGTCCTTGGAATAAATTTGCCAGAAATTCTAATGAAGATGATTTTCGTGTTCGGCACGGACTAGATGAATCTAGTTTAATTGAATTATTTTCGTGGACAGAAGTAGAGTTCAAGAAAAAGACAGAAGGAACAGCAATACGAAGAATCGGTTATGAATGTTGGTTAAGAAATATCGCGGTGGGTTTAGGTAACGCACCAACTACAAAAGAAATCGTTAACGCATTAAAAATTCACCGAAATAATTCTTCTGCACTTGTTAAGGAGCATGTTGAATGGGCCTTAAAACAACATTACTAAAAGTAAAACCGATCAAGATTATTTACTTTATCCAATCAACAATATTCTGTATTAAATGATTTTCCATATTATTAAATGAGTGATTAGCTCCTTTTACTTCAATCTGGGTATATAAATAATTACCGCTTTTTTTGGATGCAAGTCTACGATCAGGTGCAGATTCGACTCCCTCTTTAAAATCTAAACTACCAAATATATCGAGTGTAGGTATTTTTATTTTTTCAATCAATCGTAGTAAATTAACTGGTGGCTTAATATAAACATAATCTTGTAGACTAATTGCAATTAAAGCATCAATATACTTCGATTCTCCTTTCTCAAAATATACTAGTGATGACAATGCGCCAAACCCATGACCGATAATTATAATCCTGGAAAATCCACGTTTTCGTAATTCATTTACCGCAGCAATGATTCGTCGATTAGTTTCTTGGAATGTCTTTCCATATTCTTCGATGTTATTTTCTGGTGATATTATAGGAAGTTGTATTGATAAGGTTGACCAACCAAATTTCGGCAACATATTTCTTAACGGAGAAATAACCTCAGGCCAATCCGCATGGCCACCTATAGAATGTAAAATAATAGCCGCGCCTTTCACTTCTCCTATTTTATGGCGATTGAAAAGGGCTACGAAACTATTATCCATTGCTTCAAGCCAAAATAATTCCGTTGCTTCTGTCTTATCTATTATTCCGCTCGATATGCGTTTTTCCCAGTCATAATCTAGTGGGTCAGTTCGGACGTTAAGTATGTTTAGAAATAGGCAAAAAAGCAGGCCAATAAGTAATTTTTGCTTCATTTTTTTGGTATACCTTAAAAATGCTAATCTTAACAAATAGTCGATAGTGGCTATGGTAATACTTATCAGGTAAAGTTACTCGCGTCATTAATTGCAAACGGATTATTTCAAATGCATAACGCTGTGATTGCAGCCTCAATATTGTCTGCAGACATGTCAAAACTTGGCGAAAATACCAGAAACGTCTTAGCAGCAGGTGCAGATTTTATCCATGTCGATGTTATGGATAACCACTATGTGCCTAATTTAACTTTTGGACCGATTGTTGTTAAAGCCTTACGAAATTTTGGTATAAAAGCTCCATTAGATGTACATCTAATGATTGAGCCTGTCGATAGAATTATCCCGGAATTTGCCGAGGCGGGAGCTGATTACATTACTTTCCACCCAGAGGCATCAGAGAATATTGACCATACACTAAATTTAATCCATCAATGCAAATGTAAATCTGGCTTAGTTTTCAACCCAAGCACGTCTCTTGATATTCTTGAGGATGTATTAGATAAAATTGATATTGTATTATTAATGTCAGTTAATCCGGGATTCAGCGGACAATCATTTATTGAATCTGTTTTTGATAAACTCAAATACGCCAGAGAAATTATTGATAAATCAAAACATGATATTCGTCTTGAAATTGATGGCGGTGTTAAAGTTGATAATATTCGAAAAATTGCTGAAGCTGGTGCGGATACTTTTGTTGCAGGATCAGCGATTTTTGGAGCAGATGATTATAAATCAACTATTAAAATGATGCGGGAACAAATAGCACTAGCAAATAATTAATATATTCATCTATCACATGTCAATAACTATAGCAAAATTGATTTTGCTTAACTGTTGCTAAAAATAAAATTTTTTCTCTATTAAATAATATGATTAGTAAAAATAATTTTAATGAACTAGCAAAAAAAGGATACAACCGTATACCTTTGATGTGTGAAATATTAGCAGACTTAGATACACCACTAAGCACCTACACAAAAATCGGTCACTCTGCATACTCATACTTGTTTGAATCAGTAGAAGGCGGAGAAAAATGGGGACGTTATTCAATTATCGGGCTACCCGCGAAAAAAATAGTTTCCGTAACTGAAAAAAAAATAACAATTATGGAAAATAATAAATGCATTAATGAATACGATACCGATGACCCTCTTGCTGAAATTGAGAAAATTCAAAAATCATATAAAGTTCCGAAAATTGAAAATATGCCGCGTTTTAATGGGGGTTTAGTTGGTTACTTTGGTTATGAAACGATCAAATATATTGAGCCAAAATTAAATAAAAATAACAAGAAAGACCCAATTGGTTCTCCTGACATTTTGTTAATGATTTCAGATGAAGTTATTGTATTCGATAACCTAAGCGGAAAACTATTTATTATTGTGCACGCCGATCCGGAAAAAAATAATGCTTATTCAAACTCTAAAAAAAGACTTAATGAAATAAGTAAAATGCTTCGTAATAACCAGATTAAAAAATCGCAATTAGAAAAATCTCGTGATGTTGATGAAAATGATTTTATTTCTGGATTTACACAAGAAAACTATAAAAAAGCGGTTAACGCTATAAAAAATTACATTGTTAATGGTGATGCTATGCAAGTTGTGCTTTCTCAAAGATTATCTATTCCCTTTGAATCAAAACCGATAAATCTTTATAGAGCACTTCGTTCACTCAATCCATCGCCCTACATGTACTTTCTTGATTTAGATGATTTTCAGATCGTGGGATCGTCACCGGAAATATTAGTTAGACTAGAGGAAAATATTGTGACGGTAAGACCTATTGCCGGTACACGACCAAGAGGTAAAACTGAAACGGAAGATCTTGCGCTAGAAAAAGATCTCTTACGAGACCCAAAGGAACTGGCTGAACATTTAATGTTAATTGATCTTGGCAGAAATGATGTTGGGCGTGTTGCTGATATGGGAACTGTTAATTTAACTGATAAAATGATAATTGAGCGTTATTCGCATGTTATGCATATCGTCTCTAATGTTACCGGCAAACTAAAAAAAGATATGAATGCAATTGATGTTTTACGCTCTACTTTTCCTGCTGGAACTGTTTCTGGCGCCCCAAAAATTCGAGCAATGGAAATTATCGATGAACTAGAACCTGTAAAACGCGGTGTTTATTCAGGGGCAGTTGGATATATATCATGGAATGGCAATATGGATACTGCGATCGCAATAAGAACTGCTGTAATTAAAGATAAAACTCTACACATACAGGCAGGAGCTGGTATTGTTGCTGATTCTATACCGCAAAATGAATGGGATGAAACAATGAACAAAGGGCGTGCTATTTTTAAGGCTGTTAGTTTAGCTGAGAAGGGCCTAAATTAACAAAGAGAGAGCGTTATGTTATTAATGATCGATAATTATGATTCTTTCACTTATAACCTTGTTCAATATTTTGGCGAACTTGGCCAGGATGTAGAAGTATATAGAAATGACAAAATTAGCATTGATCATATTAAAAAATTATGCCCATCACATATTGTTATTTCCCCTGGTCCTTGTACTCCGAATGAAGCTGGTATATCGATTGAAGTTATTAATAATTTTAAAAAAGAGGTGCCGATTCTTGGGGTTTGCTTAGGACATCAAAGTATAGGACAAGCTTTTGGAGGAAACATAGTTCATGCAAAAAATATTATGCACGGTAAAACATCTGATATTTATCACGCAGGAACAGATGTATTTAAAGATTTTGAAAATCCTTTCACCGCAACCCGATATCATTCTTTAGTTATAGAAAAAAACACTTTGCCAGATTGTTTTGAAATTACTGCATGGACAAATAATAAAGACGGTAATATCGATGAAATTATGGGTGTTAAACATAAAAATTTCTTAATATCGGGAGTTCAGTTCCATCCGGAATCTATATTAACTTCGTATGGACATGAGCTTTTAAAAAACTTTCTTTCGAATACCAATTAAATAAAAGTTTTGATAAACAACTAATGGATATTCAAACAGCAATTAATAATGTTATTAATAACATAAATTTAAATCGTGAAGATATGCATAGTATTATGCAAACAATAATGAAAGGTGAGGCAACTCCTGCGCAAATTGGTGGTTTGTTGGTTGCTCTTCGCATTAAAGGTGAAACGGTAGATGAAATCACTGCTGCTGCAGAAGTAATGAGAGAATTGGCTACAAAAGTAGATGTTGATAAAACTAATCTTATTGATACTTGTGGAACAGGAGGCGATAGTTCTAATACATTTAACATTTCAACAACATCTGCTTTCGTTGTCGCTGCAAGCGGTGCACGGGTAGCAAAACATGGCAATCGTTCTGTTTCTAGCAAATCTGGGAGTGCCGATGTTCTGGAAGCTGCAGGAATTAATATAGAATTAGACGCTGAAGAAGTTGCAAGCTGTATTGATAATATTGGTATTGGGTTTATGTTTGCGCCAATGCATCATAGTGCAATGAAATATGCTATTGGGCCAAGACGAGAGCTTGGATTAAGAACATTGTTCAATGTTCTAGGTCCCCTAACAAATCCAGCCTCTGCTCCAAATCAAGTTATCGGTGTTTTCGAAAAAAAATGGCTAAACCCTTTGGCAGAAACATTAAAACAACTAGGAAGTAAACATATTTTAATTGTTCACTCAGAAGATGGTATGGATGAAATTAGTATTTCGGCTAAAACATTTATTGCAGAATTAAAGGATAAGGAAATAAATAATTATGAAATTTCACCAGATGATTTTGACATTAAAAAATTTAACATTAATGATTTATCAGTTGAAACTATTGATGAGAGTTTAACTATGATGAAATCGGTTCTTGATAATAATGACAATGCTGCAAAAGCTATAGTTAGTTTAAATGCGGGTGCTGCAATTTACACCTCTGGTATTGGTGATTCAATAAAAACTGGAGTTGATATGGCTAAAAATATTATTGAATCTGGTGCTGCTAAAAAGAAATTTGAGATGCTTATCCAGCATACTCAATCTTTTAAAACTTAATATTATATGGCAAGAGAAACGCCTGATATCTTAAAAAAAATACTCGATTATAAAATTGAGTACATTGAACATACAAAAAGAAAAATTTCACCTGAAGAATTAAAACACCGTTCTGATGATTGCCCCCCACAACGAGGTTTTACCAATAGTTTGATAGAAACTATTAGTAATGATAAACCAGCGGTAATTGCAGAAATAAAAAAAGCTTCGCCTAGCAAAGGAATTATCTGTAAAAATTTTAATCCTGATGTTATAGCAAAAAGTTATTCGGAAGCTGGGGCTTGCTGTTTATCTGTATTAACAGATGTTGAATTTTTTAAAGGTTCTGATGACTATTTAAAACGAGCGCATAATGCTTGTAAATTACCAATCTTACGTAAGGATTTTATGATTGATGCCTATCAGATATACGAGACTAAGGTTATAGGTGCAGACTGTATACTAATAATTATCTCTGCATTATCAGATATGCAAGCACAAGAAATGGTTGGTATTGCAAGTGAAATTGGCCTTGATATTTTAGTGGAAGTACATGATCGTGAAGAATTGGAACGTGGAATGATGTTACGAACACCACTTATTGGTATCAATAATAGAAATCTTCATACATTCGAAACAAATCTGGACACCACCCTAAATCTTTTGACTGATGTATTCCATGATCGTACGGTAATAACAGAAAGTGGAGTGCATACACGTGAACATGTTAAGCTTATGCGAAAAAATAATGTAAATGCATTTCTTGTAGGTGAAGCATTTATGAAAGCTAAAAACCCCGGAGAAGAATTAAAAACACTGTTCTTCAAAAAATAGATTTTTATAATAAAATAGTAATTCTTCTTTAATATAATAGAAAATTTTAGGAGTATAAATTAGTGTCAATAAATAATTCAAAAAATATTATTAATTCTTTATGCTTATATTTAATTCTAGGCAATTCAGTCAATGCCGATGCAAATAATTTAACATTAAATTGGGAGCTTGAAAGTTTTAGTAGTCCAGAATCAGTTATATATGACAAAAAACTGAATCACCTTTATGTTTCTAACATTAATGGTTCTGGAATTGAAAAAGATGGGAATGGTTTCATTTCAATTGTCTCTTTAGATGGAAAAATTATTCAAGAAAAATGGGTGACTGGATTAAATGCGCCAAAGGGACTAGCGCTACATGGCCGTACACTATACACGGCAGATATCGATGAATTGGTAGCTATTGATATTAATAGTGGGCGTATTACTAACAAGTTCAAAGTTAATGATGCAAAATTTTTAAATGATGTAACAGTAAGTGAAAATGGTGATGTTTATGTCTCGGATATGATGCTAAATAGAATTCATCTTCTAACTGAAGATAGTTTTACTATTTGGCTTGAAGATAAAAAGTTAGAATCACCAAATGGTTTATTGTTATTGGAAGATGATATTATTCTTGGCAGTTGGGGTAAAATGACAGATGGGTTTGCCACCAAAGTAGCTGGCCATTTAAAAAGAATTTCAATTAAAGATAAAACTATTCAGTCTATTGGTGATGGGTCAGCAGTTGGAAATCTTGATGGAGTGGAAGGCGATAATAATGGCGGTTTTTATGTTACTGACTGGATGAATGGTAAATTATTTCATATAAAACATACAGGTGAAGTAAAAACCTTACTCGACCTACCACAAGGTAGTGCCGATCATGAATATATTCTAGAAAAGAATTTAATTTTTATACCTTTAATGAAAAATAATAAGTTGCTTTCTTATACAGTAAATCACTAATATAAACACAAAACATACTAAATTAATCAAATAATTTTTTTAAGATTTTAAACATTTAACTTTTTCATGCCAGATATTAAGTGCACGTTCATAATAAACAAAAACACAATTTTCACAACCACGATTACAACATTCAGATTCGTCTGGTTTTACTGGTTTTTTTGGTAAATCTTTTGGATTATTCATAATTATTTTTTTAATTTAAACATTAAATCTAAATAAAATAACATCACCATCATTAACAATATAGTCTTTCCCTTCTGATCGACATTTTCCAACATCTTTTGCTCCCTGTTCTCCTTTATATTTTATATAATCATCAAATGATGTAACTTCCGCACGAATAAAACCTCGTTCG
>CAJWIE010000013.1 GCA_913041115.1 uncultured Legionellales bacterium | reverse complement strand
TACTTAGATTTACAGTTTTTATATTTTTATATCCAATCATTACAAATGTTTATGCGGTAAAAATAGAAACTGATCAAGAAAAACTCAGTTATTCAATGGGTATATTCTTTGGACAAACCGTTATCCGTCAAGAAATGGAAATTGATATTCCAGCTTTTATGCAGGCTGTTGAAGACGTACTAAATAAAACTGAAAAGAAATTATCGGATGATGAAATGCAAAAAATTATTAATACTTACCAGAAAAAGGAACAGGATGAAAGAGCAGCTAAGTCAGGCAACAATAAAGTGGATGGTAAAAAATTTCTTACTGAGAATAAAAGCAAAGAAGGTGTTATTGAATTGCCTAGTGGTCTGCAATATAAAATAGTCAAAAACGGCGAAGGTAAAAAACCACTTGTAAATAGTAGAGTTGTTGTTCACTACAGGGGAACGCTAATTAACGGCACTGAATTTGATAGTTCATATGCACGAGGAGAACCTATTGAACTTAGTTTAAATCAAGTTATTAAAGGCTGGCAAGAAGCGCTACAACTAATGCCAGTTGGATCAAAATGGCAAATCGTAATACCCTCTGAATTGGCATACGGCGAAAGAGGTGCCGGTAGAGTAATAGGGCCAAATTCTACATTAATTTTTGATATAGAACTCGTAAGTATCAAACAATGACCTGTCGTATTAAATATTAAGTTTAATAACCCTAATTAATTTTTCTACAGAACTAAATGATGAATGTGAGCTCATAATAAATGTTATGAAAATTTACCCAAATAATAACAGTAGTATATTTTTACTCTTACTTCTTCTTTGCTTGCTATTACCTAGCAAAACAGTTATTGCAACTTCGGAAACTGAATCTTTGTACCAATCTGGCCTAGAACTGTTCAATAATGCTAAATTTGAAGATTCAATTGAAAAACTAGAAAATGCAGTGAATATTGACCCTAATACAGCTAAATACCACCATATCCTTGCTAAGAGCTACGGTAGGCTAGCTGAGGAATCTGGTTGGTTTAAAGCAATAAAGTTGGCAAAAAAAACATTGAGCCATCTCGAATTAGCGGCGGAATTAGATAATGAAAACACAGAAATTCTTAATGATTTAATGGAATATTACCTTGAAGCTCCAATCTTTCTTGGCGGTAGCACTAAAAAAGCTAATAAAATCAATAATAGAATAAAAGACATTCAAAAAATAAAGAATTAAAAGACTAATTAAACAGAAATTAGCTCACCAAAAGTCTGCTTTAAGATTCAATAAACCTCGAACTTTTGTGGACTAATAGATATATAAAACATACACTTATACTACAACACTTCAAAAAAATATAAAATTTATAACAAAATTACTTTTGTATATGGAATATGATTAAACTTAGTCAGCCCACACTCTTATTTGCACTGATTCTTTCGGTCTTCAGCGGAAGTGCGAATGTTCGGGTAGTCCCTGTATCTGATTTGGTAATGCTTGAAAAACATACGAAGGCTACTGAACTAATCACCCATATACTAACACGCTACCATTATAAAAAAACAGAATTGGATGATGAGCTATCTAGTACAATTTTTAAAAACTATTTTGAAAATTTA
This sequence comes from uncultured Legionellales bacterium, assembly GCA_913041115.1. Classification (GTDB taxonomy): domain Bacteria; phylum Pseudomonadota; class Gammaproteobacteria; order Eutrophobiales; family Eutrophobiaceae; genus UBA11869. The sequence continues at coordinate 25,408 of CAJWIE010000013.1, read as the reverse complement.
GATCAAAATAAAGCATATTTTATTAGTTCAGATATCAAGACATTTGAAAAATTTAGATACAGCATTGATGACAAAATAAAAGATTCGGACGTATCACTTGCTTTTGATATCTTTAAACAGTACCGAAAACGTGTAGAAGAGCGAATTAATTATGCGCTAAAAATTATTAACTATGATTTTGATTTCAGCATCGAAGAATCATTTCGTTTCGATCGTCGTGATGATAATTGGCTAAGTAACATTTCAGATTTAAATGAGTTATGGAGAAAAAGGGTTAAAAATGATGTATTAAACCTAAAATTGGCTGGTAAAAATCTTAATGACATAAAAAAAACATTATCTGAACGATATAATCGAATTTTAACCACTACATTGCAATTGGATTCGAATGATATTTTTCAAACTTTTATAAATGCATATACTACTTCGGTTGAGCCTCATACCTCTTATTTTTCACCAAGAATTTCAGAAAATTTTGATATCAGCATGCGATTGTCGCTTGAAGGAATTGGTGCTGTTTTACGGGCTGAAGGTGAATACACCCAGGTTGTTAGAATAATAACTGGCGGACCCGCTGATTTAGACGGAAGATTAATGGCTGACGACCGAATTATTGGAGTAGGACAAAATTCTGACGGAAAAATAGTTGATGTGATCGGCTGGCGTTTAGATGATGTTGTCGACCTTATTCGAGGACCAAAAAATACTGTTCTTAATATCGAGGTATTGCCAAAAGATATCAGAGTTGAAGGTCCTTCCAAATTAATTACTCTCACGCGTGACAAAATAAAGCTAGAAGAACAGGAAGCTAGCTCAAGTATAATTGATATCCCCAAAACTAATACAAAAATTGGGGTTATAGAGCTACCCACATTTTATATCGACTTTGCTGCCCAAGCAGCCGGGCAAAGTGACTATAAAAGTACATCACGTGATGTCCGAAAATTAATTGATAAAATGATTATGCAAAAAATTGATGGGTTAATCATTGACCTAAGGGGTAATGGTGGAGGTTCACTATCCGAGGCACTGGAATTAACTGGATTCTTTATTGATGAAGGCCCAGTCGTTCAAACAAAAGATGCTACCGGTAAGGTCGAAATTAATTATGATCCAGAGGCCGGAATAGTTTATCCCGGACCTCTTGCAGTATTAGTTGATAGAGATAGCGCCTCTGCATCTGAAATTTTTGCTGGCGCAATACAAGATTACCGCAGAGGTATAATCATTGGTGAAACTACATTTGGAAAAGGAACTGTCCAAAATGTAATCGATCTAAATCGGTTTATTCATGAGAATAAGGAAGATTATGGTCGATTAAAAACAACAATTGCGCAATTCTTTCGTATCAGTGGTAGCAGCAATCAGTATAAAGGTGTTGTTCCCGATATAATATTTCCAACCACAAAATATTCAGATGATAATGCTGGCGAAAGAGCTTATGAAAATGCTTTGCCATGGGACAAGGTAATGCCAGCAAAATATTATCCCACAAAGGCTCCCATTGAATTTTTTGAAACAGCGAAAATACAACATGAAAAAAGGATTAAAGAAAATGAATTATTTCAACTAATACTAGACGATATAAATTCAAAACAAGAAAACAGCAATAAAAAAGAAATATCATTATTAGAAACCGAACGTAAATTAGAGAGAGAAAAAATCGAAGAAATTAAAGAGAATATAGAAAATACAATTCGTCGAGAAAAGGGTCTAGCTCCTATTAATAGCTCTGAGAACATCACTGAAAAATTAGACAATAAATCAATTGAGCCGATAGATGTTTTACTAAATGAAGCAGCTGAAATATTAAATGATCTGATTGTACCTCGAGAAAATATTGAAATAAGAACAGTGCAGATTGTAAAAACTAAAGTATTGATAGATTATTAATCTATCTTAAATCCTCGTATAGTAATCTGAATTTAGTGTAAAAAAAATAAACTAGCATAAGGAAAATCTTACTATCAAAACCACACCAATAACACTAATTGAGGGTGATGGAATTGGGCCTGAAATTCTTGACTCAACCATTGATGTTCTTGATGCGCTTGGAGCAAAATTTGAATGGCATCGTTTTGAAGCAGGTATGTCAGCGTTTAAAAAAAGTGGTGATCCTTTACCTAAAAATATGCTAGATAATATTCATAAAACTAAACTTGCATTAAAAGCGCCACTTGAAACCCCAATTGGTGAAGGCTTTCGTTCTGCAAATGTTCGTTTGAGACAAGAATTTAAACTTTACGCAAATGTTCGGCCAGCAATTTCATTTATTCACGATCGAAGAGAAACAGATAATATAGATTTGGTACTCATAAGAGAAAATACAGAAGGTCTGTATGTGGGTGTTGAGCATTTTATTCCAATCGACGATGATCCAAAAGCCGTTGCAGAAGCATCTGGTATTATTACTCGTAGTGGTTGTCGGCGTATTGCAAAATTTACTTTTGATTATGCTATAAAAACTGGTAGAAAAAAAATTACTATTGTTCATAAGGCTAATATTCTAAAAGCACTTACTGGCTTATTTCTTGAAACAGCAATGGAAATTGGGAAAGAATACGAAGGTCAATTAGAAATTGAGGAACGAATTGTGGACAATACCGCAATGCAATTAGTTATTAATCCATCACAATTTGACATAATACTCACAACAAATATGTTTGGGGATATTCTTTCTGATGAAATTGCTGGTCTAATCGGGGGTTTAGGGCTCGCTCCTGGTGGAAACATTGGTGAAAACACTGCAATTTTTGAAGCAGTCCATGGTACAGCGCCAGATATTGCTGGGAAAGGGATCGCAAATCCAACGGCACTTTATTTAGCTGCCGCCATGATGCTCGAACATATCAATGAAAAAAATATGGCTGATAACCTTAGAAGTGCTGTACGAAAAACATTGAAAAATAAAAAAAATCGAACTACTGACCTTGGGGGGGACGCGACCACAAAAGAATATACTTCAACAGTGATCGCTAATTTAAAATAAAATTTCAAAGAAAAAATAGAGCATGAAAGCACTTATAATTTTAGCTCATGGCAGTCGCAAACAGGAATCTAACCAAGAAATAGAGATTCTAACAAATGATGTTAGAGCCCTTATTAAAAGGCATTTTGATTGGGATATACGCTTACAATTTTCTATTGTTGACTATGCCTTTCTTGAAATCGCGGAACCTTCACTAACTAATTCAATTGAAAAATTAGTTTCTAAAAATATTTCTGAAATTACAATTTTTCCATACTTCTTAAATTCAGGTATCCATATAAAAAGCGATATTCCTAATATTGTAAAAAGTGCTCGTACAAAATATCCTGATTGTAAATTTAATTTGTCTCCCCCAATTGGAGCATATAAAGAAATGCCTGAACTTATTCTAAAACACCTACAATCTGAGTAGATTTACTCTGCAAAAACACCATAAAGACTCTAAAAATTGAGTATATTGGAACTATAAATATTATTACGTCTTTTACTATATTAGATCGTTGTATTAATATGTCCTAAGATTACCATGTAAAATTAATATAGAATTTTTATAAAAGGACTAATTTTATGAATGATTTTCCTTTCCTAGTTGCCAACGCAAAGCCAGAAAAAGACAGGTTGACTGTGACTGCTCCATGGGACCAATCAAAAATTTGTGATGTACCCGTAGCAGGTAGTAGTGCTGTTGAAATAGCACTCTCAAATGCTCATAAAATTTTTAGAGATAGGGATTGCTGGCTAACGCCAGATAAAAGAATCGAAATCCTCGATAAAACTGCAGAAATAATGCAATCACGTTTTGAAGAATTATCAATCGAAGCTGCACGTGAAGGTGGAAAACCTCTTACTGATTCGCGCGTAGAAGTGGCCAGAGCAATTGATGGTGTAAAAAACTGTGTCGAATGTATCCGCACTGAAGCTGGCCGTGAGATTCCAATGAGTTTGAATGCCGCCTCACAAAATCGCTTGGCATTTACCCGTAAAGAGCCAATCGGTGTTGTTGTTGCTGTTAGTGCCTTTAATCACCCCCTTAATTTAATTGTCCATCAAGTTGGCCCAGCAGTTGCGAGCGGATGTCCTGTTATAGTCAAACCAGCAGAAGATACCCCGTTATCTTGTTTTCGTTTCGTGCAAATTCTACATGAAGCTGGTCTGCCAATTGAATATTGTCAGGCTTTAGTGGTTAATGAGCTATCAGTAGCTGAACAACTTGTTAGTGATAAACGGGTTGGTTTTTTTACTTTCATTGGGAGCGGTAAGGTTGGATGGATGCTTCGTTCTAAGTTAGCGCCGGGCGCAAGATGCGCGCTTGAACACGGTGGTGTTGCGCCAGTTATCGCTGATACTTCTGCTGATTTGGATGATACTCTCCCGCTTATTGCAAAAGGCGGCTTCTATCATGCTGGTCAAGTTTGTGTTTCTGTTCAAAGAGTATATGCGCCTCGTTCGATTGCCGGTAATGTTGCTGAACGATTAGCAGAATTTGGTAAAGCAATGGTTATTGGCGATCCAACATTGGAAAAAACTGAAGTTGGTCCGCTTATACGTACAAGAGAAGTTGACAGAGTGAGTGAGTGGGTTGATGAAGCAAAAAAAGCTGGTACAAAATGTTTGACTGGTGGTGAGCGAGTATCAGATACCGCATATTCCTGTACAGTACTTTTAGATCCCCCTCAAGATATTCGTATAAGTAAACAAGAAATATTTGGGCCGGCGATCTGTGTTTACGGTTATGATGAACTTGATGAGGCAATTAAATTAGCCAATTCCCTCCCCTATGCATTTCAAGCTTCAATCTTGTCGCGTAATTTAGATTTTATTTTACGATGTAACCGACGAATTGATGCAGCTGCAATTATGATAAATGACCACACTGCTTATCGTGTTGACTGGATGCCTTTTGCTGGATTAAAGCAATCTGGTTACGGTGTTGGCGGTATTCCTTTTACATTCGAAGATATGCAAATAGAAAAACTTACCATAGTTCGTTCATTAGAACTTTAAATAATATTAGTTACGGCATTACGTACCTATAATCGCCTATTATCCCATGCAAATACATCTTAAAACACTCGGCTGTCGTCTTAATGAAGCAGAAATCGAATATTGGGCCGACAAATTTCAAGAGAAAGGTCACCATCTAACATCAGATCCAAAATTTGCAGATCTTTTAGTCGTTAATACTTGTGCGGTAACGCAGGAAGCAGTAAAAAAATCTCGTCAAATTATAAGACGTGTACATCGAAATAACCCAATGGCAAAGCTTGTAGTAAGTGGATGCTATTCGACACTCGATAAAAAAACCATTAATGATCTACCAGGAATAGATCTCATAATAGACAACAAAGAGAAAGAAAAGCTCGTAGATATATCTTTAAGAAAACTCAATCTTGAAACAATGCCTAACTTATCAATCGAGCCAGGTGAAATAAGTATATTTAAGCGAGGAAGAAATAGAGCATTCATAAAAATTCAAGATGGTTGTAGGCACAGATGTACATTTTGCATTGTTACTGTCGCTAGAGGTAACGAACGAAGTCAAACAATAAATGAAATAACTGATGAAATAAATAAATACCATAAACAAGGTATTCAAGAAATCGTACTTACCGGAGTGCATGTTGGGGGCTACGGTAATGATATTGATTCCAATCTTTATCAATTGATTCAATCGATATTAAATAATACTACTATACCTAGAATACGTCTTGCTTCAATCGAACCATGGGATCTTCATGAAGAATTCTTTTCATTATTTAATAATAAAAGATTAATGCCACACATACATCTCCCATTGCAAAGCGGGTGTGATAGTGTGCTAAAACGTATGGGAAGACGTTGCAAAACAAATGCCTTTAAAAAAATAGTTGGCAATGCAAGAAATCAAATTAAAAGTTTTAATATAACAACAGATATTATTGTCGGGTTTCCGGGAGAAACTAATGAAGAATGGGAAAAATCACTTGAATTTATAAAGGAGATTGGTTTTTCTCATATTCACATCTTCATGTACTCTACAAGAGAAGGAACAAAGGCGTCCGCTTTTGCCAACCAAGTCGAAACTTCGATAAAAAAACAACGTAGTAAAGAGCTTCATAAACTCACAAAATTAATGCGTAAAAAAATTCTTAATAACGAAATAGGTAAAGAATATTTTGTTCTCTGGGAATCAAAAGATAAAGACCATAATTGGGCTGGATATACAGATAATTACATTAAAGTTATATTAAGAAATGATAAACAAAATCTTAGAAATAAAATATCAAAAATAAAAATTACTAGTGTATCAACTGACCTTAATCACTGTATAGCCGAGCTTATGTAGTAATATAAAATTACTTGATTAATCATTACTCCTTTTTTGATTAATTATCTCGCTTACCTGATTAAGCGATTTATTAGCAAATTTTAATTTCATAATTTCATCTTTAATACTCTCAATATCTGAAAAAGAGCCTAACATGCCTGGGTTTTTAATTAGCTTATACGCGTTTAATAAGATTTCACTCATTTCTTTTGCTATATTTTTTTCAAACTTCAACCCCCACATATTATGCTTTATACGAGCTAGACGTTGTTTTAATACTCTTCGTTCTTTTTCTAAAATTTTATATTCAGAGTTCATTGCCTCGTGTCTATTTTCATCACTTTTGTCAATTGAATCAGAGGCTGATATTTTGTCTTGGGGCATTTCTGAAGAAACATTTTGCTTTTCTAAACTATCAGTATTATTTTCATCTTCAGGCCAAAACAAAATAAAACAGAAAAAAAGAAGAGCTATAAAAACTAAACCTAACGCATACCTCATTTTTCGCTCCAAATAGAAAATTTATAGAAAAATAACTTACTTAACTTTCGATGCAAACGAGTATATTTGGTTTTACAAAAAAATATTCGCCCAACACACATAAAAAACCACTGTTTCTTAATCAAACGTCTTTTATAATAATATGTTAAAAAAATATAATAAATTCAATAACTTAATTAATAAAAATAGAATACTATTCTAATATAATTATTAAATGATTAATATAACTATATAATATTTATATATTTTTACTTGATTTTTTGATTGTTTTGCTCTAAAAGGTAAATGCATAAGTCTTTGATTATCTGGGAGATCATTATGTTGCATAATGCAGAATCAACGCGTAGCCCTAAACATCGTCATGTAAGAGCTATATTCGCGCCAGAATTACCCGATATTCCAGCAATTTTTCAAAACGATTTTCTTGAGGGATTTATCAAACACCCCGAACGATTCCCTATCGAAATTAAACGGCTTCGTTTTTGGGAGCGCTCCAAGATTAAATATTTAAATGCGACAAACATTGGCTTTAGTTTTTTTTCCGAGAACTACCAAAAACCTGGTGATTTAATCGAGGTATCGATTCCTTCTAACAACGAAATTAACTATTTCTTAGGTAAAGTTGTTCTTGTCGTTGCTTCAGACAAAGGATACGAAATAGGAATGATGCTCCTAAACATCGAAGATGTCCCAAGATTAAGGATAGTTGAACAAATTTGTCATATTGAACTCTATCTTAGTGACAAACGTTACAAAGAAGGTCCATTTTTAAGCAAAGAAAAATTGACAGAAGAATGGATAAATCGTTTTGCAAGTAATTTTCCAGTGCGCTGAAAAACATAAATAAAACGGGAGAAATTTTTATGCATTATGTAAGAAATTCAGCTGGTGGAGTCATGGCTATTAAGCTAGTAAATAAACCCACTAAAATAAAAAAAGAGTCCTCCTCATTAAAGATAAAAGAAAAAAGAAAGAGTTCTAGTAAGTCGAAAATATAAATATCTAATCAAAAATAGGAGCTTTTGAGATTAGATAATATTGAACTGCCTTCTATTTTTTACTAAATTTATCATATGGGCTTTTTATTACTGTTTGCACTCGGTTTTGTTTGTTGGTTCTTTAGTACAGTTGCGGCAGGAGGTGCCGCAACAATATTAATTCCATTTATTGCTTTTACCTTAGGTGCGCAAATGGTTGCACCTATAATATCAGTAGCTGCATTAGTCGCAAATCCAACAAGGGTATATGCATTTAGAAAAAATATAAATTGGCAAATAATTCGTTATTTATTACCGGGCTCAATAATTGGGGCTATTTTAGGGGCATGGTCATTTTCTAAGGCTAATACTCAGATAATACAAATCATTCTTGGTTTATTCTTAATAAGTTATATCCTGGAAAATACGCTGAGAAAGTCAGCCTATACAATCAGAATGAAATTAAGTTGGTTTTTTCCGCTTGGCGTGATTGTTTCTTTTCTCTCTGGTTTAATTGGGGCAACCGGGCCTATACAAAACCCATTTATGCTTAATTATGGGGTAACAAAAGAATATCTTGTTGGAACTAAAGCAATAAATTCGTTGTTTATGCAAATTACAAAAATAACAGCTTATGGTTTCTTTGGGATTTTTACTACAGAAGCAGTAATTTATGGCGCCGTAGTTGGCTGTGGTGCGATGATCGGGATATTTCTAGCCCGTGACTACCTAAAAAAAATAAACACAGAGCAATTTATGCAATGTACCACCACTATAATGTTTCTTTGTGGCGTTGCAATGCTTTTTAAAGCATTACATTAGCAGTCATTATTATATCTACGATATATTTACATATACTTAATATTTCCTAACATTGAGATAATTTTACGGGCACTTCTCTTCACTAAGATTTTCTAATTTAATTCTTTTCAATTCAGGAAATGCTTCATTGCTAAAATACTCCCAATTCTGCTTATTAATTGAGTCATATGTGCCCCCGCTTATAATATCAACAAACACCCATCGTTTAAGATCACTATCAATAGATTTATTTTTTATGCATGCAAGAATCCATCTAATATTGGATCCTAATTTTAGAATTGATGGCTCAATCATAGTAATATTTTCACTATTAACGATATAGTATTCGCCCAAATCATTCTTAATTAGTTGATGACGCCCTGGTAGATCTTGAGTATAGGCTTGTGTAGAGATCAAAAATAACAAACTTCTTAAAAGGAGTTTTTTCATAATAAAATTTAATTTTTATAGAAATTGTACTATATATCAATATTTTAATAGATAATATATAATGAATTGATTGATTTTTAAAATATTTTTTTGATATTAAACACGGCATCTCCTACTATTCCCAGTGATGTTTAATCAAAAGAGAAATTTACATGGCTGATGATTATAGAAAACCAGAAACAAATGAACCTAGACGTTTAGGCGAATACTTGACGTGCTCGAGAGGTTCAATTGTGATGGCAATTAAAAAAAAATTAGAATCATTGGAGCGAGGAAATGACAAGAAAGGACTTGGTGAATTTTTACTTGAATTGGGGATAATATCTGAAGAAGAACTCCAAAACGCACTCCGTCATCAACGTGCTGATAGGATTAGACTATGCCCTGTTTTTAGTTCCCTAACAAATGCTGAACTACATGCAATTGGTAATCATTTTATTGAGGTTAGTATTAATAGTGGTGAGCAATTCATTAATGAGGGTGATAAAGATCCTGTTTTATATATCCTGGTCGAAGGAGAATTAGAAGTTTTCACTAAGGATAGTAAGGGTAAAAAAGTTCATATCGCATATATAAATCCTGTCGAACCAATTGGTGAAATGGGGTATTTCCAAGACGGGATAAGAACGGCATCAGTGAGAGCTACGAAACAAAGCGAATTACTACGAGCTCCTTACTTAAACCTAACGCACTATTTTGAACATGTGCCGCGAGTTGCAAGTGCATTTTTAGAAGTGATACAACGTCGTCAAGAAAATACTAAATAAACTAAGTATTTTATGAAGAAATCTTAATTATTTTCTTAAAAACTGGATAATTTTAACTTTCATCCAAAAATTTATAAAAATATACTTTTACTAGTTAAAACTACTGCGTATAATCGATGATGTGCTTAGAAATTGGTTTTGTTAATGATTGCCGTAAGTAGACATGCTTCTGTTTCTTTTCGTTCAATCCCATCAGCAATAACTGTTTTTTTCTAGCAGGAAAGTCATTTATTTGATATGAATATAAACATGAATAGGAAATAGATATGTCTGATTTAGTAACAGGTAAAGTTAAATTTTTTAATGATTCGAAAGGTTTTGGTTTCATCGAGCAGGAACAAGGACCAGATGTTTTTGTGCATTTTAGCGCAATCAACGGTTCTGGTTTTAAGACATTAGCAGAAGGACAACAGGTACAATTTAGCGTAACTGATGGCGAAAAAGGTCCTCAGGCCGAAAACGTAACTCCTTTATAAAATAAAAATATGTTGATGGCTGTGATATCGTAAGGGTTACAGTCGATAAGTTTGAAATCTGATTATTAGATGATTATCCACTAGTAATCAGTTTCATCAATTTGATACAGTATTTAAGATATGTTATTTACAACGATCTTCTTACAGTGCTGTAACTTCTCTAATTTCATCTGCAATAATTTTTATTCCTTTCTCAACAGTCTTTTCGTCCATTGAGTACGTTATTCTTATGCATTGATGCTTATGCTCCCAACTGTCTTCCAGTCCCGGGAAAAAATGAGAACCGGAAATAACAAGCACACCTTTTGATTTTAATCTTTCATACAATTGGTCTGAAGATATGGGTAAAGTCGGTAACCATAGCCATATAAATATTGCCCCTTCTGGACTGTGGATATAATAATCAATACTATCGAATTCTTTGTGGATAGTTTTAAGCGCATGCTCTAATTTTTTCTGGTAAAAAGGCCTTATCACAGATTTCGATAGGCGCAGTATTTCACCCGTTCTTACTAAATTATTTGCTATCATTGCGCCAAAATTAGCTGTAGCTAAATTAATCACTGCATTCATATTTTGAATTGATTGAATAATTTGTTCATCAGCTATAACAATTCCTGTTCGGGTTCCAGGCATTCCAATTTTTGAAAGGCTCATACAAAAAATAGTATTCCTATTCCAAAATGGTTTGGTTTCAGTAAAAATGATACTAGGAAATGGCTCGCCATAAGCATTATCGATAATCAATGGAATATTATTATCCACAGAAATAGATTGAAGCTTTATCATTTCATTATCAGTGAGTACATTCCCAGTAGGATTTGTAGGTCTCGATACACATATAGCTGCTGTGTTTTCTTTAATATCTAACTTGTCAAAATCAATATGATACTTAAAAAAATGATCGTCTATCTTCTTAATTACTGGCTGATATGAATAGAATAAATTTGTCGTAAGCCCGACGTCTGAGTAGCCTATATATTCCGGGGTAATAGGTAATAATATTTTGTGGTGTGTTCCATCATCATATTCTCCACCAAGCATATTAAACAGAAAGAAGAATGCAGATTGACTTCCTATAGTCAGAGCAACATTATTTGAATTTATTTTCCAGTTATATTGCTCGTTCATCATTTCTACGATGGCATTTATAAAATCTTGATTGCCCTGAGGTAGTTCATAATTCCCAATTGTGTGGGAAAATAAGGATGGGTTCTCAATCAATCGAAGTAAAGATTCTCGAAAACTTTCTTGAACACAAGGAATATGGCTAGGGTTGCCGCCGCCTAACATTAATAGATCATTGTTGCCAGCCATTGCATTGCCAAGGTCATCCATAAGCTGAACAATCCCTGAACTACTGTCAAAACGGGATGCAAATTTTGAAAATTTCATTATTTTTTTGCTAATACTGGTTAGTATTTAAAAGTATTAATGTTATATCAATAAAACTATTTCAATTTATTTTTCGTTATTTTCTTTCCGATAAGAACTAATCGAATAGCTCGTTCCGCTGCATTCGCTAGATGTTGACGTGAATTCTTTATTGCCTCATCAAGTGACATATCCCGTGCGCAAGCGCTTTCCAAACCTTCTATTCCGAATGAAAAAATATCATTAGCATCATCAGTTATTCCGCCGCCTATCACAATAGTCGGAATACGATATTTACGCGCTGCCTTAGCAACACCTGAAGGAGTTTTGCCAAATGCCGTTTGACAATCAACCCGCCCTTCTCCCGTTATGACCAAATCGGCATTTTTCATGTGTTTGCGGATATTTGAGGCATCAATGACGATCTCGGCTCCGCTTTTTATTTTAGCTTTCGCAAATGCGACTAAGCCTGCACCTAGTCCTCCGGCAGCACCTGCGCCTTTTAACCTAACTACATCTTGCTTTAGAGACTGTTTAATAGCCTTTCCTAAATGCTTTAAATTATCATCAAGAATTTTAACCATTTTAGGTGTTGCGCCTTTTTGTGGTGAAAAAACATACGATGCTCCTGATTTACCGCACAAAGGATTATTAACATCGCATGCGACAATAATTTTTACTTTCTTCAAAATGGGGGCTGTTTTTTTTACATCAATGTCTGTGATCTTATGAAGCATACCTCCGGAACCATACTCACTGATTTCTTTACCTTGCTTGTTAAAAAAACGAACGCCTATTGCTTGGGCCATACCAACACCGCCATCATTTGTTGCAGACCCGCCGATTCCTATAATGATCTTTTTTGCTCCATGTTTAGCTGCATCTAAAATTAGTTCCCCTGTTCCAAAAGTTGTTGTTTTCATAGGATTCATATTTTTACAGTTCACAAGCGGCAATCCTGATGCCTCTGCCATTTCAATTATGGCAGTTTTGCCATCAGATAATAAACCATATCGTGCGGAAACAGTCTTACCAACCGGACCAACAACTCGTTTACGAATAAATTTTCCACCAACCCCGTCAACCAATGACTGGACGGTGCCCTCCCCGCCATCTGCCATCGGCACTTTAATGCAATTTGCTCCTGGTAAGACACGCTTGATGCCTTTTTCAAAAGCTATAGCAACGCTCATGGAAGTCAAATTTCCTTTAAACGAATCAGGAGCAAGAATAATTTTCACAGATACATCCTCCAAATAACCGAATTCCAAAAAAAATATAATATCTGGACAATCATAGAATAGCCATATTTAATCGAAGCCATTAAACTATATGGTCTTATAAAGATATAAAAAGAACATAAATCAGAATAATTTCACAAATGGAGATTAATAATAATGAAATACCTTAGGTTATGTTTACTTAATATGCTACTAATACCTGCCATTGTTTTAGCTCATGGACCATCTCGACAAAAAGTTGTTCAAGAAATCGAAATTAATGCCAGCGCAGATAAGGTATGGAAAATTATTGAAAATTTTTGCTCAATAGAGAAGTGGCATCCTGGAATAATTAAATGCAGTGCTGATAATGGTTCTGAAATTAAATCAGTCCGTACAATTGAAATGGAAAATGGTGAAAAAATAAATGAGGTATTATTTAAACATGATCCGGAAGGTAAAAAAATTCAATATGGGATGCAAGAATTAGAAGCAGGTCGTATTATAAAAGGTCTGCCAATAGCCACTCATGGCTCCACAATTTCAATCAGTGAGAATGCGGGTAAATCAAAAGTACAATGGAAAGGAGCTTTTTACCGCTCTTTTCCTGGGCAACAACCTCCGCCAGAATTAACTGACGAAGCTTGCATTAAAGCTGTCACAAAGCTTTATAAAACTGGATTGGATAATCTAAAAAATATCGCTGAAAAATAACATAGAGCGAAAAAAAGCGGGAATCATTTTGTGCCTTACCTAGTACTTCTTCTTTTTGTTTGTTGGATTGACGGAGCATATGGTGAATCATATGCCTATATTACAAATCAAGGCGATGATTCTGTTTCAGTAATTAATACAAATACAAATAAAGTTATTCGAACAATAGCTGTAGGACACCGACCTGCTGGAGTAGTTGTTAGTAATAATGGCAAACGTGTTTATGTGAGTAACCCAGAAAGCAAAGATATTTCTGTTATAGATACAAAAACATTAAAAAATATCAAAACGATAAAAATGGGTAGTGGCCCATTAGCGATTGCAGTTAGTCCAGATAATCAATCTGTTTATGTTGCAGACTGGTATGAGGATAGTATTTTTATAGTTGATACTGCCTCATTATCTATTATAAATAAAATTAAAGTTGGTGACTCCCCATCTGGTTTAGTGGTCAATCCTAATAATAAATTTTTATATGTTGCAAATCGTGATGAAAATACAATTATGACCGTAAGTCTTTCTGAAAATAAAATCATCGATACTATAGATGTAGGTACAGCACCTTTTGGATTAGCATTAAATATAGAACGAAATGAGCTTTATAGCGCTAATGTACGCTCAAATAATGTTAGTGTTATCAATCTTGATACAAAAGAAATAACAAATATTGCTGTAGGTAGTTTTCCCTATGCAATAGAAATTGATAATGCTAACAATCGACTATTCGTAACTAATCAACGTTCTAATTCAATTTCTGTTATCAGTTTAAGTGAAATGAAAACCGTCAAAACTATTAATGTTGGAGAATATCCAGAGGGAATTGATCTGCATCCAAATAACATCCATCTCTACGTAGCAAATTGGTTTGATAATATAGTTTCCGTCATTGATATTTCCAGCCTCAAGGTTATTGCAGAAATTGAAGTTGGAGAAGGATGTCGAGCATACGGAGAATTTATTTCTCACTAACAAACCAAAATTAATGGAAATAATATTCTATATAATTCAATAGTTTATATTTTTAGGAAGATTTTGGGTAATGAATCTCATCTTGAATTTTCTCTAAATGTTCTCTTATAATACATTTTAGTTTTGGAGAGAAAATGACAATAAAAAACTGGCCTCGCATTATCGCGTTAGTCGATATGAATGCTTTCTTCGCCTCTATTGAACAAGCACGTAACCCAAACCTTATTGGTAAACCCATTGGGATTACTAATGGAATAAAAGGAAGTTGTATTATTACCTCTTCATATGAGGCACGAGCATATGGGGTACGCACTGGCATGCGTGTTAAGGAAGCTAAAAAACTTTGCCCATCTTTTCTTCGAATTCCGTCTAACCCTATTTTGTACGCAAAGATATCAACTAATATTATGAATAGTCTTCGTGAAATAACTCCCGACATAGAAGTTTTCTCTGTTGATGAGGCATTTCTTGATATGACGCGTTGTAAAAAAATTTGGGATAACCCTGAAAATATTGCCGAGAAAATAAAAGAAAAAGTATTTAGTGTTTCTGGAGTACATTGTTCAATCGGAATAAGTGGTGATAAAACTACGGCAAAATATGCTGCAAAACTCCATAAACCAAACGGCTTAACAATCATTAGTCCATGGGATGCCGAAAATACATTAAAGGATATTTCGGTTCTAGAGCTCTGTGGTATTAATAAAGGAATTGGTACATTTCTAGCCAAAAGGGGTATTTTTACTTGTGGTGAAGTTAAAAAAATACCGATAGGAATTTTAGGGCAGCACTTCGGTAACCCTGGCAGAAGAATATGGTATATGTGCCAAGGCAAAGATCCTGAAGAAGTCAAAAATGATATCAAAACACCTAAAACTATTGGGCACGGAAAAGTTACTCCCCCCAATACACGATCAAAAAATGTTATTTATATGTACTTAACTCATATGTCAGAAAAAGTTGCTCAGAGACTAAGAAAAAATACCTTGTGCGCCCAAAAGTTTTTTATTGGATTAAAAACAAATAAGGATTGGATAGGTTGCAAACAAATAAAAACTACACTTCCCACAAACGATGGTCGTCATATCACAGCACTTTGTAAAAGAATATTAAATCAATATTGGAATGGCGAAGGTATATATCAAGTACAAGTTACCGCACTAGATCCGCGTGAAGAAAAAGGACAAATTGATTTATTTGGCGAAAGTGGCGAAAGTAACGACAAACATCATCAGCTAAATAGGGTAATTGATTGCATTAATCAACGTTATGGAGAGTTTACGCTTGCATCAGCTAATTTATTAAACCGCTCAGACATGCCAAATGTAATTTCTCCTGCCTGGAAGCCTTATGGATATAGACAAACTATTTTCCAAAAATATAACAAAAATAATAATATAATTAAAAAAGTATTTAAAATTAAATAGAAATAATTAATTTCTCGCTAGTATTAAAACTATTTATAACTATTAATGAAAATTGAACCTAAAATAGTTATTAAGAAATTAATCATTAGACCTATTAGTCCTGGATGAAAACCGTATATCTTACCTTCATGAACAAAATTGAAACCACCATAGGCTAAACATAGCGAAATAAAAATACCTACAATAAGGCCAACGAGCGTTGGTAATGCCTGTGAACCACGCCAATGGATGCTAAGCATAAATGCGGGTACCAACTGAATTAATAAATCAAACTTTCTATCTAATAATTTCAAGAGAGATGCTTTATCACTCAAATAAATAGCTAACCACACCAAAACTATAATTAAACACCAAGAAAATAACTTTCCCAAAAGGGTTAATTTTGCTTCACTCGCATTTGTATTAATAAAACGACTATAAATATCTTTACTTAGCATTGAGGAAATTGATAGTAAGGCCGAATCTGCAGTTGACATCATCGCAGCAAGAACTGCTGCGTATAAAATGACTGTAAGCCAATAACCCAAAATGGAATTTTGTTGTATTATTGAAAGGATCCTGGTTAAAGCTTGGTCTGAAGCAGTCCCTTCTAGACCAGGCACATATGCAATTGCATAAATGCCAACTATAACTGCAATTAATGATGTAAATAGGGGCGCAAAAGCCATAAGAGCAAGCCCTTGTCGTAATATTTTTTCGGAACGCGCAGCATAAATACGTTGAATCGCCTGTGGATAAAGTGTCGAACCAAAACCTACAATAAGAATATAGCTAATCCATTCACGGATTCGATTAGCATCAGGGGCAGCAATCTTTGAAAAATCTTGTGTTTCCTGAATCACTGTTGTTGCTAATGAAATTGGACCAAATTGTTTAAATAACATAAATAACAAGATAATAAGCCCAATAATCAAAATTAAACCTTGGATAACATCAGTCCATGCTACAGCGCGTATACCGCCGAGAGTACCGTAAATGACCATAATAAAGGTTAGTAGGATAACGCCCTGCTGATATGCAATATTTGGGTCGGCCGATGACAATCCCTGCATTGCACGTCCCATTGCCATTAGTTGGGCAAGTAAATAATTACTCAAAACAAGTATCATAATTAGTGTAACAACAACGTTAATAGCATTTGAGTTAAATCGGTGCTGTAAGTAATCGGTTGGAGTTATATAATTATGTTGTCTCGCTTTTTTATAAAGCCTAGGTGCAAATATTAAATAGCATGCAACAATTGCGGTCATAAAATGGATGCACATTATCCACGCGTACCCAATACGATAGGTCATTCCCGAATAACCAAACAAAGTATTGCCGCTATATTGTGTGGCATAAAACGTAAGAAAAATAACAGTTAACCCAAACCCATTCCCCGCAAGATAAAAATCTTTAAGTGTGTTTTCTTGTCTCGCGCGATATCCAAAAAAACCAATTATAATTAAAGCACTTAAATAAATACCTATAAATATGGAAGCAGTTTGATCAAACATCTGAAAATTATCCATTTATGTCTTTATCTTTATCCCATGCATAATGCAATAAAATAAATGCTGTAAAAAAAGAAGTGAAAATTGAGACAAAGATTGAAATAAGAGCCCAGAGTGGAAAACCCATCACTATATAATTGGTATTGTCTGGCCAATACCAAGGTATGCCGATAATAGCTAGAAAAACATAAACAAGGATTATCCAGTATTGCCTTTTCATAGCAAAAACCAAACGAGAATTACTTCAAATTTTTCTCTAATTCTAGATAGTCAGATAAACCAAGAATACCTTTAATCTCATCAAAGCCAACCATATTGTCGGCAATATTCTTAGTGTGACCGTCTCGCTTAAAAGCTTCTGCCATTTCACGCATGACATGTGCTGTAAGTAAAATAGAGTCAATTGGTGCTACTATCATTTTAAAACCCATTTCTTCTAATTCAGCGGCACTCAATATTGGAGTTTTTCCAAATGCAAGCATATTTACAAATTTTGGATACTCGATGCGTTTGCATATTTCCTCCAACTCATTTATGGATAGTGGTGCCTCAATAAATGCGACGTCAGCGCCTGCATCGCAATAACGATTTATTCGATCGATTGCAACATCTAATCCATCCGTTTCTCTAGAATCAGTTCTGGCTATAAATAAAAAATCTTTGTTTGTACGCGCATCAATCGCTACTTTAAATTTCTTCACCATATCATCTGTAGAGATAACTTCTTTGCCGCCAAAATGGCCGCAGCGTTTCGGGAATACTTGATCTTCAAGAATGATACCTGCAGCACCTGCCCCCTCAAATTCTCCAACACAACGTATCACATTATGTAAATCCCCGTGACCGGTATCAGCATCAGCAATTACCGGAATTGATAATCTATGCGTCATTCTGCGGGTTGCGTCAACCATCTCAGTCATTCCCAAGAAATTTAAATCAGGTAACCCATAAAGACTTGCGCTTGTACCAAAACCACCAATAAAAACTGAGTCGAAACCGCATTGTTCAACAAGAACAGCTGTTAAAACATCATGCGCACCTAGCATCTTTATAATTCCAGGTTTTTGCATTAACTCATTTAATTGGAATGTGGGATTAGATATATTATCAGTCATAATTAATTTATTGTTATTAAGATACCTAATTTTAACACATATAACTTATATTCTAGTATTATTATCGTACAAAATCATATTGTTATTAATCATGGTAAAAAGAAACACAGAAAATGTACTCGAAGTTTCCGAACTAAATACATGGTACGGCGACAGAAAAATTCTTTCCGATATTAATTTAAGTGTGTCTCGTAATGAAATTATGGTGATTATGGGACATAGCGGATCAGGGAAAAGCACGCTATTACGTTATATTCTTGGTCTAGAAAAAATAAAAGAAGGCATAATAAAATTATTAAATAAAGAAGTGGCAAAACTAAGTAAGGATGAATTATATAAATTACGTAAACGTATTGGTGTCGCATTCCAAAGTGGTGCTTTATTCAATTCTATGACAGTAGGTGAAAATATTGAACTTCCATTGCATGAAAATACAGATCTTGATGAAAATACAATCAAAATAATGTCGAGAATTAAGCTTGAGTTAATGCAACTAAGTGGTACCGAATCATTAATGCCTGCAGAATTATCAGGCGGTATGTTAAAACGAGCCGGACTAGCAAGAGCTGTCATTATGGATCCTGAGTTACTCTTTTTTGATGAACCCTCTGCTGGGTTAGATCCTATAACTTCAGCACATCTTGATAATTTGATTCTACAATTACGTGATACGCTAAATATGTCAATAATCGTCGTTACACATGAGCTTGAAAGTGCGTTTAAAATTGCCGATAGAATAACAATTTTAGATAAAGGTGAAATAATTCTAGTGGGTAGTAAAGAAGTAATAAAAAAATCAAATGATTCAAGAATTATAAATATGCTAGAACGTCGTGCCATCAGTAATCCATTAGATGCAAAAGATTATTTAAATAGACTTACAAAAAAATAATCATGCGCCTACAATTAAAAAAAATAATGTTGAGTAATATACTAATTCGCCTTGGTATTGCTGGTATTTTTTTATATGAGGCAATTCGTTCGTTATTAATCCCTCCATATTCTATCAATTTACTACTAAAACAGATTCTATTTGTAGGGGCACGTTCGGTACTGGTTATTGTTGTTGCGGGTTTATTTGTCGGTATGGTAATTGCTCTACAATTTTATGACACACTTGTTAGATTTGGCTCTATTAGTTTATTAGGTTCGGCTGTCGGATTGAGTCTGACAAGAGAATTAGGGCCGGTATTAACAGCATTAATGGTAATTGGTCGTACCGGTTCTGCAATGTGTGCGGAAATTGGAATCATGCGTATTGATAATCAAATTGATGCTTTAGAATGTATGGGAATAGATCCTCATCGTTACTTAATTTCACCAAGAATACTTGCCGGTATTCTCTGTGTGCCAATATTAACTGCGATTTTCATTGTTGTGGGCATATTTGGCGGGTATTTTGTCGGAGTTATACTATTTGATGTCAGCGCAGGGTCATTTTTTCAAAACATGAATGATGCGGTATTAAATCGAGACTTATGTATGGGGCTGACTAAATCAATTGTATTTGGCTTATTAATAGTATGGATTTCTTGCGAGAGGGGCTTCAATCTTCATCTGGATAAAAGCGGAGCCTATGGCTCTGAGGGAGTAAGCCGTATAACAACTGAAGCAGTAGTAATATCATCAATAACCATCCTTTTTAGTGATTATTTACTCAGTGCATTGATACTGTAAACTACAATTATGAATGAAAAACAGCATACAGAAATACTTGTCGGCATATTTTTATTAATTGGTATTATTGCAATTACTTTTCTTGCGCTACGTATGGGTGACTTTGGATTACTAAACAGTCAACAGTACAAGATTAAAGCTGAATTCACATCGGCATCAGGACTAAAAAAAGGGGCGCATGTTGAAATAGCCGGTGTTCCTGTAGGTAAAGTAACAGACATAATGTTTAACCCTGAGACTTATTTGGCGGAAGTTTATATAGCTCTTGAAAATAATATTCAGATACCAGACGATTCCATTGCCTCCATTAGAACAGCTGGGATAATTGGAGACAAATTCTTAAAAATATCACCAGGTGGAAGCAACATGATTATTGAACCTAATATGACGATTACAGAAACTGAGCCGTCAATAAATCTTGAAGAGTTAATTAGTAAATATATATTTGAATCAGGAAAATAAACTACTTATACATGCCTAACTATCTTCAGTAGTCTCAGAGTAAGAATCAAACCCTTCAGAAGATTTATATTTATCAATCCTTTGTTGGATGTCATTTAATAATCCGTCCATTCCGTCATTTTTAACAATAGCTGCGAAAGTACTACGATAATTACTTACAAGACTAATTCCTTCAATAACAACATCATAGGCAAACCAAGTTCCATCATTGTTTTTCAATTTATAATTTACTGGAATTTCTGTGTTATCAGTTATGATTAATGTTTCAACAACTGCCCTTTTTCCATTTATTGTTTCGCCAACATATTCAATTTTTTGGTTTGTATAGGCTTCAATTTTTGCGCGGTATATTTCTTCAAGATATTGTGAAAAGAATTCAACAAATTTTTCACGTTCAGCGGGTGTTGCAGTCTTCCAATTAGTCGCCAAAATACTTTGTGACATACTTCTAAAATCAAAACTTTGATCAATAACAACGCCTATTTTTTCCCAGCGTATTTCACGCACCAACGATTCATCTTCTAAAATTATAATGACTTTTTCGACAGAATCCTTAACTCTTGCCGTAGGATTAGTAAAATCCCCTGCAGCAATACCAGAGCATATAAATAAAAACAGCACATAATAGCAAACTCTCTTCATAACAGATGTCTCATAAAAAAATATTTAATTTCAAGAAACTATACTAACAAATGAATCTAATCTTCTCCACTATGAATAATTTTTATAGTGAGTGTGACTTTAATTCTATGCGAGGTACCGCTGACAATAATCTTTTCGTATATGGATTTTCAGGATTTTTCAGAATTTTTTCTACGCTACCCTGTTCAACAATTTTCCCTTCATACATGACTGCTACATAGTGAGCAATATACTCAACAACACTTATGTTATGTGTGATAAATAAATATCCAAGTCGATATTCTTTTTGTAATTTTTTTAGTAGTGCTAATATTTGTGCTTGAACAGAAACGTCTAGGGCACTTGTTGGTTCATCGCAAATGATAAGTTTTGGTTTAACTGCTAATGCGCGTGCAATACATATGCGCTGTCTCTGTCCGCCAGAAAATTCATGCGGATAACGATAACGATGTTCTGGTAACAAACCGACCTGTTCTAACAGTTCAACTGTATTTTCTTCTCTTTCTTTTTCTGAGTTTCCTATATTCTGCGCTATCATACCCTCTTGAATAACATCATTAATCATCATCCTTGGGTTCATTGAGGAATAAGGGTCTTGAAATACTATCTGAATGTCCGCTCTCATTTTCCTGAGAGATGAAGCATCTAATGTATTTAAATCTGTTTTCTGATAGGTAACTTTGCCCGAAGTCACATCTAATAGCTGTAGAATTCCCTTACCCATAGTCGTTTTACCAGATCCAGATTCACCAACTATAGCGACTGTCTCCCCTGCATATAAATCAATCGTAACATTATCAACTGCTTGAACATACCCTACTGTTCGTTTAAAGATCCCCTTTTTAATCGGGTAATACACTTTGAGATCTTTAACTTTTAGTAGGCTTTTCTGATTTGAGCGATCAATTTGTTCGATTTCATCTTCTTTTTCACGCTTTTTCCAGCTAGGAATAGCGTCAAATAATTTTAAAGTATACGGATGTTCAGGGTTGGAAAATAATTCCTTTTTACTTTTAGTTTCAACGATTGAACCATTTTGCATTACAGCAATATAATCAGCCATTTGTGATGCAACACCTAAATCATGTGTAATAAAAAGAATTGACATCCCAGTATCGCGTTGTAATTTTCTAAGAAGTTCTAATACTTGAGCTTGAATTGTTACATCCAATGCTGTTGTGGGTTCATCTGCAATGAGTAAATCTGGTTTACCAGCTAATGCAATCGCGATCATAATTCGTTGCATCATGCCACCTGAGAACTGATGAGGATATTCGTTAATACGTCTTTTAGGCTCAGGTATACCCACAGCATCAAGTAATTCAATAGTTCGTTTTATACATTGTTTTTTTGACAGATCATCATGCTGACGTAATGTCTCGCTAATTTGTTGGCCTGCAGTAAGTACAGGATTCAATGAAGTTTGAGGTTCTTGAAAAATCATTCCGATCTTAGCGCCACGAATCTTACGCATTTTATTTTCAGGTAACTGAAACAAATCACTTTTGTGTAATATAACTTCTCCTGCAGTTATTTTTATGGCAGTAGGCAATAATCTCATAATAGACAGAGCGGTAATTGATTTTCCACTTCCCGACTCGCCCAATAAAACGAATGTCTCTCCTCGCCGAATACAAAAAGATATATTATTAACGATGTTAAGCATCTTGGACCCTGTGCCTGTGGAGACCGTAAGATTCTTAACTTGGAGAAGATTTTCGTTATTATCAATCATTTTAAAAATAGCCTAAAATTCACGTAATCTTGGATCAAAAGCATCTCTAACTGCATCCGAAAAAAGATTAGCTGCCAAAACTAATACAAACATAAAAATAAATGCTGCCGCAAGTGACCACCAAACAACTGGCTCACGCGCCATCTCTAATCTTGCGCTGTTAATCATGTTGCCCCAACTATACATACTAGGATCGACACCAATATTAATATAAGAAAGTACAGCTTCTGCTAAAACAAGACCACTAAAATCTAGAACAATCGAAATCATCACAATATGCATGACATTCGGAAGTAGATGCCTAAACATAACTTCAAAATTTCCAACACCAAAAGCTTTAGCTGCTTGCACATAATCAATCTCTCTTAATTTGAGTGTCTCTGCTCTTAGTAACCGACACAAACCAGTCCAGCTAGTAATACCTAAGATAATACATAAGAATAAAAGTCTTAAATCAGCTCTCTGTTCTATACTATTAAAATCATCAGCATGATTACTGATATACACCTGTAATAGAAGAATTGATGCGGCAATTAATAAAACTCCTGGTATAGAATTTAGCGTTGTATAAAGATATTGAATTACATCATCTATCCATCCGCGAAAATAGCCCGCCATTAGCCCCATGACTACTGCAAATGGTAACATGACTAGTGTTGTTAACGTGCCAATAACAAGCCCTGTACGAACACTCTTTAATGCTTGATAAAGAACGTCTTGCCCTACTTTATCTGTTCCAAAAACATGATAATTTTGAGATAAATTATATATAATACATATAGTTACGAAAATTACGGAAATTGTAGCAAAAACTGAATACCAATGTATTTCTGTTTTATTTTCAAAACAATTCTGCAAAGTCTTTCTATAGTTAATTTGCCATAACTTTGATAAAACAAAAATTATTACAGCAATAATAACGACACTAATCAATAATCCATATAAAAATCCGCGTGAAATACGTTTAATAATATCTCTTGTGCTTTCAGTTTTAGGATTATTAAGTGAAGCTCCCCCATACGTCAATCTAGGATAATCCCTAATTTGAATACCATTTTCTTGTTCGATCAGTTCCTTAGAGAATGAATAACTTGCAAGTGGTGCTGAATACGTTTTTTCATTTTTTGTTCTTAAATCACTTAACAATACATCTAAAACACTAAAAATTTCATTAGAGTATATATTTTCATTAGATTTATTCGTTTCTATATTAGGATGAAAATGTATTGAATCAAATAATCCAATAGTGACAAATAAAAATAAGATTATCGCTGATGACATTGCTAAAGGACGTTTTTTTACATCTTTCCATGGTGACGATAAATGTTCTTGTTTTCTTGCGTAAAAATAAAATCCAACAACGACAAATAGAAGTAGGAATATTAAAAAATCAGTAATAAATATAACAGGCATAATCTTAATTAATTTAATCCGACCCTTGGGTCAACAAATGTATAAGAAATATCAGTGAGAATTAAACCAATGATATATAAAACCGAACCTAAAAAAACCATCGATCTTACAATTGAAAAATCCTGTCTATTAATTGCATCAATGGTATAGCTTCCTAATCCTGGAACAGCAAAAAATGATTCAACAATTAGACTACCGATAAAAAGAGATGGAAGAATTACTACAACACCAGTCAAAATTGGAATAAGTCCGTTGCTTAAAACGTGTCTATATAATACGCTTGATTCAGATAAACCTTTCGCTCTTGCAGTACGTACATAGTCTTTATTCATTTCTTCAAGAAAAATTGTTCTATACCAACGTGTACTAGCACCTACCCCACCAATTAATCCAACTAACACGGGTAAAATGATAAATTTAAATGCATTTAGCCCTGAGTCATAACCTGATATAGGAACTAAATGGAGAAATTTACCGATAAGATACTGGCCGCCGATAATATAAAATAGCCCTGATATTGACATCATAATAACGCATAACACGACACCACTTACATCAACATAAGTACCCCGAAAAAAAGCAAGTATCAAGCCAAACGTAATATATGCCAACAAACCAACAAGTAGGCTAGGTACAGTAATTGCTAAACTAGGCCACATTCTCTGGCTTATATCATAACCAATGTCTCGACCACTATCAGATCGACCAAAATCGAAAACAAATAATTTAATTGAATTTTCAAAAAAAATAGTATTGGTTATTTTCTTTATTCCACTTGCTTCGCTATTTATCAGTATAGGCTTGTTATAACCGTGATCATCTTTCCATTTTACGATTGCCTCTTGACTAACTCGTTTCATTCCTAGATGCATACGAGCCATATCATCAGGGGAATTAAC
>CAJWIE010000012.1 GCA_913041115.1 uncultured Legionellales bacterium | reverse complement strand
ACCACTATCAGCGACAATCATTGTTTCATCTTCACTAGCATCATCAGCTGCGCCAACAACCATTGTTTCATCTTCGCTACCACTATCAGATATAGACAAAGGTGAATTGGTCATTTCTTGCCACATAGTTACAGTTTTATCCCACGTCTCACTATCAGTGCCAAATTTATTACTTATAGTTTTTGCTGCTTTCTCATATTCTTCTTTATCGCCTGCGGTATAAAATATTTCTAGTAACTTTAAATGTAATTCATGATTATCTGGATCGTCTAACATCGCGTCACGAACTGATTTTTCTGCCTCAGCAAATTGTTCAAATGCCATATATGTATTAACTTCATCCATAAATGTATCTGGATCTTCAGAAAATACCGTCTTATCTTCATCATCAAATGACGTTTCATCTTCTGATTGAGTTTCTTGTGACGAAATAATTGCTTCATCTTCGCTTGCAATTTTACTATCAGGACTTTTAGTTGCGGCGGCATCATCCATTAAATCGGTAACTTCTTTATTAATTTCAGCAAGTTCAGCATCGTCAATCGGCTCAATATGAACCGTTTCAACAGGTTCTTTTCTGAATCGTAATAATATGAGTAGAAGCACTAATGTAGCGAAAATTGCTATACCAATCTTACCTAAAAGTATATTTTTAATTTTTTCAGTAATTGAATCAAATGGACCAAGCGCCTCTTGTACTAATGCTGCGTCACGCTCAACCGATTCCGCATACTCATCTCCTTCTGAAGATGGCTCAGTAACTTCCCCAACTATATCTTCTTCAAATCCCTCTTCTTCTGCTTCAAATCCCTCTTCTTCTGCTTCAAATCCCTCTTCAGCAACTTCTTCTGATGTGTTAATTGATTCTGTTGCAAACCCACTTTCTTCTTCTTCTTCAAATCCCTCTTCTTCTTCAAATCCCTCTTCTTCTGTTTGAATTACTGTACTTGCATCTTCTTGAGTAGCTAACTGAACTTGATATGCAGCCAATTCATCATCTTTAAGTGTTAATAGTGGTTTAAGTTGATCAACGAGCGTTTCTAACTCTTTTAGTCTAGCTTTAAGCTCAAAATTTTCTTGAGTTAATGTTTCTATTGTTTCTTCTGCTACTAACAAATCATTAGATTTAGTTGACTCGAGTTCTCCTGTTTCTTGTGTTCCTTCAACACCATCATCTGCTACAACTAGTCTAAGTTCTGGATCAGTTACATCAGTTTTATCTACATCTACAGTTTTTTCTTCGCCAGAATCAGTTTCTGTAACAGTCTGAGGTTGTTCTTGAGTGGCAGTAATATCTTCTGTATACGTTACATCTCCCCAAGCTATATGATGTGATCTAACTTTCTCAAGAGCTTCAGCTGAGGTTAATTCGTCTATCATGGCTTCATCAGGAATGCGAAGAACGTAACCTCCCTTTAACCCATTTATATTTTGATTAATAAATGCTTCTGGATTAGCCCTAAATATAGCCATCATCATCTTATTTAAATTAATTGATTTATCTGGACGTGTTTTATCAGCAATTTCAGATAGAGTATCTCGTCTTGCTGTCGGACCGTAATCACTGCCAGTAAAATTTGTTACCGGCGAATAAGTAGATTCTTCATGCTGAGACATGTTTTCAGAAACTGAGTCTTGAATCACATTTGTGGCAACCGCCCCTGATTCTACTGATCTCTCTATTCTCGAGCGAAAATCGTAAGATGGAGGATCAAGTAAGATAGTATATTCACGTAATATGCGTCCATTTGACCAATTTACTTCAATTAGAAAATTTAAAAATGGCTCTCTAATAGGTGTTTGAGTCGAAACACTTATATAATCTGGACTATCATCAACTGAACGTTGTAAATCAAACTTCAACTTACCTAAATTGAAAGGACGATCTACCCCAGCTTTTGCAAATGCAGTGCTATCTGCCAAAGTGACCTTGAGAGAATCAAGCTCATCAGGTGATGGAGACAGCAATTCAATTCTACTCTCTAAAGGTTGATTTAGGGCTGAGCTTACGACAACATCACCCAAACCAAGCGCGTATACAATGGCTGGACTTAACAACAAAAAGATAATTGTAGATACTATGCGTCTCATAAGAACTTGCTAATATACATTATAATTATCTGCTAACTATAAACTATATGTAGTTTTTTACCAGAATATCGGCAATTTGAATGGAATTCAATGCGGCTCCCTTACGTACATTATCCGATACAATCCACATATCTAGCCCTCTAGGATGAGATATATCCTCTCTAATTCTCCCTACAAAAATGGGGTTTTTCCCCTCAGCCTCTGAAACAGCAGTCGGATAACCCCCATCCTCATGCGAATCAAGCACAATCACCCCGGGCATCTTTTCCAACAATTTTCTGGCATTTCCAGCATTAATCTTATCTTTTGTCTCAATATGTACCGCTTCTGAATGCCCATAAAATACAGGAATCCTAACAGCAGTCGGATTTACTAAAATTGATTCATCTTCGAAAATCTTTTTTGTTTCCCACACCATTTTCATCTCTTCTTTTGTGTATCCATTATCTTGAAATGCATCTATATGTGGTATTGCATTAAAGGCTATTTGTTTTGGATAAACCTGATTTAATATTTGTCGTCTATTTATAAAATCAGTTGTCTGTTTTTCAAGTTCCTCAACTGCGTCTTTACCAGTTCCTGATACTGCTTGATAGGTACACACATTAATGCGCTCAATACCAACCGCATCATAAATTGGTTTTAATGCCACCAACATCTGAATTGTTGAACAATTTGGATTGGCAATAATTCCTCTATTTTTATAATTGCAAACAGCATGAGGATTGACCTCACTGACTACTAATGGAATATCATCTTCATAACGAAATTTTGATGTATTATCGATCACAACACACCCGACATCAGCTGCCTTTGGTGCATAAATAGCAGAAACAGATGCGCCTGGTGAGAAAAGTCCTATCTCAACCAAATTAAAATCAAAAGTTTCCAAATCGCCGACAATCAGCTCACTATCTTTAAATGTTATGCGTGTCCCAGCAGAACGGCTGCTGGCCAAAGCATAAACCTTATCAACAGGGAAATTAGATTCCGCCAAGATTGATAGCATGGTTCTACCGACCAAACCTGTCGCGCCAACAACAGCAACATTGTATTTTTTTTCTACCATAGTTTTTAAATTAATATATTTTAAAAAATTATTTAGACCAATAAAGTTGATAAAGTTTTAATCACCGCATCACCCATCTCATCAGTCCCTACGCATGTCATTCCATCAGAATAAATGTCTTTTGTCCTAAATCCATCCGTTAAAACCTGACTAACCGCTTGCTCTAACATATTCGCTAATTTGTCTTCGCCCAAAGAATATCTCAATAGCATTGATAACGACAAAATTGTCGCTAAGGGATTAGCAATATTTTGATCGGCAATATCTGGGGCAGAACCATGTACCGGTTCATACATTCCTTTACCATCACTGGCTAATGATGCAGAAGGTAACATACCGATTGACCCAGTTAACATAGACGCAAGGTCTGATAAAATATCACCAAACATATTGGTCGTCAGAATAACATCGAATTGTTTTGGCGCTCTCACCAACTGCATCGAAGCATTATCTATATACATATGCTGCAACTCAACATCTGGGTAATCTTTTGCCATCTCACTGACAATTTCTCGCCATAACTCGGTTGCCTCTAGTACATTTGCTTTATCAACTGAACACAAACGACCTTGGCGCTTGCTTGCAGTTTCGAATGCAACCTTGGCGATACGTTTAATCTCACTTTCATTATAAACAAGTGTATTAAACCCCTCACGCTGTCCATCACTGAGTTCTCTAATGCCACGAGGATTACCAAAGTAAATGCCCCCAGTAAGCTCTCGAACTATCATCAGATCAAGACCGCTAACAACTTCTTCATTCAAAGTAGATGCTTTTAGTAACTGTGAAAACAAAAAAGCGGGTCGTAAATTCGCAAATAACTCGAGTTCACCTCGAATTGCCAATAATCCTCTCTCGGGACGAAGCTGGCGATCAATTGATTCCCACTTTGGACCACCGACCGACCCCATCAGGATAGCTGTTGATTCATTTGCCTTTTTTAACGTCTCTTCCGGTAAAGGGGCGCCAGTCTCATCAATAGCATTACCACCAATTAATCCACGATCTAATTCGATAGCTAAACCCGTTTCGGCGATAAGAAATGATAATATTTTCTCAGCCTGAGCGATAATTTCTGGGCCAACACCGTCACCAGGTAAAATTAAAATTTTCTTAGTCATTTGTTAGTTGTTTAAGTTCCAAAACATAATTTTTTGAAAAAGTAGGCAAGCATACATCTATGTCATAAAAAGTCACGTATTTCCTGAGATTTGATTACCTTTGAAAAATTCATTTTATAACTCAAATAATCTCACCGAGAAATCAAGTATACAAGAAAATGATAAGAAAATTGTGTGTCTAGTTGGGATAAACAAGCGTGATAT
This sequence comes from uncultured Legionellales bacterium, assembly GCA_913041115.1. GTDB lineage: Bacteria > Pseudomonadota > Gammaproteobacteria > Eutrophobiales > Eutrophobiaceae > UBA11869. Next base: position 22,987 of record CAJWIE010000012.1, on the reverse strand, counting down.
CGTATAATAAATTATCCTAAATTTATTTAAACACAATAGTTATATAAGCCCGATTTGAAGGGGGTAAAAGAATGGGTCTCATTGAACAAAAAATGCATCAAGTATATAAAATTCCTTTGTATAGAGAATCAGATCTTAACAGGCTCAGATGGTTAGGTGGATTGACTACAATTCTTGGTGTCATATTACGTTCAAGTGGACTACCGCAAGAATTCGATTTTGGCCTCACCATTATCGGCATGACGTGTTTTATGGTTGTTGCCTATTTCGAGAAAGACGTAATTTATCTTACTGTTTTTTTTGTAACTTTAGTAATACTAACAACCGGCTTAATTCATATACTCTTGAATGCATAATAAAGTTAATTATTTAAGTATCAAACTATATTCTTCAAAAATTTATCAAAAATAAGCTATTTAATATTTCTTTAAATGAATCCTGGACTGGAAAACCTACACGCTTACCCTTTTGAAAAACTGAAAAAGTTACTTAGTAAATGTAGTGCTAATACCAAAAAATCAGCGATAACACTAGCAATTGGAGAACCAAAACATCAAACACCATCGTTTATAACGAAAGAATTGGAATTAAATATCAGTAATATATCAATATATCCAACTACGCGTGGCTCTAATGAATTAAGAATGGCAATTATTAATTGGTTATGTAGACGATTTAACCTTTCTAAAAAAACTTTAAATGAAGAAAAAAATATACTACCTGTAAATGGAACAAGGGAGGCGCTTTTTTCCATTGCACAAACCGTGGTAAACAAAAAAACTACGAAACCGATTGTTATAGTGCCAAACCCTTTTTATCAAATCTATGAGGGAGCAGCTCTACTGGCAGGGGCTGAACCCTATTATTTAAATTGTATTGAAGAAAATAATTACATTCCTGATTTATCTCTAGTACCAAAAGAAATATGGCGACGTTGCCAACTATTTTATTTGTGTTCGCCTGGTAATCCAAGTGGAGCCGTAATTGATTTTGATTTTATAAAAGAACTGATAGAACTTTCAGGAAAGTATAATTTCATTATTGCTTCCGATGAATGTTACTCAGAAATTTATCACGATGAAGAACAACCACCGTTAAGTTTGCTTGAATATGCTAAAAAACTTGGTAACTCCGAATATAAGCGCTGTCTAATATTTCATAGTCTATCCAAACGTTCAAATGTGCCTGGACTTCGTTCTGGATTCGTAGCGGGTGATAGCGAAATAATTGAAATATTTTATCGTTATAGGACCTATCATGGTTGCGCAATGCCTCTTCATGTTCAAAAGGCAAGTATCGTTGCATGGAATGATGATGAACATGTGAAGGAAAATCGAGATATATATAGAGAAAAATTTTTAAAGGTTTGCCGTAAATTAGAGTCGGTTTTACCAGTAATGCCGCCATCGGGAGGTTTTTATTTATGGCCTAAATTACCCTGCTCAGATATAGACTTTGCAAGAGAACTATATACAAGTGAAAATGTCAAAGTTCTACCCGGTTCATATTTATCTCGTAATGTTGACAATATAAATCCGGGTGATAAGCGTGTCCGTATCGCTTTAGTTCCAGAGACCGACACATGTATTGAAGCTGCAAGACGAATCAAAAAATTTATTGAAAATACACATTAAAATGTAGGGAAAAGAAATGGATAATTTAGAAAGTTTTATTAATGAGCAATTTGATAAACGGGCAAAAATTGATCCGAAACAAGACAATAACGAACTTAAAAATTCTATCAAAGATATTATTCAAAAATTAGATAACGGAGAGTTAAGAATAGCAGAAAAAATTAGTAACGAATGGATTGTAAATCAATGGCTAAAGAAAGCTGTATTACTATCTTTTATTCTTGACGAAAATGTTGTGATTTCAGGTAATCACGCTAATTACTTTGATAAGATTCCAAGCAAATTTTGTGATTTCAACAAAGACGACTTTATTAATACTGGTGCTCGTGTTGTACCTACAGCTATTGTAAGACAGGGTAGTTTTATTGGTCAAAATGTGGTGCTAATGCCTAGCTTCGTAAATATTGGAGCTTATGTTGATGATGGAACTATGGTTGATACTTGGGCAACAGTTGGTTCATGTGCCCAAATCGGGAAAAACGTTCATTTGTCAGGCGGTGTTGGAATTGGGGGAGTACTCGAACCATTACAAGCAAACCCAACTATTATTGAAGATAATTGTTTTATCGGCGCTCGCTCTGAAGTTGTTGAAGGTGTAATTGTAGGGGAAGGGTCAGTTATTTCGATGGGTGTTTATATTGGTCAAAGCACACGAATTTATAATCGTAACACGGGTGAAATTACATATGGTTTCGTCCCGCCTGGTTCTGTTGTCGTTTCAGGAAACTTACCATCAAAAGATGGTAAATATAGTCTTTACTGTGCAGTTATAGTAAAAACGGTCGATGAAAAAACATTAAGTAAAGTTGGTATAAACGAAATTTTACGTGAGCTATAAATTCATCATTATTTATGTCTTCGATCATTCTATATGGTATAAAAAACTGTGATAGTGTAAAAAGATCTCGTAAATGGTTAGATGAGAATTCTATTAAATATGTTTTCCATGATCTTCGTTTAGATGGTATAAAAAAAACAACAATAAAAGAATTCCTTGAAAATATAAAAATAGAGCTACTTATAAACAAACGCAGTACTAGTTGGAGAAAATTATCTAATAGAGAAAAAGCAATAGAGGTAAAATCAGACCTAATTGAGCTTCTGCTGAATAATCCAACAATTATAAAACGACCTATAATTAAGTCAAAAAATAAATACTTAGTTGGATTTAATGAGAAGGAATTTAAATTATTAAAATAAGTTACTAACTCTTAATGCAGACTTCTTGTAATCTTGCTAACTTTATCTACAATTTCATTAACAAGGTTCTCTACTTGATTCTCATTTTTACCTTCAACCATAACTCTTATTAAAGATTCAGTTCCCGAAGGCCTTATCACAACTCGACCAGTATCACCCAAAACATCTTCTGAATCCTTTATCACGCGATCTATATCAACGTTCTTCGTTATATCAACTTGTGTGTCAAATTGAATATTTCTTGTTAGTTGTGGATATTTTTTAATATCTCTAGTAAGTTCTGAAAGACTTCTATCTGTTGAAACTATTGTTTCCAGTACCTGTAATGCTGTTATTACTCCATCGCCAGTAGTGGTAAGGTCTAAATTAATGATATGCCCTGAAGTTTCCCCGCCTAACGTCAAGCCCTTTTTAAGTAATAGTTCCATAACATAACGATCCCCAACTGAGGCTCTAAAAAAATCCAACTCGAGCCTATTAATCGCGTGCTCCAAACCTAAATTACTCATAACAGTACCAACAACAGCACCATGTAAATTTTCAACTTGTGAACGTGCAATTATGTAAAGAATATCATCGCCGTCCAATATGTTTGCTTGCTGATCCACCATAATTAGTCTGTCGCCATCTCCATCAAATGCAATCCCTACATCAGCACGAGACTCTTTGACCAATTGCTGTAGAACGCTGGGGGAAGTTGCCCCGCATTCATCATTGATATTCAAACCATCCGGGGATGCTGCGTGTAATATAACTTCCGCACCTAATTCTTCAAAAACTTTGGGGGCTATGTGATAAGTTGCGCCATTTGCGCAATCAATAACTATTCTTAGATCATTGAAATTTATATTATTCTTAATTTTTGATTTACAAAACTCAATATATCGCCTTGGTGCATCAGTTATACGTCGTGCTTTACCAAGATTAAGGGAGGGAACGGATCGCATTGGATAATTTAATTCATATTCGATTTCCATCTCAACATCATCATCCAATTTAGTACCATCACTAGCAAAAAATTTAATCCCATTATCGTGAAATGGATTATGTGATGCGCTTATAACAATTCCAGCTTGAGCACGTGTGCTCCTTGTTAAAAAAGCGATTCCTGGAGTTGGCATCGGGCCTAATAAACGAATATCAACACCAGCTGCTGATAAACCAGCTTCTAACGCCGACTCAAACATATAACCAGATATTCGAGTATCTTTCCCCACTAAAACAGGTCCGCTACCTTTTTTTGCTAATACCCGTCCCGCGGCCCATCCCAGCTTCATCACAAAATCTGCATTTATTCCGCCGTCATCAACGCTACCGCGTATACCATCAGTTCCGAAAAATTTTCTTGTATCTTTTTTAATAGTAATTACCTTATTAATTGAAATTAAGTGTACTGTTTGTATTGATATAAAAACCTATCAAACCACCATTGCTTAACTTAATTAAAAATGTCTAAGCCGGTTTAGCAGGTGGTTCGCCTGACGGTGCGGTATTCTTTTTTGAGGATCTAGTTTTTTTCTTTGTTTTCTTTTTGGATAAAGTATTTTGATCATTACTATCATTCCAATCTGATGGTGGTCTTGGTGCTTTTCCTTTCATAATATCGTCAATTTGATCTGCATCTATAGTCTCGTATTTAATCAACGCATCAGCCATTAAATGAAGCTTATCCACATTCTTTTTAAGTAGTCTTTCAGAACGCTTATAATTTTTATCAACTATATTGCGAATCTCCTCGTCAATAGTGTGTGCTGTTTCATCAGAAATAGCTTTATGTTGTGTTACTGAGCGACCTAAAAAAACTTCTCCGTCTTCTTCGCTATAAGTTAATGGGCCAAGTTTTTCTGATAAACCCCATTTTGTAACCATATTACGAGCAAGTTGTGTTGCACGCTCAATATCATTGCTGGCGCCGGTTGTAACTTTACTTGCATTAAAAATAAGCTCCTCTGCGATACGGCCTCCAAACAAACTCGAAATTTGGCTCTCTATCAATTCCTTGCTGTAGCTTAAGCGATCCTCTTCCGGTAAAAACATAGTAACCCCTAATGCTCGGCCACGAGGAATTATCGTCACCTTATAAACTGGATCGTGGGATGGGACTAATCTCCCAACAATTGCATGCCCAGCTTCATGATAAGCAGTAAGTTTCTTTTCTTCCTCGCTCATAACTAAAGAACGACGTTCAGTACCCATCATAATTTTGTCTTTAGCCCTTTCAAATTCTTCCATATCAACAAATTTTTTATCGGCACGTGCTGCAAATAATGCTGCCTCATTAACTAGATTAGATAAATCCGCGCCAGAAAAACCAGGGGTGCCACGTGCAATAATATTGGCTTTAACATTATCACCCAAAGCGACTTTGCGCATATGCACCTTTAGAATTTGTTCGCGGCCACGAATATCTGGCAATGGAACAACTACTTGACGATCAAAACGACCTGGTCTTAATAATGCCGGGTCCAAAACATCGGGACGATTTGTCGCTGCAATCACAATCACTCCTTCATTGCCTTCAAACCCATCCATCTCAACCAATAATTGATTTAATGTTTGTTCGCGTTCATCATGACCGCCGCCCAAACCAGCTCCACGATGGCGTCCTACAGCATCAATTTCATCAATAAAAATAATACACGGTGAATGTTTCTTCGCCTGCTCGAACATATCTCTAACACGAGATGCACCCACACCCACAAACATTTCAACAAAATCAGAACCTGAAATCGTAAAGAAAGGAACTCTGGCTTCGCCAGCAATAGCTTTTGCTAATAAAGTTTTACCGGTCCCGGGGGAACCAACCATTAAAACACCTGAAGGAATTTTGCCACCGAGTTTTTGAAATTTACCTGGGTCACGTAAAAATTCTACTAGCTCTAAAACTTCTTGTTTCGCTTCTTCTATGCCAGCTACATCGTTAAAAGTTATTTTTATTTGATCTTCGCTCAACAAACGTGCGCGGCTCTTACCGAATGATAATGCCCCTCGACCACCGCCACCGCCTTGCATTTGTCGCATAAAATAGATCCAAATTCCGAGCAACAATATAATAGGAAACCATGAAATTAAAGCATGAGCCCAAAATGAATTCTTATTAGGTTCCATCCCTTTAATCTCTACATTATTCTCTAGCAACGTACCAATTAATGCATCGTTATTAGTTTCAGGACTGTATGTGTTAAATCGACTTCCATCAGTACGATTTCCAGTTATTGAGCTACCTTCAATATTTACTGAGCCAACACGGCCTGTCTTAACATCAGAAATAAACTGGGAATATGTAATTTCTCCAGACATTGCTGGATTACTGAAGTTTTTAAAAACGGTCATCATAACAAGCGCTATAACAACCCATAAAATTAGATTCTTCATCATATCACTCAATTTAATAATCCCCTTGGTCCTATGTTCTCAAGTGCCTAAATTTTACTATAATTTATAAGAGCGCGCTAAAATATAAAATTCTCTTGATTGATCGCGCGATGCTTTTGGTTTTCTTGTCAAAACCTTAGAAAAATTGTCTTGTAGCAATTGCCTATATTCATGCGTTCCCTCTCCTTCAAAAAGCTTAACCAATAAATCACCTCCTGGCTTTAAAATTCGAGTACAAAAATCATACACAAATTCAGCAAGAACTATATTTCGCGACTGGTCTGTAACCCTTATACCTGTTAGATTGGGGGCCATATCAGAAATTACAAGGTCTGCACCCTGTTTTCCAACTTGTATAAAGCACTGTTTTTGAACGATTTCTTCTGTAAAATCGCCCAGTATATAAGAAACTTGGCCGATCGGTTCCATAGGTAACATATCAATAGCTATAATTTGACCACGAGAATCTATGATGCTACTTAAATATTGCGACCAACCCCCAGGCGAAGATCCGAGATCAATTACACAATGATTAGGTTTTATTAATTTATCTTTTTGATCTATTTCTTGAAGTTTATAAACCGCCCGAGAACGAAAATGCGACTCTCGAGCTTTTTTTACATATAGATCCTTATTTTGTGATTTTAGCCACTGTTTACTAGACTTGTTCTTTGTCATTTAAAAAATTATATATAACAAATTTTAATAAGCTCATACTCAATTACACCGCTAGGTGCATTAACATCTACTATATCACCTATTTTTTTACCTATTAGTGAACGAGCAATAGGTGATGCTATTGAAATTAGCCCTGTATTTATATCAGCTTCTAATTCACCAACTATTTGGTAGATAACCTCTTCATCTGAATCAAGATTTAAAATAGTAACAGTTGCACCAAAAACAACTTTGTCCCTTTCAGTAATTCCTTTTACATCGATAATTTGAACATCGGCAAGTGTTGATTCGATTTTATTTATACGTCCTTCCATAAAACTTTGTTGTTCGCGAGCCGCATGATACTCAGCATTCTCACTTAGATCACCGTGTGCTCTCGCTTCAGCAATCGCTGCTATAATACGAGGTCTCTCAATTGTTTTTAGTTCATGCAATTGTTCCCGTAACTTTTCCGCTCCAATTTTTGTCATCGGTGTTTTACTCATGAAAAAATTCCTGTATGTAATTCTTGTAGGCTATTAACACTACTATAATCTTTTTGCTTTAATGCTTCTACAGTTGCCTGAGCGGCTGCCATTGTCGTGGTATAAAATACTTTTTGTTGGAGCGCTGTTCTTCTTATTGAAAAAGAATCTGCTATTGCATTTTTACCTTCCGTTGTATTAACAATTAAGGCAATCTCATTATTCTCTAACATGTTAACAATATGAGGTTCTCCCTCCCTCACTTTATTAACCTTGCTGCACTTTATGCCTGCCTCATTCAAAATATTACTAGTTCCTAATGTCGCGCATATTTCAAATCCTAATTCAGACAGTTCATTAGCTATAACAATCGCTAATTCTTTATCAATGTCTTTAACACTAATAAATGCTCGGCCGGAAGAAGATAATATCTCACCAGCTGCTGATTGGCTTTTTGCAAATGCCTCTCCAAAATTTTTACCTACCCCCATGACTTCGCCTGTTGATTTCATCTCTGGACCCAATAATGGATCGACGCCGGGAAATTTTATAAAAGGAAATACAGACTCTTTAACACAATAATAGTTAAGTTTAGGTACGTCAGTTATGCCTTGTGATTCTAAACTATTCCCGACCATACAATTCACGGCAATCTTCGCAATGGGAAGTCCTGTCGCTTTCGATACAAAAGGAACTGTCCTTGAAGCCCTTGGGTTAACCTCAAGAACATAAATCTCATCTCCCTGAATGGCAAACTGAGCATTCATTAGACCAACAACATCCAACCCCTTTGCCATTAAATTCACTTGTGCTGAAAGCTGCTTTTGTATGGGCTCGCTTAAACTAAAAGGTGGTAATGAGCATGCAGAATCACCCGAATGTACGCCTGCTTGCTCAATATGCTCCATAATACCTGCGATAAAAACATCTTTACCATCAGAAACAGCGTCGACATCTACTTCTATCGCATCATTTAAAAATCTATCTAGCAGTACAGGTGATGAATTTGAAACTTTAACAGCCTTTTTCATATAATCTCTGAGGTCTTCTTTATTATGAACAATCTCCATTGCACGTCCGCCCAATACATAAGAGGGTCTAACTACTAACGGGAAACCAATTTTATCGGCCGATTTGACTGCTTGATCAATATTTCTAGCTGTCGCATTTGGGGGTTGCCTCAAACCAATATCATTCAATAACTGCTGGAATCTTTCTCTGTCTTCTGCAAGATCAATTGAATCTGGGCTTGTGCCAATAATTGGCACTCCTTCATTTTCAAGATCTCGAGCAAGTTTTAATGGTGTTTGTCCTCCGTACTGAACAATTACACCAAAAGGATTCTCAATATTAATAATTTCTAAAACGTTTTCTAGTGTTAATGGCTCAAAATAAAGACGATCCGACGTATCATAATCAGTCGAAACAGTCTCCGGATTGCAATTAACCATGATTGTCTCATACCCGGCATCGCGCATCGCAAATGCAGCTTGGACACAACAATAATCAAACTCAATCCCCTGTCCAATTCTATTTGGCCCACCACCTAGTACCATGATTTTTTTTCTATCACTCGGTAAAGCTTCACATTCAGAACCATAGCATGAATACATGTAAGCAGTAGTTGACTCAAATTCTGCGGCACATGAATCAACACGTTTAAAAACAGGCCGAATGTTTTTCTTAATTCGTAGTTCACGAATCTCAAATTCCAATTTACCTACTAACTCGGCTAATCGTGAATCTGAAAAGCCCTTTCGTTTTAATTGTCTTAACCGTTCTTCTGTTAAAGAAATAAAACCTTTCTCTTTAACTTTATTTTCTTCCTTAACTAAATTATCAATCTGCACTAAAAACCATGGATCTATGTGAGTAATATTAAAAATATCTGCAATACTCATACCATACCTAAATCCATCGGCAACATACCAAAGTCTATGCGCGCCCGGCACACGTAATTCTTTATGGAGTTTGTCTAGAGTATTTTCTTTGGTTTTAATAAAAATCTCATTTAATCCTGTTACATTAGTTTCCAAACCACAGAGAGCCTTTTGTAATGATTCTTGGAATGTAAGGCCCATTGCCATTACTTCGCCGACAGATTTCATTTGTGTTGTCAGGCGATCATCTGCCTGAGGAAATTTTTCGAAAGTAAAACGAGGTATTTTTGTAACAATATAATCAATCGTGGGTTCAAATGATGCAGGGGTAACTCCTCCTGTAATTTCATTCTTTAATTCATCTAAAGTAAATCCTACCGCTAGTTTGGCGGCTACTTTTGCGATTGGAAAACCGGTTGCTTTTGAGGCTAGTGCTGACGAACGAGAAACCCTTGGATTCATTTCAATAATTATTAGTTCCCCATTCTCAGGATTAACCGCAAACTGAACATTAGAACCGCCTGTATCTACACCAATCTCACGTAATACTTTTATGGAAGCATCACGCATAATTTGATATTCCTTATCTGTTAGGGTTTGTGCTGGGGCAACAGTTATAGAATCTCCGGTATGAATACCCATGGGATCAAAATTTTCAATCGAACAAACAATGATGCAGTTATCGTTTTTATCCCGAACGACTTCCATCTCATATTCTTTCCATCCTAAAACTGACCGTTCTATCAAAATCTCCGATACTGGTGATGCTTCAAACCCCTTTTCACAAATTTCAAAATATTCATTTTCATTATAAGCAATACCACCGCCTGTGCCTCCAAGTGTAAACGAGGGACGAATTATTGCCGGAAATCCTATCGTGCCTAATGCTTGCTTTGCCTGTTTTATATCGTGTGCAATTTCAGATTGCGGCATTGCTAGACCAATTTTTTTCATTGCTTCACGAAATTTTTCACGATCTTCCGCTTTATCAATCGCATCTTTTGATGCACCGATCATTTCTACACCATACTCTTTAAGTACACCTTGTTTATCAAGATCTAGAGCGCAATTAAGTGCTGTTTGCCCTCCCATTGTTGGCAATAATGCATCGGGGCGTTCTTTTTCGATAATTTTTTTTACAATTCGCCAATTAACAGGTTCTATATATGTCGCATCTGCCATATCTGGATCTGTCATTATTGTTGCGGGATTTGAATTAACGAGAATCACTCTATAACCTTCTTCACGAAGAGCTTTACAGGCTTGTGCGCCTGAATAATCAAATTCACATGCCTGTCCAATGATAATCGGACCTGCCCCAATGATGAGAATACTACTTATGTCTGTTCTTTTTGGCATAAACAAATTTACAACTTACTTTTTCTCATTAATTCAATGAAATTGTTAAAAAGCGAGCCTAGGTCATGTGGACCTGGGCTTGCTTCAGGATGCCCCTGAAATCCAAATACTGGATATTTCTTGTGACGTACGCCTTGTAATGAGCCATCGAATAAAGAACGGTGTGTCGCTATTAAATCTTTGGGTAATGTTTCTTCGTCAACAGCAAAGCCATGATTTTGACTCGTAATTAAAACTCGTCCGTCATGAAGCGATAAAACTGGGTGATTCGCTCCATGATGTCCAAATTTCATCTTTATAGTTTTCGCACCTAGCGCCAACGATAGCAACTGATGACCTAAACAAATACCAAACACAGGTATCTTAGAATTAATGATTTTATTTATTGTGTTAATTGCGTAATCGCACGCATCAGGATCGCCTGGTCCATTTGATAGAAAAATGCCATCAGGTTTTTGTTCGAGTATATCTTCAGCAGAAGACTTTGCTGTTACAACAGTGACTTCGCAACCTAAATCGACAAGTATACGAAGAATGTTTCGTTTTACGCCAAAATCATACGCAACAACCCGCCATTTATTTTTGTTATTTTTTTTAACTTTGGGTTTTAAACTCCATACGCCTTCAGCCCAATCATAGTTAGTTTTTGTTGTTACTTCCTTCGCCAAATCCATACCTACCAATCCAGGAAAAGATCTTGCTTTTTTTATTGCATCTTCAGGGTTTATTTTTGAGCCAGCAACGATACAACCCTTCATTGCGCCATGTGTTCGTATATGTCTTGTTAACTGACGCGTATCGATTTCTGCTATTGCGGAAATCTTATGATTTTTCAAATAATCGCTAAGATTATCATTTGCACGCCAGCTACTAATGACGCCAGGTAAGTCCCGTATAACTAGACCGCCAACATAAACGCCGTCTGACTCCTCGTCTTCGGGATTTGTACCAACATTTCCGATATGAGGATGAGTAAGTGTAACAATTTGTTTGTAATAAGATGGGTCGGTGAGAATCTCCTGATAACCTGTCATTGCGGTATTAAAAACGACTTCCCCTGTTGTTTCTCCATCAACACCAAAAGAAACACCGTGAAATAATGACCCATCTTCGAGGGCTAGCAGGGCGTCATCCGTCAAAAAACATAACCTCTCATTGACATAAAAAAGGGAGTAACCTTGATGGTCACTCCCGCTGATTTATCGTCACGTATTATAGTGTATCAAGACGTCAGGTGTCTATCTGCTGATTACGATTAAAAAATTTCGGTTGTATTATTTATTCTCTCTATTCTCAATGAGATTATTCACCACCTCAGGTTCAGCAAGAGTGCTTGTATCGCCCAAATTGTCAATTTCGTTTATTGCTATTTTTCTTAAAATTCGACGCATAATTTTCCCAGATCGGGTTTTCGGTAATCCCGACGCCCACTGAATAATATCAGGGCTTGCGAAAGGTCCAATTTCGCCACGTACTTGCTTTACAAGTTCTTGCTTTAGTTTATCGCTAGGTGTAACTCCGTCGTTTAAAGTCACGTAAGCATAGATGCCCTGACCCTTGATTTCGTGTGGATATCCAACAACAGCCGATTCTGCAACATTATTATGTAATACCAATGCGCTTTCAATTTCAGCAGTACCCATACGGTGGCCAGAAACATTAATAACATCATCAATTCTACCAGTAATCCAATAGTATCCATCCTCATCTCTTCGCGCGCCATCACCACTAAAATACATGCCCGGATATGTTTGAAAATAAGTGCTTTTAAAGCGTTCATGATCACCAAAAACTGTTCGCATTTGACCTGGCCATGGACGTTTAAAACACAAAGAACCTTCTCCAGCACCCTGAATCTCCTTTCCTTGATCGTCCATCAAACAAGGTTCAATTCCAAAAAATGGCAATGTTGCTGAACCAGGTTTTAGATTAGTCGCACCAGGTAAGGGCGTTATCAAATGACCCCCTGTTTCTGTTTGCCACCACGTATCCACAATAGAACAACGACTATCTCCAACAACATGGTAGTACCACTCCCATGCCTCTGGGTTTATTGGTTCACCTACAGTACCTAAAATTCGAAGGCTTTTTCTGTTCGTTTTTTTTACAAATTCATCCCCCTTACACATCAGTGCACGAATAGCAGTTGGCGCCGTATAAAAAGTTTTTACTTTATGTTTATCGACAACTTGCCAAAAACGACTGGCATCCGGATAAGTAGGTACACCCTCAAACATGAGTGTTGTAGCACCATTACAAAGTGGGCCATAAACTATGTAAGAATGCCCTGTAACCCAGCCCACGTCCGCTGTACACCAATAAATATCATTCTCGTGATAATCGAACACATATTTATGTGTGATCGCCGTATATAAAAGATATCCAGCTGTTGTATGTAAAACACCCTTCGGTTTTCCTGTGGAACCTGATGTGTATAAAATAAACAGAGGGTCTTCAGCATCCATTTCAACTGCTGGACAATCAATAGATACATTTTCCATCGCATCTTGATACCAAACATCGCGACCTTCACTCCAGATAATATCTTTACCTGTCCGTTTGACAACGATTACAGTGTGAACATTTGGGCATTTATTAAGGGCGGCATCAACATTTTCTTTTAATGGGACAGTACGTCCGCCACGAATACCTTCATCTGCCGTAATAACAAATTTACAATCTGAATCTAGGATGCGATCTTTCAGGGCCTCTGGTGAAAAACCTCCAAAAACAACCGAATGAATTGCACCAATACGAGTACAGGCAAGCATCGCAACAGCTGCTTCGGGAATCATTGGCATATAAATAGAAATACAATCGCCTTTTTTGGCGCCACGTGATTTTAGAACATTAGCAAACTTACATACCTCTGCGTGTAATTCTCGATAAGTAATGTGCTTATCAATATCGGGTTCATCGCCCTCCCAAATTATAGCAACTCGATCTCCGTGTTTTTCAAGATGGCGATCGAGACAATTGTAACTGACATTTAATTTAGCATTGGTAAACCAATTAATATTTATATCGTTATAATCCCATTGCTGAACTTTATCCCATTTTGAGAACCAAGTTAAAAATTCCTCAGCTTGCTCTTCCCAAAAAATATCTGATTTGTCAATCGAACGCTTATACATCTCCTGATATTTATCAGCATCTATAAATGCGTGCTTAGTAACATCATCGTGTACTTTATAGACTTTCTCTTCCGCCACTTTCCTCCTCCCGAGAAAAAGTTATTTTTAATATATTAAACTACTGAGTTTAATGTTTGATGGACAGCTATGATATATATTTTATACTTAATATTAGTTCGATTGTAATTTTACTGTTACAAAACCTTAAATCTCCTGTGGCATATTGCAACGATTCATATAGCCTCCGGCTGAGCCAAAACTTTTGAGAATGATATGTGAATTTTCAGGATTTACGAAAAAATGAATTCTAGTCGAATATAAGTAGCGCTCTTTATTTTATTGCATATTTATTTTTTACATAATCATCCACAATTTTTTGAAAATCTTCAGCAATATTATCGCCCTTCAGTGTTACTGTTTTTTCTCCATCAACAAAAACGGGTGCCGAAGGATTTTCACCCGTACCTGGAAGACTAATACCGATATCAGCATGCTTACTCTCACCTGGCCCATTAACAACACAACCCATAACAGCAAGATTCATATCTTCCACCCCAATATACTTCTCCCGCCATATTGGCATCTGACTTCGTACATAAGTTTGTATGTTGTCTGCTAATTCTTGAAACACGGTACTAGTTGTTCTTCCGCATCCGGGGCAAGCCGTAACAAGCGGAGTAAATGAACGAAGCCCCATTGTTTGCAATATTTCCTGAGCAACGATAACTTCATTACATCTATCTCCTTCTGGTTCAGGAGTGAGTGAAATTCGGATTGTATCGCCAATACCTTCTTGCAATAACACGCCAAGCGATGCCGTGGAAGCAACAATTCCCTTTGAACCCATCCCTGCTTCGGTTAATCCAAGGTGTAGTGCGTAATCACATCTCTGTGCAATGTCCCTATAAACCGATATTAATTTTTGAACCCCGCTCACTTTGCATGACAAAACTATATGGTCTTTAGGCAAGCCCAGTTCAACAGCTCTCTCAGCACTTTTTAATGCGGAAACAATTAATGCTTCTTGCATTACCTTATCTGTCTCTAATGGTGTTGGCTCCCTGGCATTCTCGTCCATCATTTTTGTTAATAATTCTTGATCTAAACTACCCCAATTCACTCCAATTCGAACTGGTTTATCATATTTAATTGCTTGTTCAATCATGGTGGCATACTGATTATCCTTTTTTTTACCAAATCCGACATTTCCTGGGTTAATGCGGTATTTATCTAATGCCTGGGCACATTCTGGATAATCAAGTAGAAGCTTGTGTCCGTTATAATGGAAATCGCCAACTAAAGGCACATAACAACCAAGGGCATCAAGTTTTTCCCGAATTCTCGCAACCGCTGCGGCAGCTTCATTGGTATTAACGGTTAACCTTACTAACTCTGAACCTGCTACAGCTAGTTCTTGAACTTGCTTTGTTGTCGCATCGGCATCTGCCGTATCAGTATTGGTCATTGATTGGACAACGATTGGGTTGCAATCTCCAATTATGACTGAACCGACCTTTACGGCAACACTCCGACGCCTATCTAAAGACATTAGATGATTTTAACACGACAATATCAAACATAATCTAAAGTCTAATGGTCAAAAAATCACTGTCAAGAATTGTTAGCATATATGTTCATCGATCGTTTTTTTTTAGGAAAAAAACTACTGGCATGAGATACTAATCCGTATAATGAGTAAGAAAAATAGCTACACACAAGAAGAATTAATCGTTTGCGGGCATGGGAAAATGTTTGGTGAAAATAATGCTCAATTACCACTGAAACCGATGTTAATGTTTGATCGTATCGTTAACATAACTGAGGATGGTGGCAAAGCAAACAAAGGGGAGATTATAGCCGAACTTGATATCATCCCCGATCTCTGGTTTTTCGACTGTCACTTTGAAAAAGATCCTGTTATGCCTGGCTGTCTCGGGCTAGATGCGATGTGGCAATTAGTTGGATTCTTTTTAGGTTGGTCAGGAGCTGAAGGGAGGGGGCGTGCTCTCGGCGCAGGCGTTGTTAAATTTTCTGGACAAGTAACCCCAAAAAATAAATTAGTCACATACCGTATAGATATGAGAAGAGTCATGTTAAGAAAATTAGTTATGGGTGTTGCAGATGGAAGTATGTTGGTTGATGGAAAAGAAATATATACGGCTGATGATTTACGTGTTGGATTATTTAAATCAACTGAAAACTTTTAGGAATATTTAAATTGAAAAGAGTTGTCATCACAGGTTTAGGAATTATTTCAAGTATTGGAAACAATAAGACGGAAGTACTGGAGTCCTTAAAAAATGGTGAATCTGGTATTGAATACTGCCCCGAATATGCTGATCTTGAATTTCGTTCTCATGTGCACGGTTCGATTAATATTGACTTAGATGCATTAATAGATCGAAAACAAAAACGTTTCATGGGAGATAGCGCTGCTTATTGTTTCGTTGCAATGCAGGAAGCAATTAAAGATGCCATGCTCGACAAAAAAAATATCTCTAACAATAGCACTGGAATAATCGTTGGACAGGGAGGAAGTTCAAATGAAAATATGTTGGATGTAATTGATACACTTCGCTCGCGTGGTGCACGCAAAGTGAGTCCAACAATGGTTCCAAGAATAATGACAAGTTCAAACAGCGCCTGTCTATCTGTTGCATACAAAATTAAGGGTGTTAATTATTCTATAGCATCTGCTTGTGCAACAAGTGCTCATTGCATTGGTAATGCTTACGAACTAATTCAAACCGGAAAACAAAATATCATCTTTGCAGGAGGTGGAGACGAAATTCATTGGACGTCAACGTTATTATTCGACAGCATGGGGGCGCTTTCATCAAAATATAACGAAATACCTAAACAGGCTTCTCGTCCTTACGATTTAAATCGTGATGGTTTTGTCATATCAGGCGGAGGTAGTATTCTTGTTCTTGAAGAAATGGAGCATGCTATTTCTCGGAATGCAAAAATTTATGCTGAGGTGGTTGGTTATGGTGCAACCTCAGATGGATTTGATATGGTAAAACCTACTGGAGAAGGTGCATCTAGATGCATGCAACAAGCACTAAAATCTGTTGATACACCAATCGATTATATTAATGCGCATGCGACAAGCACGCCTGCTGGTGATATTGCTGAATTAACTGCAATTAAAGAAGTTTTTAAAGAAAAAATTCCAATAATCAGTGCAACAAAATCACAAACTGGTCATGGGCTCGGTGCTGCTGGTTCAAACGAATCAATATATAGTCTATTGATGTTAGAAAATGATTTTATCGCCAAATCAATAAATATTTCAGAAATTGACCCAGGTGCAAAGGACATGCCCATTGCTAGAGAAAAAATCGATGGTCTCCAATTAAAAACAGTAATGACTAATAGTTTTGGGTTTGGTGGAACAAATGCTTCTATCATATTCAAAAAACACAGTTAAAAATTAAATCGTGTGTAGAGATGCCAATCCAATCATCTCAAATTCCTGCTATGTATAAATTCATTAAAATTATCGTGTCAACTCAAATAAAAATAATTTCAAACAATGGAAGGCTAATTAAGAATGGATAATCATGTCTTATTATCTGTTGCTAGTATTGGTGTACTGGGTATTGCCTGTCAGTGGTTTGCTTGGTGGGTAAGAATACCATCTATTTTATTTCTTTTAACTGTGGGAATCATTGCTGGCCCTGGGCTTAACTTACTTGATCCCGATGCATTATTTGGAAATTTACTATTTCCATTTATTTCCTTATCTGTTGCGGTAATACTTTTTGAAGGTAGTTTAACGCTTAAATTTGAAGACTTGCGTGGTCATGGCAAAACTGTTAGTAATCTGGTTAGTATTGGTGCATTAATAACTTGGATTATTATTGGTTATAGTACATATCGTTTGCTTAGCCTTCCTATAGAACTTGCTTTTTTATTTGGCGCTATTGTGGTTGTGACAGGTCCAACTGTAATTATTCCAATGCTAAGAATAGTAAGACCAAATACAAAAGTAGCTAATGTGCTTCGTTGGGAGGGTATTGTAATTGATCCTCTGGGAGCTTTACTTGCTGTTTTGGTTTTTGATTTCATTATATCAGGACAGCAAAATAATCCGCTTGGAATGATTTTACTCACTTTTGGAAAAATTATTTTCTCAGGTTTTCTTATTGGCTTTGTTTCGGGGAGGTTAATAGGAGAATTATTACGAAAACAACATGTACCACAATATCTCAGAAATATCTTTACGTTAATTTCTGTTTTTGCAATATTTGTGTTATCTGAAATGATTGAAGCTGAATCAGGACTGTTGGCGGTCACAATTATGGGAATAACTATGGCCAACATGGAAGATATGGATATTGATAATATCTTGGATTTTAAAGAAAGCTTAAGTGTATTACTGATATCAGCTCTCTTTATTATTCTTGCCGCACGAATTGAACTACATGAGTTAATTCATGTTGGATGGCCTGCAATAATTTTACTTGGAATTATTATATTTATAGCAAGGCCCGTTTCAGTTTTTATTTCTTCTATTGGTTCTGATCTATCGATTAATGAAAAACTCATGATTTCATGGATTGGCCCACGTGGAATTGTTGCTGCTGCTATCTCATCTTTATTTGCCCTACGACTTGAAGCTGCGGGTTACTCGGAAGCAGTCTTAATTGTGCCGCTTACATTCGTCATAATAATTGGTACTGTTGTAATTCAAAGCACAACGGCACGGTATATTGCAGAATTTTTAAAAGTTCGTGAGCCTCCACCAACTGGGCTATTAATTATCGGCGCGGGTAATGTTGCACGAGCGATTGGAAAGGAATTACAGTCTCATGACTTTAAGACACTACTAACGGATAGTACTTGGGAAAACATAAGACTAGCAAGGATGGATGGCCTGGAAACCTATTTTGGAAATCCAGTTTCTGAACATGCAAACAGAAATCTTAATCTTGTCGGTTTAGGAAAATTACTCGCTATGTCAGGGCGATTAAATTTAGACACATTGGCATGCTTAAGATTCAAATCTGAATTTGGGCCAAAAAATATCTATGAATTAAAAACAACACGTGAAAAACATACCGAGGAAAAACATATTGTATCTACCAAACATAGAGGTTACGAGCTTTTTTGTGAAGATGCCGATTACGGTAACCTCGCGTATCGTTTGAGAAACCAGGCTGAAATAAAAAGCACACAACTAAGTGATGAATTTACATTTGAACAATACCTGAAGGAGCATGAAAAAAATATTATTCCTATGTTTGCAATCGACGATAAAAAACGTTTACATGTTTTTGTTGCAAATGGCGAGATGAAACCAGAATCTGGTTGGACCATCATTGCTATGATTGACAAAAAATCCGACGGCTAAATCGAGTGCATTGGTTATTAATAATTTTATTTTGTTTAATCTAATTTACCATCAATACATTCTTGCCTGTCCTACTACTATGCCCTGTATATTAATTCGATCAGCTGAGTAAACCATTGGGTCCATTGATCGATTATCAGGAATTAATTCGATTTGCTTGCCTTTTTTTCTAAGTCGTTTCAACGTTGCCTCACTGTTATCAATTAAAGCAACGACTATATCGCCGTTGTCAGCTGTTTGCGTCTCCCTGACAATAACTAAATCACCATCTAAGATACCCGCATCAATCATAGAGTCTCCCTGCACCTCAAGAACATATCGACCCGGTCCTAACAACATTTCAGAAAAATTTATTTCATATTGTTCTGAAATTGCTTCTATAGGTTTTCCCGCGGCAATACGGCCCGCAAGTGGGAGAATAGTTAATCTTCGGCTTTGTTCTCCTGCAAGACGCAGACCACGCCAATTTCTGCCACTGCGTTGTAAATGTCCTTTATCAATTAATGATTTAACGTAACGATGAATTGTGCCTTTAGATTTGATTTCAAGTAATTGTCCAATTTCATCCAGAGTCGGGCTACGTCCATTCTGTGTGATATAGCGTGTAATACACTGCAAGATCTTCTCTTCAAGACCAGTCAACATATAAAATTCTCCTTATGTTCTCTCTGACATAATAGAGTACTTTAAGAGAACTTTCAACGATTTATTTGGGGATAAAACTATTTGTTATTGGGTTGATACCAAGCGAGTTTTTTATGGAGCGAAACGACTTCACCAATAATTATCATGCTGGGTGGTTTGACATTATTTTCTTTTGGCACCTCTGGTAAATACTCAACTGTTGATAAATATATGTTTTGTTCGCCTGTAGTTCCTTGTTGAATAATCGCAGCTGGCATTGATTTTTTCATCCCGTGTTTTATTAATTTGCTACTCAATATATCTAAACTATGCGTTCCCATATAAACAACTAATGTCTGTTGTGGCTGCACTAGCGTTTGCCAATTAAGATTCATGCTACCATCTTTTAAATGTCCTGTTACGAATAAGCAAGATTGCGCATAATCACGATGAGTTAATGGAATACCAGCATATGAGGCACAACCATTTGCAGCAGTAATTCCTGGGACAATCTGAAATGGAATATCGTTTTCATTGAGTAAGTCAATTTCTTCGCCACCGCGTCCGAACATAAAAGGATCACCACCCTTTAATCTCAGTACGCGTTTACCTTGCCTTGCGAGGTCTACTAACAATTGATTTATCTCTGCCTGGGGTAAGGCATGCCTGTCTCTTTCCTTTCCAACGTATATTCTCTTTGCATCTTTACGAACGAACTCAAGAATTTTTGGTGAGACTAATCTATCGTATAAAACAACATCAGCTTGCTGCATTAAACGTAAAGCACGAAAAGTAAGTAATTCTGGGTCGCCCGGTCCCCCACCGACTAAGTAAACTTCTCCTCGACTATCTATACTTGGCTTTTCATTCCCTAATTGTTCCTCAAGCAATTTTAATGTCTTTTCTTCTTGTCCTGCATAAAACATCTCAGCAATCGGCCCGTCCAATACATTCTCCCAGAACCTTCGTCGGTCTTTTCTATCTGGAATTTTTTCTTTAACTGAAGAACGAAACTGACTGATGAGGGCTGCCAATTTACCATAACTAAAAGGGACTATGGTTTCTATTCTGGTGCTTAATAGTTTGGTTAAAACTGGAGCAACACCACTGGTTGATACAGCAATAACAATCGGACTCCTATCAATAATTGAAGGTAGAATAAAATTTCCCGCTTCAGGGTTATCAACGACATTAACTAAAATACCCTTTGTCTTTGCATGTTCTGCAATTTCAGTATTCAATTGCTTGTTATTTGTTGCAGCAATTACTAATTTTTTTCCTTCTAAATACTCTTCGCTATAATTTTGCTTAATATGATTGATCTCTCCGGATTCATTAATCTTCTTTAGCTCATCACCTATATCAGGAGCAACAACAAATACCTGTGCATCAGCGGTTAATAGTTGTTTTATTTTTCTTGTTGCAACCACACTACCTCCCACAACAAGACAATGCTGACTTTGAAGTTTTATAAAAATTGGAAAATTAATCATCTTGATATTACAGAAAGCTATAAATTCTTTAATTATGCTTTTGGCAGAGTAACACCTCTCTGTCCTTGATATTTTCCTGATCTGTCTTTATATGATGTTTCGCACTCCTCATCTGATTCGAGGAAAATAACCTGTGCTACACCTTCGTTTGCATAAATCTTTGCTGGTAAATTTGTTGTGTTTGAAAATTCCAACGTGACATGCCCTTCCCACTCAGGCTCCAAGGGAGTTACATTAACAATAATACCACAGCGTGCGTAAGTCGATTTTCCTAAGCAGATGGTAAGTATATTTCTAGGAATTCTAAAATACTCGACTGTTCTTGCAAGTGCAAAAGCATTGGGGGGTACAATGCAATGGTCACTTTTGATATCAACGAAGCTATTAGGATCAAAATTTTTCGGATCAACGGTTGCAGAATGAACATTAGTAAAAATTTTAAATTCATCTGAGCAACGAACATCATAACCATAACTTGAAGTACCATATGATATTAGTCGATCTTTTCCATTCTTTTTAACCTGAGCTGGTTCAAATGGTTCTATCATCTTATGCTCATTTGCCATCTTTCTAATCCAAGAATCACTTTTTACACTCATAAAAAAATATCCCTTTAATTATTTTCAACAACTATCTTTGGAAACTTGTTTGTATAATTTTTTGCTTGTAACGAAATTTTTGCCGCTATGTTTCTCGCAATGTCGCGGTAACTCTCTGACACAGTAGATTTTGGATCTAATACAACTGATGGGTTCCCATTATCAACATCCTCGCGAATCTGTATATCTAATGGTAATGACCCTAATAATTCAATGCCATATTGATTTGACATGCTCTCACCACCCCCATGGCCAAAAATATGTTCTTCTTTACCGCATTGGCTACAAATATGCGTGCTCATATTTTCTACCACTCCTAAAACGGGTACTTCAACTTTTTCAAACATTTTTAATGCCTTCTTAGCGTCCATTAAAGCAATATCCTGAGGTGTTGTCACAATCACAGCGCCACTAACAGGAATTTTCTGGCACAAAGTTAATTGAATATCTCCCGTCCCTGGCGGAAGATCAATAATAAGATAGTCAAGGTCTTTCCAATTAGTTTCATTTAGTAATTGCTCTAACGCACCGGTAACCATCGGACCACGCCAAATCATTGGTGTTTCCTCATTGATTAAGTAACCTATCGACATTGACTGAATATGATGGCCTTCTTTTGGCTCTACCGTCTTTCCATCTAATGAATCGGGTTTTCCTGTCAAACCTAACATTCGAGGTTGGCTTGGGCCATAAATATCTGCATCAAGAATACCTACGTTCGCGCCTTCAACTTGCAATGCTAATGCTAAATTAACAGAAGTTGTTGATTTTCCAACACCGCCTTTACCAGATGCAACAGCAATTGTATTTTTAACATTAGGCAAAACCTGAGTACCTTTCTGTGCGGCATGTGAAACTATCTTGCTGGAAATTTCAACATTACATTCAATAGCATCTAATTTAGAAAATGCCGTTTTAATTTTTTTTAATAATTCTTGTTTTATGCCTTCAATTGGGTAACCAAATTCAATCTTTATCGAAATCTGATTATCACTA
This sequence comes from uncultured Legionellales bacterium, assembly GCA_913041115.1. Taxonomy (GTDB): domain Bacteria; phylum Pseudomonadota; class Gammaproteobacteria; order Eutrophobiales; family Eutrophobiaceae; genus UBA11869. Next base: position 192 of record CAJWIE010000012.1, on the reverse strand, counting down.
ACACTAACGTCCTTAATTAAATTTGCGCTAATTAAGTCTGTTTTAATATAAGGAGCCTCAATTTTAGAGAGTATTTCCTCTGCTTTTTGACGATTCATTGTAGTATCAAGATATACCTGTCCAGATAAAAGAAAAGTCTATTCTACAAATTTATTGCTATCTCTTCACGTTATCATTGAATAATGCTACTTT
>CAJWIE010000011.1 GCA_913041115.1 uncultured Legionellales bacterium | reverse complement strand
AAAAATAATATTAATTAAACAGAATGCTTTAATCGGTTACTGTCCCATAATACTTCCTTATCTTTTCCGTTTTGATTGAGCGCCCTTGCAAACACAAAAAGCAAATCAGACAAGCGGTTTATATAGCGTAATGTTTCGGAATTAAATGATTCTGTTCGCGCTAACCTAACAAGAGTACGTTCTGAACGTCGACAAACAGTTCTTGCAACATGACAAATCGATGCTGATAGGGAGCCTCCGGGTAAAACAAATTCTTTTAACGCTGGTAATTCAGAATTAAAATTATCAATAAGTTCTTCTAATTTTTCTATTGATTCTTGGGAAATTATTATATTTCCTGGAATTGCTAATTCAGCACCAATATCAAATAATCGATGTTGTATATTTAATAGATAACTAGATATATTTTTAGAAACATCATTTGCAATTAAAAGGCCAATAATACTATTTAATTCATCAATATCACCCATAGCTTCAATACGGGTATCAGATTTATCAACTCGTTTATGATCTGACAATTCAGTCATACCATCATCACCCATACGTGTATAAATTTTAGTAAGGCGATTAGGCATAAATTAAAAAACTAAATTATTTAAACTTGTGAAGTTTTTCTTTCCAGGCATTGAACTGAAATATAATATCCGCCAAATAAAACAAAGGTATAAAATAATTCACTAATTAATGAATTGCCATAAAAAGGAATTGCCATGACAAAGCACTCAATTAAACCTGTAAGATTTACCTGATAAAGTATACTTGATAACCAAACGCCTATATTTGTCAGAATAAAAAACTGGGTAGCAGAAACTAATGCTGCTCCACCAAGTCTATAAGGAGTTTGTTTATTTTTAAGAAAGGTTCTACCTATGATTACTGAAATTACAAAGGACATATATACGGTCATCATCGATATTGGATTATAAAAACCAAGAACAAAATCACTAATTAATAAAGCAAAAATTGGTATCAACCAAGATTTTTTTAAGCAGAAATAGCATCCAGAAAATAAACCAATCGCGCCGATAGGTGAAAAATTTGGTGGGTGAGGAACTAATCTCAATGCTACAGCAAAAATGATTAAACCAAGAACAATTATATTTTTATCAATTTTCATGATTTCGTTTAGCATAGCTCCCTAATTTCACATAGCATTTAGTCAAATTTGTACCGTATTGTAAACAAAAAATTTCTCTCTGGCATGGGTTGTGCGTTAAATCGTGTATGTACGGCATCAAAAAGCAAGCTATTAGTGGTTCCTGTCTCGAAATACTCCTTGTTTAATAGATTATTCATAGAGAAATCTATATCGAAATTATCATTTTCGTAGGTTACTTTCATATCGACAGTTGAATGCGAAGGTATTTTTGCGAAAAAGCTATTATCTTGGTCATTGTCAAAAAATTTATCGCCAACATAATTCCAAGTTGCCGATAAACTCATATCATTAAAAAAATTATAATAAGCAGTCAAACTACCCGTGTGTTTAGCGACAAGCGGAATATAATTACCTTTATTTAACCCTCCATCAAAAGTAGCGTCTGTTAAAGAATAGTTGAATCTTGTTGATATTCTATTATTTGGCTTATATGAAATACTATACTCTAGACCTTTTCTTTCTATTGGGTCTTTATTTCTATTTATTGAACGTACTGGGTCAAAATCAATTTGATTTGTAATTTTCATCAAATAAAGACTGAGTGAAGTGTCAAAATATTTTTTTGAGTATGTAATTCCAGAATCAATATACCTGCCTCTTTGTGGTTTTATATTAGAAAAACTCTTTGCAAACGTTACTTCTGCTAGTTGATTAAAATCATCATTATTTGCAAAACGCATGCTCTGTCCAACAGTCATATGGCCAGCAATATTTCGATTAAATTGATATTTAATACCAAGATTAGCCATATACCCATTATCAGATTTATTAAGCGAAGCTCTCTGATTACTAGCAGTTCCAAAATTTAACGTAGCGGTTGGATCAAATTGATCAAACGCATCAACATCAGCATACTGTATTCGTGCTCCTGCTTGAAATGATGTCTTTGATGTTATCTTGAAAAAATCATTTAAATAGAATGAATAATTTTCCTGTTCGATATCTATTCTATGTTGTGGTTGTGCTATATCATGACTGGTATCAGCTGCAATCCTATTTTCAATATCCAAATTATATTGATAATGATAAATATCAAAACCTAAATCAATATTATGTGTAGTTTTAAATAAATCAAATTTCATTTTTAATTGGGGAGAAAAATATATATTTGCGTGAGTTGTATTACGAAATTCCTGATTAGCTTTTAAAAATATATCAGTTTCCTTCGTTTTATATCCAGCATCAGCTATAAACTCCATCTTTTCGTTAAAAGAATGAATAAGCCCTAAAGTAAAAAAACTACCATCTTCAATAGCAAAGTCAAAGGCATCATCCGAACCTTTTCTATCAGACGAAAATTCATCTACACCTGTTACAAAATTTACTGATCTATCACCGGGTAATCTTAAATTTTGTTCCGAAAAACCAAATTTTAAAAATAATTCTGTGTTGTAAAAAAAATAATTAAGATTTGTAGACAGTGATTGTTGTTCTAATTTATTATTGATCCGATAGCCATCAGAATGGATAAGATTTCCAAATAAATTAAATGAAATTTTCTGGTCATTATAGTGTGCAGCAATATCTGTTTTTATAGTGTCATATGACCCTATTGACTGTTCAAAAGATATTTTTTTTGTTTCATATAATGGTGTTTTTGTAATGATATTTATAACACCTCCGACTGCTCCATCACCATAAAGTACGCCTCCTGCACTTTTTATAATCTCAATTCTTTCAATATTTTTGATTGGTATAGAGCTAAAATTAATCGTTGATTGATCGTTGTCATTTAGACGTTTCCCATCTAACAAAATCAAAGTATTTTGAGTAGCTCTTGCTCCAAAACCTCGAATATCAATATCAACTCTAACAGCATGATTGCCAAATTCACTACGTTTTTGAATTCCGGGTTGTAGTGAAAGTAATTCAGGAAGTGTTTTTGCTGGGCTCAATTTAATATCTTCTGTAGTTATAACAGAAATATTTAATGGTAAATCTTCGACATTATTTTGATCTAATCTTGTTCCATTGACAATTAAGCGATCAAACTCTTTGATACTTTCAGCAAAAATATTAGTAGAAAAAAAACTAATAATAACTAAAAATATTTTTAAAATGAGACTATTTGAGCTCACCCTTATGCACCCACCGTAAAAGTTTATGGCTATTTGTATTTAATGCGGGTATGAGCGACATCATGATTATAGCAATAGCTATATCAAATTATATGGATGTCATACCGCCGCCCGCAGTGTGGTTTTTGAAATTTAAGGCCGGTCTCCGGGCTCACGAGTGTCTCAGCACTAACCACTCGCCTTCCCGTATCTCATCAAAAAACCGATACAGTGACATTTTAAATGGTCTTTGCTCGTCTACCGTTGCGGGGGCAGCGTCAGGATTTGACTGACTTCCCGTTTAACTCAACTGTCATATTTAAACAGTTGGCACCTAAGACTTTCAATTATGAATAATACTGTTTATCCTATCGTCTTTCAAATACAAAGCTTTTTCTGGACTTACTGTAAAAAAAACAAAAATATAAATATTTTAAATCGGGAAAATTAAAAAATAAGAATCTTTGGTATATTTTAAAGGGGCTGTTAATCATGCTGGATATCTTGTCAAAAAAACATATCATAGCCAAAGAAGGTTTTAATCGTTGGTTGATTGCCCCTGCTGCATTAGGTATTCACCTTTGTATTGGTTCTGTTTACGCCTGGAGTCTCTTTAATCCTGCATTAATTAAACGTCTTGGAGTTGTTACAAGTGCTGCAGATGATTGGACATTGAAAAGTGTTGTTTGGATTTTCACTGTTGCAATTGTCTTTCTTGGTCTGTCCGCCGCCGTTGGTGGGAAATGGCTTGAAAAAGTTGGTCCGCGTATGGTTGGAACCGTATCTGCTATATGTTGGGGCGGAGGTTTTGTTGTTGGTGGTATAGGTATATTAAGCGGACAACTTTGGTTGTTATACCTAGGGTACGGTGTAATTGGGGGCTGCGGACTCGGTCTTGGCTATGTTTCTCCTGTTGGAACTTTAATTAGATGGTTTCCCGATAGGCGTGGTATGGCTACGGGAATAGCGATAATGGGTTTTGGTGGTGGTGCAATGATTGCTAAATTTATGATTGAACCATTCATAAAATTATTTTATGAAGCTCCAAAATATTTAGGTGCTGTAACTGATGTTGAATTAATCACAGAAGGCGGTAGACGCCTCGTAGAAGAAGCAGGTCAATTAAGGGAAATTGTGATTGTTGGCGCAAACGATCTTGCCGGAATGTATGCGCCGGGTCCGGAAGGTGTTTATCTTGTCGGTACTGGAAATGTAGGTGTTGCACAGGCTTTCTTTACCCTTGGTGCAATCTATTTTGTAATTATGATGTGTGCCGCATTTGGTTATCGAGTTCCACGAGAGGGCTGGAAACCTGAAGGATGGGAACTGCCGGCAGAGGATAAACAAAAAAGTATGATCACTCAGCATCATGTGCATATTGATGAGGCATTAAAAACACCTCAATTTTACCAACTATGGATTGTCTTGTGTTTTAACGTTACAGCCGGAATTGGTGTTCTTGGTGTAGCAAAAACCATGATGAGTGAAATTTTTGGCACTACACTTCCAAATATTGCAGATGCTGCCTTTGCTTCAACTTACGTATTGATGATCAGTCTTTTCAATATGATTGGCCGTATCGCATGGGCAAGCGCCTCTGATTATTTAGGTCGTAAAACTACCTATTGGATTTTCTTTTCACTAGGCATCATCTTGTATTGCTCAATCCCTTATACTGCTCATCAAGTTAGTATTAATCCTAGTGTTGTATGGTTAGTGTATTTCTATGCAGCAACCATGCTTATATTCACTATGTACGGTGGCGGTTTTGCAACAATACCGGCATATCTTGCGGATATCTTTGGTACAAAATTTGTAGGAGGAATACATGGTCGCCTGCTGACTGCATGGGCGAGTGCCGGTGTTTTTGGGCCGCTTGCAATAACATCACTAAGAGAAATTTCTGTTAAAAATGCCATAAATGATTTAATTGAAAAAATCGATCCAGCGGTATTTCAAGTCAAATTTGGTGCCGGAATTGACCAGCTTGAGCAATTGGTAGCAGCAAAAACAGTCACTATAAACAAATTAATGGAAATTACGCCGAGTGGGACGGTTGATCCAACTTCAGGCTTATACAACACAACAATGTATTTAATGGCAACAGTTTTGTTTGTTGCACTAATCATGAACGCAACAATGCGTCCTGTTGATGCAAAACATCACATGAAAGAATAAGCTTTAAGGAGATTTAAAGTGTTTAATGAAATTATTGAGAAAATCGATCAGCTATTAGGTCCTACTATCATTGAATCATTAACCAATAATTATACAGAAGTATTTATCTTTATAATTCTATGTTCAGTCTACGTCTGTAGCACGCTTTGGTTATACGGTGATGCTGCGACCCGAGATATGGGAACCAAAGGAGTAGTCTTACCCCTTGTCTTTGTAATTGCTGCGGCATTAGCTTTGATGATGGGTGTATACGCAGTAATTGTCTGGCCTATTGGTTATATTGGCTGGTTTATATTGAGACCAAAAAGTTCTCACGTCATTACAGAGTAGAATTATCAATATTAATAAATAAACCCTTCAAAACTGCACTTCTCGGTCAAGATACTGTCGTAGTGTAGCTATCAGTGCATATTCAAACAACTCAACTCTTAACAGTTGGTGATTTAAACTGATATCCTAGCCAAACCCAACTAATAGCGACGAAAAATCAAACCACTATAAATCATGAGTAATAAGGCAGCGCAAATAAAACAACTCATGTCAGAAAGAATTCTGATTTTAGATGGGGCTATGGGAACAATGATTCAGTCCTATAAGTTGGAGGAGAATGATTATCGGGGAGACAGATTTACAAAACATCCGCGTGATTTAAAAGGTAATAACGACCTACTCTCACTTACACAGCCAAATATCATCAAAGCAATACATCACGCTTACTTTGATGCTGGTGCAGATATCGTTGAAACAAACACATTTAATTCAACTGCAGTTGCTATGGCCGACTATCAAATGGAAGATTTGGTTTATGAGCTAAATAAAGAAGGCGCTACTCTAGCTCGATCAGTTGCTGATGAATTTGAAAAAAACGATTCAAAACCCCGATTTGTTGCAGGAGTACTCGGCCCGACAAATAAAACCTGCTCGATTTCTCCAGACGTTAATAACCCAGGATATAGAAACATATCTTTTGAAGAGCTTGTTAATACATACAACGAAGCAATAAAAGGGCTAGTCGATGGTAAAGCAGATATTATTCTGGTTGAAACTATTTTTGATACCCTAAATGCTAAAGCTGCATTATTTGCTATTGATGATTTTTTTGAAAAAAATCATATTAGACTTCCAATCATGATTTCAGGCACGATAACTGATGCCTCGGGTCGAACCTTAACAGGACAAACAACAGAAGCGTTTTGGAACTCAGTTAAACATTCAAATCCTCTCTCAATAGGGCTAAATTGTGCCTTAGGGCCCAAAGACTTACGTCAATATATTGAAGAACTTTCTAGTTTTTCAAATTGTTTTATTAGCGCTCATCCCAATGCAGGATTGCCTAATGAATTTGGGGGATACGACCTAGATGCCAAGTCAATGGCAAAACACATTGAAGAATGGGCGCATTCGGGCTTTTTAAATATTGTCGGCGGCTGCTGCGGCACTACTCCCGGACATATAAATGAAATAACCCAGGTAGTTCAATCAATCAGACCAAGAAAATGTCCAACTTTACCTGTTTCCCAACGCCTCAGTGGACTTGAAGCATTCAACATTAATAACAATGTAAATTTTGTCAATATTGGTGAGCGTACAAATGTAGCTGGTTCACCTAAATTCTTGAAATTAATAAAAGAGGATCAAAACTTAGAAGCTGCTCTTGATGTAGCACGACAACAAGTTGAAAACGGTGCTCAAATTATCGATGTCTGCATGGATGAAGGTATGTTGGATTCAGAACAGCTGATGGCTGATTTTTTAAAACTGATTAGTTCCGAACCTGATATCTGTCGTGTACCAATCATGATTGATTCTTCAAAGTGGACTGTCATTGAAGCTGGATTACGTTGTTTACAGGGAAAAGGTATTGTGAATTCAATCAGCCTTAAGGAAGGTGAAGGTGCTTTCATTGAGCATGCAAAATTAATAAAACGATACGGTGCGGCAACTGTTGTGATGGCCTTTGATGAAAAAGGTCAGGCAGATACAACTGAAAAGCGTTTTGAGATTTGTAAACGCTCATATGAGATATTGGTTAATAAAGTTAATTTTCCGCCTGAAGATATTATTTTTGATCCAAATATTCTAACAATTGCTACAGGCATGAAGGAGCATAACAATTATGCTGTTTCATTTTTTGAAGCAACGAAATTAATTAAAGAACATTTGCCTTTTGCATTAGTTAGCGGTGGACTTAGTAACGTTTCTTTTTCATTTCGAGGAAATAACTCGGTACGTGAGGCCATGCATACTGCGTTTTTATTTCATGCTATTCAATCTGGGTTAGATATGGGAATTGTTAACGCAGGTCAACTGGGTATTTATGATGAGATTCCTAAAAAATTACTTAAACATATTGAAGATGTTTTATTAAATCGTCGTAAGGATGCAACTGAAAAATTGGTAGACATTGCTGGGACAGTAAAGTCAGGGAAAACAAAAGAAAGAAAGACTGATACTAAATGGCGTAATGATCCAGTTAATAAAAGATTAACTTATGCATTAGTAAAAGGTATTGCAGATTTTATAGAAGAAGACACAGAAGAGGCTCGTAAACAATTTAAAAAACCAATCGAAGTTATTGAAGGTCCATTAATGGATGGAATGAATATTGTTGGCGATTTATTCGGAGCAGGTAAAATGTTTTTACCGCAAGTTGTAAAAAGCGCCCGTGTCATGAAAAAAGCAGTTGGTTATCTTATCCCTTTCATTGAATCTGAAAAAAAAGGAAAAATAATAAAAAGTAATGGCAAAATTGTATTAGCAACAGTAAAAGGCGATGTTCATGATATTGGTAAAAATATAGTTGGGGTTGTCTTGCAATGTAATAATTATGAGATTATTGATCTTGGTGTAATGGTACCAGCACAGAAAATTTTAGATACTGCTCGTGATCAAAACGCTGATATTATTGGATTAAGTGGCTTAATAACTCCTTCACTTGATGAAATGGTGCACATCGCTAAAGAAATGAAGCGCCAGGAATTTCAAATTCCATTAATGATAGGTGGTGCTACTACCTCAAAAACACACACTGCCGTTAAGATTGACCCTGACTATGATTACCTTGTTGTTCATGTAAAAGATGCTTCACGTGCCGTTGGGGTATCAACAAAATTATTGAACATTGATATGAAAAAAACATACTCAAAGGAAATAGAATCTGAATACGAGCTACTACGAGAAAGACATAAAGGGAAACAAGCAAAAATAAATTGGCTAACACTTGAAGATGCTCGTAAGAATCAAAAACAAGTCGATTGGTCTAATTACTCTACAACTAAACCAAATAAACTTGGTGTTCATATTTTTAATGATTTTCCGCTAACTGAATTAGTAAAATATTTTGACTGGACACCATTTTTTATTGCCTGGGAACTAGCTGGAAAATTTCCAAGGATATTGGAAGATAAAATAGTTGGTGAAGAAGCAACTCACCTCTATAAAGACGCTAAAATTATGTTATCAAGAATTATTAATGAGAAATGGTTAACTGCAAAAGGAGTGTATGGTTTATTCCCTGCAAATTCTGTTAATTACGATGATATTCATATTTATACAAATGAAAAGCGGAATACTATCTTAAGCACAATAAATACTTTAAGACAGCAAATTCAAAAACCACCGGGACAATATAATTTTGCATTAGCTGATTTTATTGCGCCAAAAGAAAGTAAAAAAAATGATTACATAGGAGCTTTCTCGGTTTCTGCTGGATTTGGTATAGAAAAAAGAATAAAACAGTTTGAAAATGAAAATGATGACTATAATGCGATAATGTTAAAAGCGTTGGCAGATCGTTTCGCTGAAGCATTTGCAGAATGTTTGCACGAACGAATTCGAAAAGAATATTGGGGTTATGCTTCTAATGAAAAGTTAGAAAAGGAAGAATTGATCAGTGAATCCTACAAGGGAATTCGCCCTGCTCCGGGATATCCAGCATGTCCTGATCACACTGAAAAAAAACTTCTTTGGAAATTATTAAACGTTGAGGAGAATACAGGTGTTACTCTTACTGAATCATACGCAATGTATCCAACTGCTTCTGTATCCGGTTGGTATTTCTCGCATCCTGATTCTAGATATTTTGGATTAGGAAAAATTAATCGTGATCAAGTTCAAAATTACGCTGAAAGAAAAGAACAAGATTTAAAAACTATAGAAAAATGGCTTTCGCCAAATCTTGGATACACTCCAGAGAATTAATAATTGTATATAAAAAAAACACGTCCTTGTGCAATCTAGGCTTAAATTAAAAAAATTCTCTGCTGGTCCTAGGAGAAGTCACCCATAAATCATCAATAGGAGCCATCTCTTCTTTAGGTTTTAAACATAACCCCATAGCCAAACTATATGCTAAGGCAGGATTGTCTAATTGATTCTTCCAAACTAATTGTATTGCTTTAAATGCACGATGCTTCATGCTATCAGCCACAGGTGCATTCTCAATTAAATCTAGAATATCCTTCAAGATAACACCTCTACGAAAGGTATCAGCGGCCTGATATGCATCTTCAGCGAACAATTCGCAAGAATGTGCTGGATAGGTTCTAGTAGTATAATCGTTGCCCAAAACCACAACTACTTGAGCAAGCATCACAAACAATAATATTGAATTAACAATTAAACTTCTCATTTTAATCTCTCACGTTTTCTATATGAGCCTCCAGTTTTGTTTAAGTAAAAAAAAAGGCCGTTGGTGTTATCACCTGCGGCCTTTTTGGATTCGTATATTTGTTTCTAAACTTTAGATCATGAATAATCCTTTGACGCACAGGTGCTCATAGCCACCGCATAGATAGTTGCGGTGCCAAATAAATACTTGTTTTGTCATGTAATTTAATTTCATGGGTGCGCGATAATCCTTGTATTTTTCATTCATGTCAAGTTATTTGCAGCAAAAAACAGCAAATATCACTTGTATCCGACTAATTAGTCTGTTGATCCAGATCAAAGTTCAAGATATTTAAGTCAATTACTATATAGCTCATAGTGTGAATTTAGAGTCTCAACCCCTCTAGAGCAATCACTCTATACTATTAACTGTGTGCTTAAATTGGGCATTGTAAAAACACAATGCCCTTTTTTATTGGGTATCAGTTTGATTACCATACTTTAGCCAATATTCCCTTGCTAATGTACGTGCCTCTTCGACTTTTGTTTTGCTTAACTGTATTTCTATCTTATCTCTAATCTCTTCTGCGGCCTTAAATCCACGGGCTGCAACAATTCCAGACCAGGCATAGGCCTTAATATAATCCTGATTGTTGTTTTTCCCCAGAAAATATAATTCAGCAAGTCGATATTGAGCCATCATATGACCCTTCTCAGCAAGCTCCTGGAACCAGTCAATAGGCCTCACATTATCTTTTGGGACACCTAAACCCTCGTGATACATAGCGATTAGATTCATTTGCGATGCTAAAAAACCTTGATCGGAAGCTTTTCTGTACCATGTAACTGCTAAAGCGCTATTTTTTTTAACGCCTCGCCCATTTTGATACATGACGCCAAGGTCATGTTGTGCTCTGGCCCAGCCTTTTTCTGCAGCTTTTCGGTACCATTTAACAGCTTCAACATAATCCTGATTCACACCTATCCCGTCGTGAAACATATAGCCAATACTAGCTTCAGCTTCCGCATTTCCTTGAACAGCAGCTCTACGCGACCACTTCATTGCCATCCAATAATCCCTTTCAACACCCGCCCCTTGTATGTATAACTGGGCTAATCTAATTTGTGCATTTGGGTAACCTTTTTTTGCTGATTTCATATACCATTTCGCTGCTTCTTGAAAATCTTGTTCCACATGCTGCCCTTTTTCATGCATAACGCCGAGAAAATACTGTGCTTTGACATCGTTATCATTAGCTAAAAAACTGAATTCTTTAAATGCCCTCTCATAATCACCTCTCTCATATGCGGTATTTGCAAGTTCATAATTAGAAGGTCCGCAAGCAGAAATTAAAACTGCTAAACCGAATAGAAGAAAAAGAGATTTCATAATTTTATAAGCTTTCATAGATTCTGTAGAATATCGACTATAATAAATAAATAACATAAATATCCAACAAACATATGTCTAAATTTTCAATCAATAACCTTGAGTGTGTTCGCCAAAATAATATTTTATTTCAAGGGTTGAATATTACTATTAAAGACCACGGATTACTGCAGATTAATGGTGCAAATGGCAGTGGTAAAAGTAGTTTGTTGCAAATTTGTTCTGGATTAATAGAGCCAACAGCCGGTGAAATACTATGGAATGATAAAAATACCAAAAAATATCGTTATGAATTTCAAAGTAATATTTTATATCTTGGACATACAAACGCTATAAAATCTTCCCTAACAGTAGAAGAAAACATGAAGGTTATGCATGCAATGGCTGGAACAAAATCAAAAATTGACTACTCAATAATTTTAGAAAAAATTGGCATACCAAATACGAATGAAATTCTTACCTGTAACATATCAGCAGGTCAAAAAAGACGCGTAGGCCTAACAAGATTATTTATATCAAAATCAAAATTATGGTTCCTAGACGAACCATTTAACGCATTAGATGAACAAGGTAAAAAAATCATTGAAAAAATAATTATTAAGCATTGCAAAAATGGCGGCATAGTTTTTTTTACTACGCATCAGGAAATGGAAATTAATAACTACCCATTACAAAATATTCATCTAGGAAATAACAATGCTTGAATATATCAATATTTTTTATGTTATTTTTAAGCGTGATTTGACTCTCACATTCAGGGAGAAAACAGACTTTATTAATTCGTTAGCCTTTTTTATTATCATAGTTTTGTTGTTCCCTTTAACATTTGGATCAAAATCAGAATTATTAAATACAATAATACCTGGAATAATTTGGATTAGCGCATTGCTAGCTACTTGCTTATCACTTGAAACAATTTTTCGTTCTGATTTTGAAGATGGCAGTATTGAGCAATTAGTATTAAACCGTTACCCGCTTATATTACTTGTCTCAGCAAAAATATTAGCTCATTGGATAACATTTGGTATTCCTATAATAGTTATCTCACTAACTTTAGGTGTAATCCTTTCATTATCAAATGAAATAATGATGGCGCTTTTTATTACGTTAATTCTTGGTACGCCAATTTTGAGTCTTTTGGGTTCCGTTATGGCTGTGTTAACAATGGGATTACACGGTAGTATGTTGCTTAGTATCTTAATTTTACCCTTATCAATGCCCGTTCTTATTTTTTCAACAATCGCAATACAAAATGCATCATTAGGCCTACCTATTGTTGCTGAAACTTACTTTCTAGCCGGTATACTTATACTTGCAATTACATTAGCACCAATAGCAGCTGCCTCTGCTTTACGAATAAGATTGAGTTAAGAAAATGTATAAATGGATTCATCAATTCGGTTCACCTAAATATTTCTATGATATTTCTGTACGTTTATCGAAATGGATAGCAATAGTTTGTGCTATTAGTTTTATAGGCGGCTTGTATGGTGGGTTAGTCTTGGCGCCAGCAGATTATCAACAAGGTGATAGTTTTAGGATTATATACTTACACGTCCCGGCAGCATGGATGTCCCTTTTTGTGTATTTGGTTATTGCTTTTTCAGGTGCCGTTAGTCTTATATGGCATATTAAAATTACTGATATTATAGCAAGAGCAAGCGCTCCAATCGGCGCATCATTTACATTTCTGGCTTTAGTGACTGGGGCTATATGGGGAAAACCAATGTGGGGGACCTATTGGGTATGGGATGCAAGATTAACATCCGAATTAATACTTTTATTTCTCTATCTTGGTTATATAGCATTGCAATCGGCTTTCAGTGATAAAAGAATAGCTGCGCGCGCTGGCGCGATACTCGTTTTAATAGGTGTTATCAATATTCCAATAATTCACTATTCAGTTGAATGGTGGAGTACTCTGCATCAGGGGCCAACAATTTCAAAATTAGATAAACCTTCAATTCATTTAACTATGCTAATTCCATTATTGTTAATGGTGCTTGCATTTAAAACTTTTTACATTACAACACTTCTGATAAGGGCTAGAAGCGAAATATTAGAATATGAATATAATTCTTCGTGGGTTAAAAAATATGTCATTAAATGATTTTTTCTCAATGGGTGGTTACGCTGTCTATGTTTGGTCTGCATACGGTATTAGCTTTATTGTTTTATTTTTAAATATCATTCTAGCTATTAGAAATGAATATAAGACATTAAATGAGATAAAAAAAAGATTACAAAATAATAAAAAATAATAATGGGCCCAAGAAAAAAACGTATTCTTATGGTTTGCGCGATTCTAGCTGGTATAAGTATTGCGGGAATATTTATTCTTACGGCATTTGAAAAAAATCTAATGTATTTTTACAGTCCTACAGAGATCATTAACGGTGATGCTCCGAAGACAAGATCATTTCGTATTGGAGGACTAGTAGTAACTAATAGTGTAATTAGAAATACAAATGATCTTAAAGTTAGTTTTATCTTAACAGATACAATGAATGAAATTAAAGTTATATATGAAGGCATACTTCCGGATTTATTCCGAGAAGGACAAGGTATTGTTGCTAATGGAAAACTACAATCTGATAATATTTTTGTCGCTGATCAAGTACTAGCAAAACACGATGAGAACTACATGCCGCCTGAAGTCGCAGAAGCGCTCGAGGCAGCGGGTGCTGAAATACCTTACAAAAAAAATAAATATCCAAAATGATTGCAGAACTAGGAAATATATCTTTAAGTGCGGCTTTAGCAATGGCAATCATACAGTCTGTTTTCCCAATCCTCGGCGCAGCTAAAGGTAACCAAACATGGATGTCATTAGCACGTCCAACTGCGCGTTTACAATTTCTATTTGTGTTAATTGCATTTATGATTCTAATTTATTCATTCTTGGTAAATGATTTTTCAATCGCTTACGTTGCAAATAACTCAAATACATTATTACCTTGGTTCTACAGGTTCTCGGCTGTTTGGGGTGCTCACGAAGGATCTTTATTATTATGGGTTTTGATTTTAAATATTTGGACAATTGCAGTTACCTTCTTTAGCCGTCATTTACCGGATCATTTTCTATCTCGTGTTATTGGTGTCATGGGAATAGTAAGTATTGGTTTTTTACTTTTCATGTTATTTACATCGAATCCATTTGAACGTCTTTTCCCTATCCCAACGAATGGAGCTGATTTAAATCCATTGTTACAAGATATTGGTTTGATTATTCACCCACCAATTTTGTATATGGGATACGTTGGGTTTTCCGTTGCTTTTAGCTTTGCCATAGCGGCCTTACTTGCGGGTAATCTAGATATAACGTGGGCAAGATGGTCAAGACCTTGGACATTACTCGCCTGGATATTTCTAACACTCGGTATCGCACTTGGTAGTTGGTGGGCATATTATGAATTAGGATGGGGTGGCTGGTGGTTTTGGGACCCTGTTGAAAATGCATCATTCATGCCCTGGCTAATTGGTACCGCGCTCATTCATTCGCTTGCTGCAACAGATAAAAGGGGAATTTTTAAAAATTGGACAATTTTATTAGCCATCTGTGCTTTTGCGCTTAGTTTACTAGGCACTTTTTTAGTGCGTTCGGGCGTTTTAACTTCAGTTCATGCGTTTGCCACGGATCCGACACGTGGTATTTTTATTCTTGCACTACTTGCTGTTTTTATTGGTGGGTCATTAATTCTTTATGCAATACGCGCACCTTCAACTAAAAGCGCAGGTTCATTCGAATTATTGTCTCGTGAAACATTTTTATTATTCAATAGTATTTTACTTTTAGTCGCAATGTTAACGGTATTGCTTGGAACCATTTATCCTCTCATTATAGAAGCGCTTAATCTTGGCAAACTATCAGTAGGTGCGCCCTATTTTAATGCAGTATTTATTCCAGTAATGACTCCTTTAGTAATCTTTCTTGGTTTTGGAGTTCTGACAAAATGGAAACAAAATAATTTTGTAACATTTTTAAGAAAAATACGCACATTATTAATTTCAAGCCTGTTAATAGGAATTTGTATTGGGGCAGTATTTTTTTCTGATAATCAATTAAAAAGTATTGCAGGTATTGTTGCTGCACTATGGATATCCTTTACTAGTCTATATTCCTTATTTGTAAAAATAAAAGATAAAAAAGATAAAATAATTGCATTTAAAATTATTCCATATAGTTTTTATGGAATGTTAATTGCGCATATTGGTTTTGCAGTTTCTATAATTGGTATAACAATTACAAGTCAACACAGTATTGATATTCATCAACGTATGAAAGTGAATGATAAAATAGAATTTGCTGATTACAAGTTTCATCTCATGGATTTAAAAACATTATCTGGTCCAAACTACCAAGCAACTGAAGCGGTCGTTGATGTGATAAAAAATGGGCAACTTATTACAACCCTTCGCTCACAAAAAAGGATCTATACAGTTCGGAATATATCAATGACAGAAGCTGGAATAGACGCAGGATTTACAAGAGATATCTATATATCTTTAGGAGAGCCATTAAATGATGGAGCATGGAGCATACGCCTTTATCATAAACCATTTGTACGTTGGATATGGCTTGGGGCAATTTTAATAGCTATTGGCGGACTATTAGCTATCATTGATAGGCGTTACCGTCTTGATGGGCTACTAAAAAAAACATCTTCAAATAATAATGAAGCTATTTCGACTATCAAATGATGCGTTATTTATTCCCATTAGTAATTTTCGCAGGACTAACCACATTATTTATTTTTGGTTTGCAGAATGATCCCAGATATGTCCCTTCACCGCTAATTAATAAAGCCGCGCCTGAATTCACTCTGCCGACCCTTCATAAACCAGACCAGAACATTAGTATAAACGAACTAAAAGGTAAGATATCTTTGATTAATGTCTGGGCGTCATGGTGCGCAGCCTGTCGCATTGAGCATCCATTATTAAATAATTATACAAAAAAATATCAATTGAATCTTTACGGACTCAATTATAAAGACAAGAGAAGTCATGCATTACAGTGGCTTGAAAATTTGGGAAATCCATACATAGAAAGTGCATATGATGAAATTGGAACTGTCGGAATAGATTATGGTGTTTATGGCGTTCCTGAAACCTTTATTTTGGACAAAAAAGGTATTATACGTTACAAACATATTGGCCCAATTGACGATGAACAATTTAGTCGTATCATCATGCCGCTCATTACTAAATTAAAACAAGATCAATACCCATGAAAATAGCGCCTAAAATTTTATTAATCGTATATTTTCTCTTGAGTAATTTTGTTTACGCAAATGATGAACCAGTAGTATTTCAAAATAGAGATTTGGAGGAACGTTATTATCTATTAATTGAGGAAGTACGTTGTCTAGTTTGTCAGAATCAATCGCTTGCTGATTCAAATGCGCCACTTGCGCAAGACCTAAGAAATGAAATTTTTAAAATGATTCAAATAAATAAAAGTAATACTGAAATTATGGAATTTTTAGTCAAAAGATACGGTGATTTTGTATTATATCGCCCCCCATTAAAGAAAAATACTTGGCTTTTATGGTTTGGTCCTTTTTTATTTTTAATCGTCGCTTTTTTTGTAACAGTACTTATCATAAAAAAGCAATCGGGAGAAACTCAGGTAAATAAATAATGGTCTTATTCTGGTTAACTTCTTTCGCATTATTATTAATATCAATTATTGTGATATTAAAAACTTTATTTAGTAAAAATAAATCAAACATAATATACGAGGACAATAGTAAGCTATTGTATGAACAGAAATTACTAGAAATTGATAAAGACATTGAAAATAATACCCTAACTAGTAAAGATGCAGAAAATATAAAAATAGAATTAAAAAACTCTTTATTAGAATATAAAAATAAATCTGATGTTTTGTCATTAAATATTTATCGTTCGAGTAAAAATGTAAGAAAAATAATTTCCTTAATTTTAATATTAATTATTCCTGTATTTGTTTTTGTTATATATAACATTGTTGGGAGTCCAGATTCAATTGAAAAATTAGCCCTCACATCAAATATTAGTAACTCGCAAAGTAATAATGAGCAACTTGCGTCAGTAGATGAAATGTTAAATCGTGTTGAACGACGTCTATTGGATAATCCAGATAATGCTGACGACTGGTTAATGCTTGCAAATTCCTACTTAGTACTGAAACGCTACCCCGAATCAATAAGAGCATTTGAAAATCTTTACCGTTTAAAAGGTGATGAACCTTCTTTATTACTTCGCTATGCCGATGCTTTGGCAATGGCAAATTCGGGTGTCTTTTCCGGTAAACCTGCAGAGATGATAAAAAAAGCATTAGTCCTTGACCCAGAAAATACAATGGGTCTTTGGCTGGCAGGATTAGTCTCTTATGAGGAAGGAAAAATAGATGAAGCAATTAACTATTGGGAGAAAGTTCTTCCTAAACTAAAGGATGGATCTGAAGAACAAAATAATATAAAGAAATATTTAGAATTTGCTTATCAAAACAATAATATCCCTAGAGAAGAAAATACCCCTGATCTTTCAAATAGAAAAAAATATTCGATAAAATTAAATATTGAATTATCGTCAGATTTTTATGGTATAGATAAAAATCAAATAGTATTTATCTATGCAAAATCAGAAGATAAAACAAATAATATGCCAATCATTGTTCTACGTAAAAAGGTCGCTGATTTACCTTTAACAATTGAACTTGATGATTCAATGGTTATGCTTCCTTCCAATAAACTCTCTGATTATCAATCAGTCCGAGTTATAGCAAGAGTTTCAAAAAGCGGTAATGCAAAAGCGAATAAAGGTGATCCAATTGGTGTTATTGATTCTATTTCTACCGACTCTAAAGAAACAGCAGAATTAATCATTAATAAAAAAGTAGAATAATCGTAAATTTTTTCTCGATAGCATTTAATTGATCTAGATCATTCTAGAATATAAATTTAATAATAAACAATATTTCTTAAATTTTAATGAATAATATATAATTATCCCTATATGAATTATTTCCGAAACCTTAATAAACACTATTTGTTAGTCTGCCTAATAACATTAGGTATGCTAATGCGAACTTTTGTCGCAACTGGTTATATGCTTAATACACAAGCAACAGACGGAGATTTAATTGTTGTTACACTTTGCCACGGCCCAAGTAATATTAACCAACTACCTGGTATTAGCCAATCGAATAATGAAAAGTCTGTTCCTGATGATGATAATAAACAAACGACCTGTAATCTGTGGACATCTAGTGGAACTTCTCTTGCTCTTCAACAATTCAACCCTGATTATCAAAACGAATTTTCAGACAAACAATTTATTCTATACAAAGTTACATTTTATAAATCATCTATCAACTCATCAAAATTTGCACGCGCTCCCCCTGCTCTAATCTAGAAATTTTTTATATATTTAATTTATGCATAAATCTATACGTTAGGTTTATGTAGGTTTTATTTTTTGGGAGTTTTGTAATGTTTTTAGACAATAAAAAAATTATCTGCGTGGCAATTTTACTATTAAATATAAATGTTTTAGCAGATGAAAATCATAATAATATTGGGTTTAGTATGGATAATGGTGAATTAAAACCAATAAATTCGAACGGACACGGTCCAATTGATGCCATGGGTGAACATATGCATAAAGAAGGTAAGTGGATGGCATCTTACCACTTTCAACATATGAGTATGGAAGGTAATCGAATCGGAACAACTGAAGTATCGCCAGAATTTATTGTTACTAATGTCGCAAATCGATTTCCCCCACCTGCAACACTGCGTGTTGTTCCAACTAAAATGACAATGAATATGCATATGTTTGGTGCCATGTATGCCCCTGCTGATTGGTTGACTTTAATGTTTATGGGTATGTATATGGAAAAATCCATGGATCATATAACCTTTCAAGGCGCTTCTGGGACTACTCGAAGAGGAACATTCACTACCACATCAAGCGGTATAGGAGATACAAAGATTTCCGGGATATTTCGTATATCGGAAAATAATATGCATAAAATGCATCTAAATGCTGGTATAAGCCTACCCACAGGCGATACCGATAAACGCGATACAATTCTAACTCCAAATGGCGCAAGAAATAATGTTGTTTTGCCTTATAGTATGCAGTTGGGATCAGGGACTTTTGACCTTCTCCCTGGTATAACCTATAGCGGAAAAATAGATAAAATAAGTTGGGGTGGTCAGTACATAGGTACATTTAGAATTGGTGATCATAAAGGCTATAGTTTAGGTGATATTCACGAAGCAACATCATGGTTAAGTTATCAACCGCAACCCTCAATTAGTGTATCAACAAGGTTAGCATATAAAAATGAAGGCAAAATAGATGGTATCGATGGGCGAATTTCTCTTCCTGTTCAAACCGCTGATCCAGATAAATATGGTGGAGATACGATAAATCTCTATTTTGGGCTAAATTTAGCAGGGCAAAAAGGTGTGCTAAGAGGCCATAGATTTACTCTTGAGGTCGGCATCCCCATACATCAAGACCTAAATGGCCCTCAAATGGAAACCGACTACATCATTACAGCTGGATGGCAATTTGCCTGGTAAACATTTACATCAAAATTTGAAAAGTAAGGCATACGACTATATTTCTTTTTTTTATATATAATTCATATATTTATATAAAATACTTAATGTAAATAATTGAGTATATTTTTTGCTAGGCACGGTTAATTATAAGGTTTGAGCCTAAGTAATTTGCCATTAGTATCATCAATGAGGATATAAAGTAACCCGTCAGGGCCTTCCTTAACTTCTCTTATTCTTCCTGCAGCGCCATTTATCAATCTTTCTTCTTGTATTACTTTGTTATCGAGCATTTCAAGCCTTGCTAATTGGCCAAATTTTAGTGAACTGACAAAAACATCGCCTTTCCAATCTGGAAATTTTTCACCGTTATAAAACAATAAACTTGATGTCGCGATCGAAGGTACCCAGTAATAAACGGGTTGAGACATATTATTTTTATGTGTTCCTTCACCAATTTTAGTGCCCGTACCATAATTAACCCCATACGTAATAATTGGCCAACCATAATTAATACCAGGCCGCATTAAATTTAGTTCATCGCCACCTTGGGGGCCATGCTCAATCGTCCAAACCTGATTTGTTGTTGGATGTAGAGCTATACCTTGGATATTCCGATTTCCATAGGTATAAATCTCAGGTTTTGCATTAGAATTTTTAACAAAAGGATTATTTTCCGGAATTGAACCGTCCTTATTAATTCGAATCATGGAACCTGCGTGGTCACTAATGTCTTGAGCACGTTCCATTTCGCCTCGGTCACCCAAGGTTATGTAAAGACGATTATCATTTGTTAATAGCAGACGTGAGCCAAAATGGCGCCCTCCTTTTGATTTTGGCAAAGCTTTAAATAAAACCTTTATATCTTTTAACCCGTTATTAACCAATCTTGCTGTGGCTACTTCTGTTCCAACCCCAAACATGTTTCCTGCTGAATAAGAAAAAAATAAAGTTTTGTTACTACTAAAATCTGGATCGAGCGCAATATCTAAGAGACCACCTTGTCCTTTTGCCTTGATATTAGGCAATCCTTTTATAGGTTCTGACAATTTACCATTTACCAAGATACGTAAGCGGCCAGGGCGTTCAGCTATTAATACTTTTTTATCGGGTGTAAATTCAATTGACCATGGATGTTCTAATCCCTCAATCACTGTTTCAATTAAATAAGAGTGTTTGTCTGAGGTAAAAATCTTTTCGGCAATAGCGAATTCAAAAAAAGAAACTAAAAAAAACAGAGTGACGAGTTTAAGTTTCATCGTTAATTTACCCTCATTGTTTGAATTATGGTTTTTCTGCTATAACTATAGAACGTATAGGTGCAGGGTAGCCTTCAATTGTTTTATTTTTATCATGCTGATCTAGAAAATCATTAAGCGATTCAAATTGCATCCACTCCGTTATTCGTTGTTCTTCCGATGTGGTCTTTGTTGTGTTGATAACTCTGGTATTTTTAAAACCAGCATCATCAACCCACTTGACTAACAATTTAAGGCTTGGGATAGACCAAACATTTTTCATTTTTGCATAAGATGCTTCTGGTATTAACACATCAAGATTATCACAATCAATTACAATTGATTCAATCACCAGTTCGCCGCCGGATTGAAGACATTTTAATAATTGATTTAAGTGCTCGATAGGATCTCGTCGGTGATATACCACCCCCATAGAAAAAACAGTATCAAAATATAGGTCTTTATCGGACAATGCTTCAATCCCAAAAGGAATAATTTCTATATCAGAATCTGGTAAATATTTTTTAATCGCCATAAATTGCGAATAAAATAAAAGTGAAGGGTCAAGACCAACAATATATTTAGCACCCTTCCCTAACATTCTCCAACCGTAGTATCCGTTTCCACAGCCAACATCTAGAACAAGTCTATTTTTAAGTGATTTTATATGTCTTTCCAATCGTGTCCATTTCATATTAGATTGCCATTCAGCATCTAACGTTAGGCCAAATAAATTATATGGGCCTTTTCGCCATGGCATTAATTGTCTTAATTGTTTTTCTATTAATCTACGTTCCTTGTTTGTGCAGTCAGATTTACTACCAACAATAATACTATTTGAGTCTAAATTGAATTCAGAAATTGAAATTGTAGGTAAATGATTAACTACATTAGTCCATTTTAAGAAATCACCATGATTTACATTACTAAAAAAATTAGGTATTTGTTTTTTTAGCTCCATAGACCACGAACTCATTTCATTTTCTTGAAGTACCTGTAAAAGCTTTTGGTAATACATTAAAAATGAAAAATGCTATTTAAGGGCTATCAAAGAAGCAAAATTAAAACATTTCAACCATATGATCGTATCTTTCATTACTAGTTTATAAACTACCAGTTTATTAAATAATAAAAAGTGTTAATTCATTCGAGGTCCAATATGTTTCTGATTTCTTTTTTCAGCTAATTCAACTTGACGTTGACGTTCGCTAAAACGGGCACGTTGATTATTAGTTTTTTCATTTATACAATGAGGGCAAGCTACTCCCTTCTCATATAATTTTGATTGAAGATCTCCTTTGGATAACGGTCTTCTGCATGCGTAACACTGCTCATAGTTGCCTTTTGCCAACCCATAATCAACCGATACTCTTGAATCGAAAACAAAACATTCGCCCTGCCAAAGGCTTTTGTTTGTTTCTATGTCCTCTAAATACTTCAAAATACCACCATTTAGTTGGTATACGTTTTCAAAACCTTGGTTCAGCATATAAATGCTTGCTTTTTCACAACGAATGCCGCCCGTACAAAAAATAGCAACTTTTTTATTTTTCTTTGGATCTAGTTTTTGTTTTACAAAATCCGGGAACTCACGAAAATTTGTTGTTTTTGGTGAAATTGCACCCTTAAATGTACCTATTTGATATTCATACTCATTACGAGTATCAACGAGCACTGTATTTGGATCGTTAATTAAGTTATTCCAATCTTTTGGGTCAACACGGATCCCAGATTGTTCAGCTGGCTTTATATTAGACTGCCCTAAAGTTACTATTTCTTTTTTTAATTTTACTTTCATTCGGTGAAAAGGAATTTTATCTGCATAAGATTCTTTGTACTGAATATCAGAAAATCTACTATCAGATTTCAAATATTGAAGAAACTGACAAATATTGGTCTTTAACCCTACAGCAGTGCCATTAATACCTTCTTCTGCTAGCAATAACGTTCCTTTGATGTCTTTTTCAATACAGAAATTTAATATTTTTGGCTGATATGAAACATAATCAGAAAAATGAACAAACTTGTATAGTGTGATGATGAGATATTTCTTTTCCATAATAAGCCTTAAAAATACCGAAATTACTGTTTTACATTCAAAACGGGTCGCTGATTATACATGAGGTAACAAACGTTATTTCGAAACAATGGAAAAATTATCAGCAGTATTAATTCAAATAGTCGAATTTGGTGAAAAAAACGTACAATCTATAAGTTATTGAAAAAAAACAATTTTATTTTCAATTAATTACAATTTTCTTATTTCTCACACCTTATCCACAGGAAATCCAAAAAAAGATCACAGTGAATTCCACAAGATATTGTGGTTTAATTAGAGCTTGACCACATCTTATTGTGGTGTTATACATTCGTTTAGCAGACCAATTTAAACAAATTTCGAGCTAAAAATAAAAACGAAACATGAATAATTTTGGCTCTGTAATTTAAAAATTATTAAAACATAATAATCTAAATAAAAACAATAACTTAGAGGTAAATAAATGGGAGCTGAAACAACTGAAGCAACCACAGACATGGAGTCTGCTATCAGCGAATTAGAAGAAGCCATAAAAAGTGATGATAAAAGGGACATCATTTCACAAGAAGAAATTTTCGCAAAAACTGCAGCGGATCATGTTCAAAAAGAATTTTTATCTAGCCAGCTTAATAACTACCAAGTTATTCGTCGTAACGGAAAAGTTACAGCATTTGACACCAGTAAAATCTCAATAGCACTAACTAAAGCCTTCATTAATGTTGAGGGTGGTACAGCAGCTGCCTCAACTCGTATACATCAAGCTGTAGAATCACTTACGCAAACAGTATTGAGCGCATTTACTCGTCGTATGCCAGATGGCGGCACATTGCACATTGAAGACATTCAAGACCAAGTAGAGCTTGCGTTAATGCGTAATGGCGAACAAAAAGTTGCAAGAGCCTATGTGCTTTATCGAGAAGAACGCGCGCGCGAACGTGCTGCAGAAATAGAAACAGATATTGAGACACAAGAAAAAACTAATTCTATTGCTTTAAATGTAACCCGTGTAGATGGCGTAAAGAAGCCACTAGATATGACTCGCCTAAACTTAATAGTTGCAGAAGCCTGTGAAAATATCGGTGAAGTTGACGCAAATATTGTTATCAGTGAAACACAAAATAATTTATTTGATGGTATTGATGAAGCTAATGTCGGGCAAGCATTAGTTATGAGCGCCAGAACACAAATCGAAAAAGAACCAAATTATAGCTATGTTGCGGCAGGCCTCTTACTTGATCAACTTCGCCAAGAAGCCTTAACCTTCATAGAAGGTATAAAAACCCAAGCAACGCATAAAGAAATGAAAGAACGTTATCAAGAATACTTCAAAAAATATATAAAACGGGGTGCAGAATTGGAACTGCTTGATCATGAATTAACTAAATATGATTTAGATCAATTAAGCAAAGCACTGAGACCAGATTGTGATCGTCAATTCACTTATCTTGGTTTACAGACACTGTATGACCGTTATTTTATCCATTCAATGGATGTTCGTTTTGAATTACCACAAGCATTCTTTATGCGTGTTGCTATGGGTCTAGCAATAAATGAGTCGGATCGTAATCAGCGTGCTGTTGAATTTTACGAATTACTTTCTTCGTTTAATTTTATGAACTCAACTCCAACTTTATTTAATTCTGGAACCAGACGTCCACAATTATCAAGCTGCTACCTAACAACAGTTCCAGATGATCTTGATGGAATTTTTTCTGCCATCAAAGATGATGCTCTATTATCAAAATTTGCAGGTGGGCTGGGTAATGACTGGACACCCGTTCGTGCATTAGGTACGCATATAAAAGGTACAAACGGTAAATCACAAGGCATTGTTCCGTTTCTTAAAGTAGCAAATGATACAGCTGTTGCAGTCAACCAAGGCGGTAAACGTAAAGGCGCGATGTGCGCATACCTTGAGACTTGGCATCTTGATATTGAAGAATTTCTAGATTTAAAGAAGAACACTGGTGATGATCGTCGTCGCACACATGATATGAATACCGCAAATTGGATACCAGATCTTTTTATGAAACGTGTCGCAGAGGATGGTCAATGGACATTATTTTCACCACATGAGACTAGTGATTTGCATGATCTTTATGGTGAAAAATTTGAGAATCGTTATTGTGAATATGAACATAAAACTACAGACGGTACTATTGTGAATTTCAAAATTATTCAGGCTGTCGATTTGTGGCGAAAAATTTTATCAATGCTATTCGAAACGGGTCATCCATGGATAACATTCAAGGACCCTTGCAATATCCGTTCACCTCAATCACATACTGGTGTTGTTCATTCATCTAATCTTTGCACTGAAATAACACTCAATACATCAGATGACGAAATTGCAGTGTGTAATCTAGGATCAATAAATCTCCCTCAGCACTTAAATGATAATGGCTTAGATATAGAAAAATTAGAAAAAACCATAAACACAGCGATGCGAATGCTCGATAATGTGATTGACTATAATTACTACAGCGTAGCTAAAGCAAGACGTTCTAACCTAAGGCATAGACCTATTGGACTTGGTGTTATGGGTTTCCAAGATAGTCTATATAAGATGCGTATACCCTACACTTCGCTAGATGCAGTTAATTTTGCTGATCGAAGTATGGAAACCATAAGTTACTTTGCTATTAAAGCATCAACTAATTTAGCTGAAGAAAGAGGTTGTTATTCTACATATAACGGTTCCTTGTGGAGCCAAGGAATTTTACCCATAGATTCATTACGCTTATTAGGTGATGAGCGTGGTGATTACCTCCAAGCAGATTACGGTACCACAATGGACTGGGACGGC
Source organism: uncultured Legionellales bacterium (assembly GCA_913041115.1). Lineage (GTDB taxonomy): Bacteria > Pseudomonadota > Gammaproteobacteria > Eutrophobiales > Eutrophobiaceae > UBA11869. The sequence continues at coordinate 1,640 of CAJWIE010000011.1, read as the reverse complement.
TTACGTGAACGTGTAATGCATACTGGAATACGTAATTCAAATTGTATGGCGATTGCGCCTACGGCAACAATCTCAAATATCTGTGGCGTCAGTCAGTCAATAGAACCTACATACCAAAATCTATTTGTTAAATCTAATCTTTCAGGCGAATTCACAGTTGTTAATCCATATTTAGCCCGTGACCTTAAAGAGCTTGGGCTCTGGGATGACGTTATGGTTAATGATCTGAAGTATTTTGATGGCAGTGTTCAGGAAATTGATCGTATACCTAGTGAACTAAAAGAAATATACGCAACCGCTTTTGAAATAGACCCGCGATGGTTAGTTGAGTCAGCAGCAAGAAGACAAAAATGGATCGACCAGGCTCAATCGCTAAATCTGTATATGGCCGAGCCTAGTGGTAAAAAATTAGACAATCTTTATAAACTTGCTTGGGTGCGCGGCTTAAAAACTACATATTACTTGCGCTCCCTTGGCGCCACACATATGGAAAAAAGCTCAACCGGTAAAAGAGAGGAAGCCAATGATGAGAATATTGAGGTAGAAACTTGTTCTGTTCTCGAACCTGATTGTGAAGCATGCCAATAACTAAAGAAAAATTTTAAATGAGGTAAAAATTACGATGTTAGATTGGGATAATCCGCTAGAAAATCAAACCAACGATAAAGTTGATATAAATCTTATCGACCAGACCTTAAATAAACCACCGGTAAAGAATGGTAATAAGCAGCTATCGAATGCGGATAAACAATCCTCTAATCCAAAATTGAAGATAATTTCAGATAAGTTAACCCCAATAAATCCAGATGACAAACGTGTGGTAAATGGTCAAACTGATATTAATCAGTTAGCACCTTTTAAATATCCTTGGGCATGGACTTTCTTTCTTAATGCAAATAAAAATCATTGGACACCCTTAGATATTAATATGGCTCAGGATGTTGCAGATTACCGCCACAAACTTACTCTAGAAGAAAAACATGTCTATGAGAATGTGCTATCTTATTTAACTACTTCAGATATTTTAGCAATGCGTAATATAGGACTTGCGGTAATGGAAAAAATGACCGCTCCAGAATTACAAATTTATCAAGCACGCCAAGTCTATGAAGAATCGTTACATACGTGGACTTATCAACATTGTATTGAAACAATCGGGTTAAATCAGAGTGAGATCTATAATCGTTACCGTGTAGTACCTGAAATTAATCAAAAAATAAATATGGCTAATAAAAGATTAGGCGCTGTACTGCATTCAGATATTGATTTGAAGGATCCAGATAAACTTCAAAATTTTGTTACCTCTTATATATTTTTTGCTGCAATCTTTGAGGGGTGTTGGTTTTACAATGGATTCAGTCCTGTGTTTGCTCTACAACGTAGAGGGCTTATGAAAGGTACCGCCGAGCAATTCCAATACATCATGAGAGATGAAGTAATGCATGCGAGCTTTGGTATTCGCGTAGTCAAGCAAATTCTTGAAGAAGAAAAAATAAAATTAGATAAAAAAGAAATTCGTGAGATGTGGGATGAATCATACGAAGCAGAAAAAGCTTACACAAACTATATATTACGTGACCCAATACTGGGATATTCGGCAGAAATGCATCTAGGTCAATTTCAATTCATTGCAAATAGAC
>CAJWIE010000010.1 GCA_913041115.1 uncultured Legionellales bacterium | reverse complement strand
CGTTGCCGAGAATTTTTGCCCCGGCCCCGATGAGCACGCCTGAACGAATCTTCGGGTGACGGTCGCCGCGTTCTTTTCCCGTACCGCCGAGGGTGACCTCGTGCAGGATGGAGACGTCGTCCTCGATAACGGTGGTTTCACCCGCCACGAAACCAGTGGCGTGATCGAGCAGGATGCCCTGCCCAATGTTGGCGGCGGGATGGATGTCGACCGTGTAGACGGCTGCAATTAGGCTCTGAAGGTATTGGGCCAGTTCTTGACGATCATGACGCCAAAGGTAGTTGGCCACACGATAACCGGAAAGGGCTTGAAAGCCTTTGAAATAGAGAAATGGACTAAGGAAATCCCTGCAGGCCGGATCACGATCTCGGACCGCCTTCGCATCAGTGCAGACTTTGTGGAGAGACTCGGGCTCATCGAGAAAGGCATCGCGGACAAGTTCTCGCAAATCCTTTTCGGGCACGGAGGAGCGTCCGAGGCGGGCGGCCAAACGCCACCCTAAGGCATCGGCAAAGGATTCGCGCTCAAGAACAAATTCCGCAAGCACTTTGGCCAAGATGAATTCCTTGGCGGCAACAACTTCGGCTTCTTGCCGGAGAGTCAACCAAACTTCTTCTATGGTCATAATTAAAGGGAATTAAAAAGTAGTGGTTACTTTAAGCTTCGATCTCTTGTCCGTAAAACTTTTCGCCGATGGCAATCTTTTCCCGCCCCTTGGCAACCCGCCATTTGTTCGTATCCCGCAGAGAATATACGCATCCGCAATATTCCTGTTGGTAAAATCCCTCCTGCTTAGAAATTTCGATCATTCGCTGGGAACCTCCGGCCTTTCTCCAGTTGTAAGTCCAGTAAGTAAGGTCTTTATAGCGGGCAGCTGCACGTTCGCCGCATCCGTTGATTTGCTCCATGTTCTTCCAGCGAGAGATCCCGAGGCTACTCGAAAATAGATTGTATCCGTTCTCGTGGGCATAAAGGGCTGTTCGCTCGAAACGCATGTCGAAGCAAGCCGTGCAGCGCGCACCCCGCTCCGGCTCCCACTCGAGTCCTCGTACGCGTTCGAACCAGTTTTCGACGTCGTAATCAGCGTCCAAATGCTCAACGCCGATCTTGTCGCAATAACGTTTATCCTCCGATTTTCGTAGTTCGTACTCACGCTTCGGATGAATGTTCGGATTGTAAAAGAAAACCGTCGGCTGGATGCTGGAATGAAGCATTGTCTGTAAAACCTCACCCTCGCAAGGGGCGCAACAAGAATGTAGCAACAGTTGCGTTTCTCCCCCCGGAGTCTCAAGTTTCGGTGTTTTAGCAGTATTCACTGGCCACGCATTAAGCCAAAAAACAATGCAACTCGCAACGATGGAATAATCGGGGGAAAGTTATGGAGAGGCTTTTCCTCCACTCAGTCGAACAATTCCTTAACGTCGGTCAAAACTTCGTCGGGGTGATCCTTGGCCTTAACCTTATGGTAGGCTTTTGCAATCTTTCCGTCGGGACCAACCAGAAAGGACATTCGATGAATGCCCTCGTATTCGCGCCCCATGAACTTTTTCGCACCCCATACGCCAAAGGCATTGACGATTTCCCGCGACTCGTCAGAAGCCAACGGAAAGTTCAAGTCATATTTCAAGCGAAACTTATCATGTGACTTCTCGGAATCACAACTTACGCCGATGACGGTAAGACTAAACTTTGAGAAATCCGGCAGATTGTCACGAAACCCGCAAGCCTCCGCCGTACAACCCGGAGTGTCATCCTTAGGATAAAAGTAGACGAGGTAAGGGTTTCCGTCCAGGTCGCTCGTTGAGCAAACGGCGCTCGAGGCATCTCGAAAAGAGAAAGCAGGAGCAACTGCCCCTTCATTCAATGGATCAATGGTTTTCATGATTCCTGCCTAATGAATGTAAGTGGATGTGGCAAACCCATCCGCCAAAGAGAGACAGGCGAAACGATTGGATTAGTAAACAAAACCCAAAAAAAACCTAAAGTTTAAGGAGAGTTGGCCGATTATGTTAAATAATTCGATTCCTCAAGGATGAGGATCATCAGGCAATTCGACATGGAGGTTGATCAGATTGCCTCACAACTTCCAGAAAAGAGGATGTAGACATCATGGAATCCCTAAGTCTATCACACTCGGTGGTGAACAACTTGAACGCCACCCTCTCCGAAAACACCCAGATTCAGCGACACCTCCAGACGGGTCGTAAGATTATCAACAACTACGAGCATCGAGAATTCCGGGTTACTTGCCAAACTTCATCCACCATTTGAGAAAAAATATAATGTTAAGATTGATGTGATTGCAGTAGGTACCGGCAAAGCAATTCGTTTAGCCGAAAATGGTGATGTTGATGTAATACTTGTACATGCCCCAAAAGCGGAATTTAAGTTTATTGAGGAAGGTTATGGTATTGAGCGCTTATCAGTTATGCAGAATGATTTTATTATTGTTGGACCAAATACTGACCCTGCAAATTTAAAATACACACAAAATATAAAAGACGCCCTATTTAAATTGGCAGATACAGAAAGTTTTTTTATTTCACGCGGCGATGATTCTGGTACTCATAAAAAAGAAAAATATCTTTGGGAGATGGTAGATCTTAAACCTAATGGAGATTGGTATCTATCGGTAGGACAAGGTATGGGGCAAACATTAATTATCGCAGACAATAAACAGGCCTATACATTATCTGATAGAGGAACTTATCTTGCTTATAAGGAAAAAATAACACTTAGTATTGTTTTTGAAAATGATCATCAGCTTCAAAACCCCTATCATGTCATTATAGTTTCGCCTGAAAAACACCCACATGTTGATTATATTTTAGCAAAAAAATATGTTGAATTTATAAGAAGCGAAGAGGGACAAAGCATAATAAAATATTTTAAAATAAATGGTGAGAAATTATTCTTACCCAATTAAGATTAAATTTTAAATTATTATTTATTATTCTTTAGTTTTTATTTTTATAAAGTAAAAAAATGTAAAAATTAATATCACTGAGAAACTTAGCCATCCAAAAGTTGAGTTATATGGGCTTACCAAATAATCAAACTCAGTATTATTTGTCCGGTTAGTAAAGTAATCTGCGATTTTAATCAACATCACAACTCCAGTATGAGCACCAATGCAAGCCGCAATATTTTTATGTTTGAGACGTAATAGCCCTAAGAGCACACCAAAAATAAATAGCGTTAGAAAATAATCTGCTATCGCCCATTCTTGAAAACGACGAAATGCATCTGGCATCATCTCAATGCCTGTAAACCAGCCAATATTTGTTTCTATAATTAAATCTGGATAACGCACAAAGTGAACCGCAGCATACACAAGACTTGTAAATAGAACAGCGATAAAAGCCCCCGTATTTTTATAAAGACCCGAGAAAAAAGCCCCCCGAAAAATTAACTCTTCAACTAGAGCGATCAAAAGTGCGGCGAGTAATGATTTATATAAAAAAGAGATATTAGAAAATATCCAGATACCACGATAAGGATCAAGTTCATGTATCTTCAGAAGAAACAAGATAATTTCAATAATTAACATAATAGTTAATCCAAATAAGAAGCCATTGAAAAGATTTATCGAAAATTTGTTAAATTTTCCACCAAATCCAAACGCATTAAATGAGAGTAGATTATTTATTTTCAAATAAATAAAACAGGTTATGACTCCGCCAATCAAAGTTGCATAATTTAGATATCTACGAAATGTGAGATCAAAGACCGGGTCAAGAAATAATTTTAATGGATAGGCTAATATTGCTCCAATAACAAATGTCAAAATTACAAAAAAACTAAAATAAATTATAGTGCGCATTAGAATTTTTTTAGAAAAGAATAATTATTGTATTATGGTTTCCAGTGAGTCACTGTTATCGTTAGTATCAAACCAGGCAATTTCAATTTTATCTCCGATTTTTGAATTTTTAAACATAAATGAAAGATAAGGGTTTTTGGAAACTGCACGACTCCAATCACACGAAAAAATAATATTACTATTATGTTTAACTAATATTTTTTTAATGTAGTGTTCTGGGATAAGTTTTCCTGTTTCATCACTTATTCTAAAACCAGTCTCCATTGGGTGACGTATTATCGCGCGAACAGTTGTTATGTCGTTTCTTATTTTTGTTTTTAGTCTAATCGTTGATGCCATTTTAACCACACCCATTTTCATGAACGATAATAAATTTTTTAGTCATATGAAGTTTATTATTAGAATTGATGACAACTATAATATTTGAAGGTTCGCTTACTTTAATTCTTGTTGAAACAAAAGGGATAGAATTTTGTAATAAATTGAAATTAGCTATTAAGGGATTTGGATTTTTATCTGCAAAAATTGTAATTGTCTTTACATTTTTTAAGCTGGTTTCAACTTTTACTGGAACAACAGCGCCATTTTCAACCTCATCATAAACTCCTATCTCGATTTTGTCTGACTCATGAACATTTTTATCCGGGAAATAGGCGTTAATTGCAGTATTAAAATTTTTTGCAGAAAAAGCCGCTTGATTCCATTCTGCTAATGCCTTGATTGGCATTAGAAATCCGGTTGCGAATGTCGCAATACTTGAAGTTAAAATTTTAAGAAATTTTCTGCGTAACATTGAATATATACTTTTATATTTTGATGTCTTCCTCTAATTCGAGTTCGTACTCAAGTTCTGTCAGACGAGCAGTAACACGTTGTTCTTGATAGTAATCCATTTTGTATCTTTGTTTTATAAATTTAAGTTTTTCAACTGCAAGTTTAGTTTCTCCTGCTAAATAATAATATTCAGCATGAAGTATAGCAGTTTCAATTTCATTGCCGAGCGCACTTTCGGCTTGGCCGAGTAACGCATATGAATTTAAATCATGTGAGTGATGACGCTCATAATTTTTCATAATATCACGTGTTTCTTTTGCTCTACCAACATCCATCAAGGCGCGCCCATAAGCCATCACTACTGGTTTATAATCTGGGAACAGTTCGTAGGCTTTTTTATAAATATGAAAAGCATCATCATATTTTGATTGTTCGGTTTCAAGTTTGGCTGCTAATAATAAGTAGGCAACATCATTGCTATTATTTTTTAATAGATGTTTAATTTGTTGATTTGCGTGCGCAAATGCCCTATCTGCAAGATAGGCATAAGCTAGCCCGTATCTTATAGGTAATTTTTCTTCCAAACTTCCCTCATTATTTTCAAGTCGGTCGCGTAAAAATAAAATAGCTTCTTTTGGCATTTTAAGAGACTTAACTAGTAACTTATATCGTACAAGCTCATAGGTATGGGAATTTTTAAAACTTTTTTTAGAAAAAGATTCTGCTCTCGCACGGGAATCCGCAATACGTGATGTAGTTAGAGGATGAGTGCGAAAAAAATCAGGTGCATTACTTTGTGAAAATTTTGATAATTTTTGTAATCTTTCAAAAAACGAAGGCATACCACGAGGGTCATAACCTGATTTTGCCAACAGACTAATACCAATTCTATCAGCTTCTTCTTCATTCTCACGAGTGAAGTTTATTTGGTTTTGTACATTAAAACCGGCAATACCAGTAATTGCAGCCTGACCCGCAGCTGGGTCTTGTGTCGCGATAATTAATGCACCAATCATTGCTGCAGCTGTTGGGAGATTAAATTTTTTTGCTTCTTCGAAAGTTCGTGCAAGATGTCTTTGGGTTACATGCGCAATTTCGTGTGCAACAACACCTGCAAGCTCGCTTTCACTTCCGGAATTAAGAATAATCCCACTATTAATACCAATTATACCTCCGGGGCCAGCAAACGCATTAATTGTCGGGTTATCAATCATAAAGAACTTAAATGGTTGTTCAATATTATCGGTATGTGAACTTAAGTTATACCCAAGCGCCTGAATATATGATTCAACCTCGGGGTCATTGATGATATTAGAGAACTGTCGAACTTGTTTTAAAAACATTTGTCCAAGCCTTCGTTCATAGGTTGGCGAGATAACACTACCTGCGGAATCACCAAAGTCGGGTAAACTAATATCTCCACTATCTGCAAATAGTATATTTGGCGATAAGAGAAGCAAGAAAATAAATACCACTCTTATTTTTTGGTAATTATGGCTAGAAAAGTACATTTAAAATAGTTTGTTCTATGTTCTATGACAACATATTATCTTTTGTTTGATTTATCATTGTAAACTATCACTATGGTATAGACAGGATTTTTCGTATATTGGTTTCAAAAACAGTGTTTAATTTGGGAGAGATAATTAGTGGCTGAGATAAAAAATGCATTATATGCACAATCTGGCGGTGTAACTGCTGTAATCAATGCCAGCGCATGTGGTGTGATAGAAACAGCAAGGAAGAACTCGGATAAAATTGCCAATGTATATGCAGGTAGAAACGGCATTATTGGCGCGCTAACTGAAGACTTGATAGATACAAGTTACGAGACTGATGCCGATATAGCATCCTTAAAATTTACGCCGTCTGGCGCATTTGGCTCGTGTCGTTATAAATTAAAAGGATTTGAAGAAAACATAGCGCAATATGAACGTCTAATGGAAATTTTTAAGGCGCACAATATCGGTTATTTTTTTTATAACGGTGGCGGTGATTCTGCTGATACATGTCATAAAATTTCCACGCTTTCAGAGAAAATGAATTTGCCCATTCACGCGATTCATATACCCAAAACTGTTGATAATGATTTACCCATTACGGATGTATGCCCGGGTTTTGGTTCAGTTGCGAAATATATTGCAATATCAACCAGAGAGGCTTCTTATGATGTTTTGTCGATGGCAAAGACATCAACCAAAGTTTTTGTGATCGAAGTTATGGGACGCCATGCGGGTTGGATTGCTGCTGCAGGTGGTTTAGCAGCAGATCAGGAAAATGATATCCCAATTGTTATTCTTTTCCCAGAAATTGAATTTAACCAAGATACATTCCTCGCAAAGGTAGATGCTAATGTTAAGAAATATGAATATTGTTCTGTTGTTGTATCTGAAGGTGCGCGATGGTCTGATGGAAAATTTCTTGCTGAACAGGGAACTCGCGACGCTTTTGGCCATGCACAACTTGGCGGTGCAGCACCTGTTGTTGCTAATATGATTAAGGAGGCATTGGGCTATAAATATCACTGGGCAGTAGCGGATTATTTGCAACGTTCGGCAAGGCACATTGCTTCGAAAACAGATGTTGAACAAGCTTATGCTTTGGGTAAGGCAGCTGTTGATATGGCTATTGCAGGTGAGAATGCAGTGATGCCAACAATTGTTAGGAAATCAGATAGTCCTTATGTATGGGGAATTGGTAAAGCTAAACTTGAGGATATTGCCAATATTGAAAAGATGATGCCAAAAGAATTTATAACGGATGATGGTTTTGGTATTACCGAAGCTTGCCGTCGTTATTTGTTGCCACTGATAGAGGGCGAAGATTATCCACCTTATAAAAATGGGATGCCAGAATACATAACACTTAAAAATAAATCTGTGAAAAAGATTTTAAACACTGAGTTTAAATTATAGTTTTTAATATTAGTCGTGCCAAAAACACTTTATTATGCTCACGACCCAATGTGTAGCTGGTGTTGGGCTTTTAGACCGTCACTTAATGTTTTAATAGAAAAATTACCAAAAGAAATAAATATCATTCGTCTTTTAGGCGGTCTTGCTCCTGATAGTAATATCTCAATGCCAGAAAATATTCGTGAATATGTATTACAAAATTGGCGCGCTATTGAAAAGAAGGTTCCTGAAACTAAATTTAATTATGATTTTTGGGAGTATTGTAAGCCACGACGCAGCACTTACCCAGCATGTCGTGCGGTTATTGCAGCACGAAAACAAAAAAATAAATTTGATGCAGCAATGACTTTAGCAATACAAAAAGCTTATTACTTGCAAGCACGTAACCCATCAGATTATGAAACGCTAATTGAATTAGCAGGAGAGATTGGTGCAGATAAAAATAAATTTTCAAAGGATGTTACTTCGCCGGACATAAACAAAATTTTAAAAGAAGAAATTCAACAGTCTGAAAGTTTAGATTTAAAATCATTACCCAGTTTACTTTTCATAAACGGAGAGAAAAAAATAAAAATCGAACCTGATTATCTTGACGCGGAAGTTATGTTGAATAAAATTAAATTACTTAAATAGAAAAGCCACGTCAAAATAACACAGTTTTATTTTTTAAAAAATTAAACTAATAGTGGTGCTATTACTAGGCTAACAATTGCCATTACATTAATTAGAATATTCATTGATGGCCCTGAGGTATCTTTTAACGGATCGCCGACAGTATCGCCAACAACAGCTGCTTTATGAACGTCAGAACCCTTTCCGCCAAGGTGGCCTTTTTCAACATACTTTTTTGCGTTATCCCATGCACCACCAGCATTTGCCATCATAAGCGCCATCATGACACAACAGATAAGTGCACCACCTAACATTCCACCCAATGCTCGAGGACCTAGGCCAAAACCAACTACAACAGGTGCAAGCACAGCAAGTGAGCCAGGTAAAATCATACGCTTTAATGCCGCACGAGTTGCAATATCAACACATCTTGTGGTGTCTGGTTTACCTGTGCCTTCCATTAATCCTGGGATTTCTTTAAATTGACGACGTATTTCTTTGATCATTTCAAAAGCAGCATCACCAACTGCAGTCATCGTGATTGAGCTTACCAAATAAGGGAAGATTGCCCCTAGAAACATCCCGCTTAACACTAGCGGGTCATTTATTTTTAATATGAAGTCCTCATTACCTACAGATACTTTTTCTATATATGCGCTGATTAATGCCAATGCTGCAAGAGCGGCTGCCCCAATTGCAAAACCTTTTCCAATTGCCGCAGTGGTGTTCCCGACCTCATCAAGTGAATCAGTAATCTGGCGTGTTTCTTTTCCAAGTTTCGCCATTTCAGCAATCCCACCAGCATTATCTGCAACGGGACCATACGCATCAATCGCCATTGTAATTCCAACTGTACCTAACATTCCCACAGCCGCAATACCAACACCGTAAAGGCCTGCAAAGTGACTTGATGTAAAAATGATTGCGGAGATAGTTATAACGGGTATGGCAACAGATTGCATACCTACAGCAAGACCTGTAATCATAATAGTAGCAGGACCTGTTTCACCGCCTTGTGCAATCTTTCTAATGGGCGGACCACCGGTGTAATATTCTGTGACAAGACCAACAATGATTCCGCCAACGGCACCAGTTAAAACTGCAATCCAAACGTTAACAGATACCCCTAGTTCTTTAATTAAAATGAACGCAGTAATTATAAATAATATCGAAGTACCCATTGTGCCAATTCTAAGTGCAACTTCTGGGCTCTTTGAGGAGAAAAGTTTTACAGAATAAATTCCGAGCATCGAGCAGATTAAACCAATTGAAGCGAGCGCTAGCGGCATAAAAGTTAGCGTGTCTTTGCCACCAATAGGCGATAAGTCAAAAATAGTGGTCGAGGCCATAGTCGCTGCAAGCGCCATGGTTGCAATCATAGCCCCACAATAAGATTCAAAAATATCCGAACCCATACCAGCAACATCACCCACATTGTCACCCACATTATCGGCAATCACACCAGGATTTCTTGGATCATCTTCGGGGATGCCGGCTTCAACCTTACCCACTAAGTCAGCACCTACATCCGCGCTTTTGGTGAAGATGCCACCCCCAACACGCGAAAACAACGCTACCGAAGATGCCCCCATTGCAAATCCCTCGATAGCATGAATCGTGTGAGGGTCACCCGCGAAGAAATAATAAAGGATGCCAATACCAAGTAAACCCATTGAAGCAACAGTAAGCCCCATGATTGAACCACCAAAAAAGGCAATATTTAATGCTTCTGCCGCACCTTTTGTGTTTGCAGCAACTGCAGTTCTGACATTTGCATGGGTTGCTGTATACATTCCCCAGTAACCAGCAGAACCCGAACATATTGCCCCGAGTAAAAATGATAGAGCAGTATTTCTCCCCAATTCTGACATCCAAATCGCAGTGATGCAGACAGCACAGAATATTGCGAGCCGTTTATATTCACTATTCATAAAAACCATTGCACCAATGTGTATGGCATCTGAAATTTCTTTGAGCTTTCCTTCACCGGCCGGGGCGTTTTTTATATTTAGGAAAATAAGAATAGCGGTAAAAAGCCCGAATATACCTAAACCGATAGGCAAAAAAGCACTTGAAATCATGAAAGTTTCCTCTCTTTTAACTGTTTATTTACTGGTAGTGACTAAGTGATTATTATTGTCATGATACATCTTGGGCACACCTTATACCGGTATCATGACGTGCTGTCAAAGAAGTGTTTTGGAAACCTAAATATCACACAGTAACAAAACAGACTAACAACTCATATGACAGTACGTACACCACAATTTTTTCTTTTTGTCGTTGCTTGGTTTTTAATTTGTTCACTAGTTCAGGCTGATACATTACGCGAGTATCACCAACGCAAGTGCGATGAGGGTGAGGAGAAAAGCTGTCAAAGAGCAGAGGCAATGTTGCAAGGCGAGAAGCTTGGTAATCGTATTGTTGAGCTTGGCGATCGTTTTGCAGCGACAGTAGACCGGTTAAAGAGAGAAGATAATAATAAACCAATACTGAAGAGCGCCTATCTAGATGTTCTTGATAATTATTTTAAATCTAGCATTAAAAAAGGAGAGCAAACACCAAACAATGAAACTTTCACGTTGTGTGCTGAGCATTTTCATGATTATTGGCGCAATCGAAAGATGTGGTGGCCGACTGATGAGGAAAATAGACCCGATTGGTCAACAATTTATTATTATATTGTCGATCATTATTATGGTTATTGCCTGGCGATTACAACTTTATAATTAAATTAACCGCAGTCACTTAATAATTGATAGGTTTCTTCAAGCGGCAGACCCATCACCCCACTATAACTACCCTCTAATTTTTTAATTAAGATTGCGCCTTTACCTTGAATTGCATAGCCACCTGCTTTGCCAATAGGTTCGCCAGTACCACAATAATGGGAGATGTCATCTTTACTTAATACTTTAAAAGTAACTTTACTGATATTCGCTTTAGTTATTTCTTTTTTACCAATTACGGTAACAGCAGATAATACATCATGAGTACGACCTGATAGTTCATTTAACATGTGTATTGCATCTTCTTTACACTCAGCTTTACCTAACACAACATTATCGAGAACAATCGCCGTATCGGCTGCAAGAACAGGTAGATTATTTTTTGACAACTCTTTACCCGCTCTTGCTTTTTCTACAGAAATACGATGTATATAATCTGAAGGCATTTCATTTTTATTAACTGATTCATCAATGTCGATATTAATAACTTCAAACTCAATACCGATTTGTTTCAACAGCACATGTCGCCGAGACGATTTGGATGCAAGATATATTTTCACTTTTAAAAAGACTATTTATTCGCGATGGTAAGGATGACGACTAATAATTGACCAGGCACGATAGATTTGTTCGATTATAACAATTCTTACTAAACTATGTGGTAGCGTCATTTTAGATAAAGACCAGATTTCATCAGCTTTATTTTTTATTGATAAACTTAATCCGTCGGCTCCGCCTATCAAAATACTGACGTGTTGTTGGTTATCAATCCAGGTTTGCAATTCTACCGAAAGTTCACGACTGCTTATTGATTTTCCTTTTTCATCTAAGGCTATTAAAAGAGAATTATTTGAAATAGCCGTATTAATTTTTTTTTCTTCGATTTTTTTTAATTGTTCTGGGTTTGTATTTTTACTACGTGCGGCAGGCGCTATTTCAATTAAATTAAAATTAATTTTTTTAGGGAGTTGCTTTGAGTATTCAGTAAACATCGAATCTACCCATGCTGGCATACGTTTACCAATTGTTATCAAATCAAATTGCAAGAGTTAAAACCATTTATTTCAAAGGGTTACTTACCCCACAGTTTTTCAAGTTGGTAATATTCACGACTACGGGGGTGCATAATGTGGACAATAATATCACCCAAATCAACCAACACCCATTCTCCTTCAGCTTTTCCTTCAACACCCAATGTTTCAAATTTATTTTCTTTTACCGTTTGTATTAATTTATCTGCTAGCGCATTGACTTGTCTTCTTGAATTTCCGCTGGCAATTAATATGTAATCCGACATGTTGGTTATTTTCTTTACATCAAATAAATCAATGTCAATAGCCTTACTATCGTTAAGTGATGTTAATACAATATCTAATAATTTTTTTATAGCCATTAGTTATCCATATAAAGATTATTTTCTTTGATATAGGAAATTATATTAGAGGGCAAATACTCATCAATAATTTTGTTCTGAGAATAATATTCCCTAATCATTCTGGAAGAAATTTCAACGATAGGCGTATTAATATAGAAAACATGTCCAGATTGAGTCATTTTTAAAATTTTAATATCGTTTATTTCATTTTTTTTTCGCCATACCTTTAATTCGTCAGAAATATTTTTTTTATTTTCTTCTAGGCGTGTTGCTACAATAATATGTGTATAATTTAATATTGATTGCCAATCTTTCCAAGTATCAATCATATTGAAAACATCTTCCCCAACAATTAGAAACAACGCATCGTTTGGAAATTCGACGCGTAGTGATATAAGCGTGTTTACAGTATAGGAAATATTTTTATTTTCAATTTCACGAAGATCGATAGATAAATTTTCTTGATCAAGAATTGCGAGTTCCACCATTTTTTTTCTGTCATTTGCAGAGGCGAGAGGTGTTGAACGGTGTGGAGGAATATTTGCTGGGATTAATTTTATTGTATCTAGTTTTAATTTGTTACGCACTTCAAGTGCAAGACGAATATGCCCATTATGAATTGGGTCAAATGTACCACCAAGAACGCCGATTGAATGCATTAACTAGGAACGAATATTGCCATCGCCAAGCACAATATATTTTTGTGATGTTAGTCCCTCAAGTCCTACAGGGCCACGCGCATGAAATTTATCTGTGCTGATCCCAATCTCAGCACCTAGACCATATTCATAGCCATCTGCAAAACGCGTTGATGCATTTAGCATTACTGAGCTTGAATCGACTTCGCGCAGAAAACGATCCGCGTTTAATTTATTTTCTGTCACAATAGTATCGGTATGTTTTGAACTAAACTTATCGATATGTTGCATTGCTTCGTCAATATTGCTCACTATCTTAAGTGACATGATGGGCGCTAAATATTCAGTGGCATAATCTTCATCGGTAGCAATTTTGATGTTACCCAATATTTTTTTTGATTCTTCACAACCTCGAATCTCGACTTCTGCTTCTTGATACATTGGGCCTAATTTTTCTAACACAGTTTTTGCTTGTGAACGTGCAATCAATAGACATTCCATTGTATTACAGGTGCCGTAACGTTGAGTCTTTGCGTTGTAGGCAATACTGATGGCTTTTTCGATATCAGCTTCATCATCAATATAGACATGACAAATGCCATCCAGATGTTTAATAACTGGCATTCTTGCCTCTGCGCTGACTCGCTCAATCAGACCTTTACCTCCGCGGGGCACAATGACATCAACATAGTCAGACATACGTAGTAGTTCGCCGACTGCTTCACGTTCTGTTGTTTCAATGAGCTGGACCGCATTTTCTGGGAGCCCTGTATTTTTAAGACCGGCACGAATACAGTTAGCAATTGCTTGATTAGAATGAATTGCTTCAGAACCACCACGCAGAATAGTTGCATTACCTGATTTTAAACAAAGTCCGGCAGCATCTGCCGTTACATTTGGACGTGATTCGTAAATTATACCAATCACCCCCAGCGGGACACGCATACGCCCAACCTTGATTCCACTTGCTTGCTCAACATATTCGGTTGTTTTACCGATCAAATCCTCAAGATCGGCAACCTGTTTAAGACCATCAGCCATTGCATCGATTCTTGCCGTTGTTAATTCGAGTCTATCGAGTAGCGCTGTTTCCAACCCCGATTTTTTCGCCGTTTGTAAATCTTGATCGTTAATTTTAATTAAATCGTCTTTATTTTTTATGATTTCCTTTGCGATAGCATTCAGTGCTGTATTTTTTATTTCAGTTGAAACGGAAGCCACTTCACGTGAGGCAGCATATGCTTGTTCGCCTAATTCATTTATGTATTTATTTATATCCATTAGATTATTTTTAAATATTTACTTTATGATATTTGTAATTTATTTGTATTGATACCCGCTATTGCTAATAATAATGTACTAAATTGATCCCACGCCCTATCTTTTTGACCGCTTTTTAGCGTTTTATCAATTGTTGCGCAATAATTTAATAATTGATCGAGTGATTTGGACGAGTGTCTTTTTAAAACAGCAGTCATTGAATGTTTTTTCTGATCCCAGATTCGATAAGACCTAAAGAGATTTTCTAATTGGGTTCCTGCTTCATACTCATATGCAATTGAGCATAACCTACGGTATTCCCACATTAAGGCACCAAATAGAGCGAGTGGTTCAGTCCCTTCATTTTTTAAACCATTTAACATAAGCAATGTTCTGTCTATATTACCAAGAAATGCGCTTTCAACCATATCAAAAACATTGTATCGAGAGCTATCTGCTACTGCACTAACTACATCTTCAATATCAATATGATCTTTATCAATTAATAATACTAATTTTTCAATTTCCTGTTGTGCTGCAAGTAAATTTCCTTCAACACGTTCGGCGATTAATCTTGCCGCATCATGCGTTATTTTTTTTTGTTTATTTTGCATTCGCCCTTGTATCCACCCAGGTAATTGTGTAGAGCCTATTGGCCAGATTTGTATCATTACCCCAACTTTATCGATAGACTTCACCCATTTATTATTTTGTGTACTTTTATCCATTTTATCTGAGCTGATAATAAGCAGGACATCATCATTTTCTTTTTCGATAAATTCTTGAAGAATGCTTCCACCTTCTCTTCCTGGTTTAGGTGCTGCCATTCTTAATTCAATAATTTTATGGCTTGAAAATAATGATAAGTTACTACTCGCCTCGCCAATCGCATTCCAATCAAATGATTTGCCTACATCAAATACAAGACGTTCATCATAACCCTGTTTACAATAGTGGTTTCTTATCAGATCAATGCACTCGAGTTTTTGTAGTGGTTCATCACCACTAACAAAATAAATGGGCATTGTATTTGAACGCTTTAGATGTGTATCAAGTTGGTCGGGGCGCAATCTCATTTATTGCAACGCTTTATTATTTTAATGAAGACAGTGATGCCTGTAGTCGACGAAGCACTCGGCTGGCAGCACGACGTATTAAGTCTTCCTGAATGATTGATTCTTCTGAGAATTCACCTAGTACTGCATTTTCATCGAAGGCAAAGTCACGAACTACACTTATTTTTTCGTTTTCAATGATATAAGTACCATCTGCACGCATTGCATCCATTTTTGCCTGAAATACTATCTGATATTCCTCAACCTTTCCTGTTGTTGGTGAAACGCTAAGCACTGATTTTTCAAAATGCGATTCTTTTAGGGTAACAATGTATGAGGCGTTTTGTGATGATGTTGCAAATGAAGTTCCGGCATTTGTAAATTGAGATTTTACTTCTTTAGCCAGCGCGGAATCACCGTTGATGAAAATATTATCAACACTAATCATTGTTGTTTGTGAGCCACGCAGATGAAAACCACAAGCGGTGATTAACAACAAAATATAAATCAGCAATAGACGGGCTTTCATTAATTTTCCTCTTACCGGCTTAATTAGTTATTATCGTTGTATCTTACCCTATGACACTACGATGTTCACTAGACGTTCTGGGATTACGATGATTTTTTTAATGGTTTTCCCTTCTAAATTTCGTTTCACTTTTTCATCTTCAACTGCTTGATTTTCTATTTGTTTTTGTTCAGTATTTTTTGCAACAGTAATCTTTCCGCGGAGTTTACCGTTAATTTGAACAACCATTTCTATCTCGTTTTGCTCTAGCGCATCTGGGTCTGATTTGGGCCAGGCAGCATCAATTAGGGGTTCGCTATGTCCGAGCTCAACCCAAAGCGTATCTGATATGTGTGGGACGATGGGGGAGAGTAATAGGATTGCTGTTTCAACACCTTCACGCATAATTGCGTGGTCGTTATCATTTTTTAAATCACAGCGCGACAGCGCATTAATCATTTCCATTACAGCCGCGATTGCTGTATTAAAAGTATACCGACGGCCGATATCATCATTTACTTTATTAATTGTCATATGAATCTTTCGACGTAACTTCCGCTGCGCATCAGTCATTGATGCAGCATTTAAAGTCGGAGATTTACCTTCATTTATATGTGTGCTCGCAAATTTCCATAACCTTTTTAGAAAACGATGCGCACCTTCAACACCTTCATTTTTCCACTCAAGACTTTGTTCAGGTGGTGATGCAAACATCATAAACAAACGAACTGTATCTGCACCGTATTCATCAATTAAAGATTGCGGGTCAACGGTGTTACCTTTCGATTTAGACATTTTAGTACCATCTTTCAATACCATTCCCTGAGTGAGTAAATTAGTAAATGGTTCATCACATTCTAATAAACCTAAATCGCGCATTAGTTTATGAAAAAATCGCGCATATAGAAGATGTAAAATGGCATGTTCAACACCGCCGATGTATTGATCAACGGGGAGCCAGTAATTGGCGCGTTCATCGGTCATAACTTTGTTATTGTCAGGACAGCAGTAACGCGCAAAATACCAGGAAGATTCAAAGAAGGTATCAAAAGTGTCGGTTTCTCTTTTACCGGCTCCACTGCCATCTGGGGCATCAGTATTAATAAATTCTTCCATTGATTTTATCGGGGAACTAATACCCTCAAATTCTATCTCCTCGGGCAGCACAACGGGCAGCTGATCCTCAGGGACAGAAAGGGCTTTACCGTCTTTCGTGTTAATAATAGGAATCGGGCATCCCCAATAACGCTGACGCGAAATCCCCCAGTCTCTTAAACGGTAATTAATCTTTCGGTTACCGCATTTATTTTTTTCAACAAATTCTGCAATTGCATTGCATGCATCTTCTGAACTTAGTCCATCAAATTGTCCTGAATTTTTAAGTACTCCTTTTTCTATATAAGCCGATTTAGTCATATCGTGCTGATTATCATCTACAGGGAAGATGACTTGTTTAATAGGTAGCTTATATTTATTTGCAAATTCCCAATCACGCTGGTCATGCGCCGGAACTGCCATGACTGCACCTGTGCCATATCCCATTAACACAAAATTTGAAACCCAGAGTGGAATGAGTTCATTACTTATTGGGTGACGTAGATTAATGTTAAGCGGCATCCCCTTCTTTTCCACGGTTTCAAGTTCAACCTCAGAGGTCCCACTACTTTTGCACTCATCAATAAATTTAGCGATTGCATCATCACTTTCAGTTGCCGATTTGACTAACGGATGTTCCGCTGCAACTGCCATATAACTTATCCCCATAATAGTGTCGGGGCGTGTTGTATAAATACGTAACGATTCGCCAGTCCCTTCAACTTTAAAATTAACTTCGACTCCTTCAGAGCGACCAATCCAGTTTGCCTGCATTGTTTTAACTGCATCTGGCCAGCCCGAAAGTTTTTCTAGGTCTTCAAGAAGTTCATCAGCGTAATCAGTAATTTTCAAAAACCATTGTGGTATTTCACGACGTTCAATTGTGGCGCCAGAACGCCAACCTTTCCCATCGATAACCTGCTCGTTTGCTAATACCGTTTGGTCAACGGGGTCCCAGTTAACAACAGATGTTTTTTTATAAACCAATCCTTTTTCATAAAGTTTTGTAAAGAACCATTGTTCCCAACGGTAATAATCAGGGTCACATGTTGCCAATTCCCGATTCCAGTCATAAGCAAAACCGAGTCGTTTTAATTGCCCGCGCATATAGTCAATGTTTTCATAAGTCCATTTTGCAGGAGGTACATTATTTCTAATTGCCGCACCTTCTGCAGGTAAACCAAATGCATCCCAGCCCATTGGCTGCAAAACATTTTTTCCCTGCATACGTTGATAACGACTGATAACATCCCCTATTGTGTAATTGCGAACATGTCCCATATGGAGTTTGCCACTAGGATAGGGGAACATGGAAAGACAATAAAATTTCTCTTTTGCTGGGTCCTCGGTAACTTCAAAGACAGTCGTTTCTGACCACTTTTTTTGTATGTCAGTTTCTATTTTGTCTGGTCTATATTCGTTATTCATTAAGTTTTCATTTTTTGTTGCTCTTTCTTTATGAAAGCATACAGCATGAGAGATTTTTTTAAATTACAAAAAATAACCTCGCATTGCGAGGTTATTAGGCAGCCGATTTTCCGACAGTCATATTGTTTTACCAGTAGACTTGAGCTCGCATTTGAAAAACAGAGGGTTCCCGCCCATCATCAGCAAAACCGTTGCGGTCGAAATCAAGTACCACACCATAATTTGCCATTAAGCGGGTATTCGAAGTCGGATACCAGTTAAGACCCACAGTAAAGACATCGGCTTCACCGCCGATAATATTTCCATCTGTTAAATCCATATTTTCAAGGCGTGCTGCAATTTGCCATGCTCCCCAGCCCCCTTTCCCAATTGGTGCTTTTGGTTTAATTCCGCTAAACGCTCCTGCTTTATATTTCATGGATTCACCGGTGAAGAACCAACCCACATCAAAAGCCCAGGCATTTAGGTCAGCATCACCATCAGGGTCGGATACATCCCATGCAACATATTCAAATACACTATGAAAAGGCCCCCACACACTGATTAGTTCAATATCATATGCATTTGAATCATCGGCATCGGCCCCGAAATTTGCGACCAAGGCATCGCCATCACCCACATGTGATAAAAGTGAATTATCTATACTGTTAAAAGTATCGCCATTGTATTCTTCATATTGGTATGAGAGTGCGGTGTGAATTAAATGTGTTTTATCTTTAAAAAATGGTTGGCCACCAATACGAAGCGCATAGGTCTCTCTGTCATCAGAGCCTGTCCCGAGGGCAGGGAGAAAAGCCCCCATATGAAAGAACCACCGACTTGCGTCCTGCCGGTATGCAATACCGACGGCACGAGATATTTGAGGACCATCTCCAAACAGAGGACGTCTCATTAATGGTTTGTATTTACTGCTACTGATTGTTGCATGACCAAACGGCACATGATGTTGGCCAATCTTAAAAAACCACTTACCCAGATCATTTTTATTATTATATGAAAGCCAGACATCCTTCCAGCTAGCTGACCCTGAGTTTGCAAAATCAATTTCAAACTTATAGCCAAAAGGTTTAATTTTACCCTGGAAGCCTAAACGGGCACGACGTAGCTCTGAGTTTGTAGCTTCTAGGTTTGAATTATCCCTATCGGCAAACACGGTATCCCAAAATATTCTACCGATGGGCTGCCATTCCAGTGTTTCATTAGCTGCCACTGCAGGAGGTGGTAGCATTATAAAAAATACAATAAAACCAGAAAATATTATATTTTTTAAGTAATTTTTTTTAAATAACACGCGTCTTCTTTGTAATTAAAAAATTCCGAGTAAGAAATAGAAAAATACTATTGCCATTATGCCGCCTGCCGGTAAGGTGATAATCCATGACAAGAATATTGAGCCTACAATCCTAAGATTTAAAGCAGATATTCCGCGCGCGAAACCAACACCAAGCACAGCACCGACGAGAGTATGAGTGGTCGATATAGGTATTCCTATCCCTGAAGCTAAAACGACAGTGATGGCGGCAGCTAAATTACAGCAGAAACCGCGACTGGGTGTTAATTGAGTGATGCGACTGCCCACAGTCGCAATTACTTTGTAGCCGTACATTAAAAGACCGGTAACTATACCCACGGAACCAAGTAAAAGTATCCAGATAGGCATTAAAGATTTTTGTGCAATTTCCCCGCCACTAGATACTATGCTAACTATCGCAGCAACAGGACCCACTGCATTAGCAACATCATTTGAACCGTGAGCAAAAGCCATTGCGCACGCAGAAAAAATCATTAAAACACCAAAAACATTTTCAACATTCAAGAACAGATTTCCCATATTTTTTTCTTTTTTGAATTTAATGTTGCGAATTAAAATATCACCAATAATTGCACAAAATATCCCTACAAAAAGACTAATGCTATAACACTCATTTTTAGATAAATCGAGACCAACATGTTTTAAACCTTTGAACATGGTTATGAGTGAAATCATGGTGCCCGTTAAGAAAATATAAATTGGTACATAGCGTTTTGCATTTTCCATCGGTTTGTTGGTGTTAAGAATTAATTTTTGAACACTGCGGAATAACAAATAGGCGAGTCCTCCCGCTAGTAATGGTGAGATAACCCAGCTTGTAGCGATTGAGCTAACTTTCCCCCAGTTAACTGCCTCAATACCAATACCAACGGCAGCAAAACCGACAATGGCACCCACAATCGAGTGTGTTGTCGAAACAGGTAAACCATATCGTGTGGCAATCAACAACCATAGTCCCGCGGCTAAAAGGGCGGCAAGCATTCCGTAGACAAGAATCTCTGGTGAGCCGCTAAGCAGGTTCGCATCAATTATTCCTTTACGGATTGTTGATGTAACTTGCCCGCCAGCAAGGAAGGCACCTGCAAATTCAAAAATCGCAGCAACGATGACAGCTTGTTTTAGTGTTAATGCCTTTGAGCCAACAGAAGTTGCCATTGCATTAGCAACATCATTTGCCCCAATACCCCAGGCCATAAAGAGTCCGAAACAACCTGCCAATATCAATAATATTGTTGTATGTTCCATTGTAATTTTCTCTATTTAGCGAGCATTAATTGGAGACGATTGCCCGTACTTTGTGCGTTATCTGCAAGGTCACCAGTCCATTCTATAATTTTGTAAATAAACATAACGTCAACAGGTGGTAGGTCTTTTTCAATTTTATATAATTCAGCGCGTAATTTGATCTGAATTTTATCTGTCTCACCCTCGATGGTATGGAGGACCTCGATCATTTCTTTAACACGGGTGACTTCATTCCCACGAAAACCAACAACCACTAATTCATCCAGTTCATTGATTGCCACTTGTGCCTGACGAATTGCATCAATACATCTATTTAAAAATTCTATATATGTACTACAGATTGATTCAGGTAATGACATCTTTCTCCCAAGCACAAGTCCCGCGATATCTTTTGCTTTATTTGCAATTTTATCTTGTAACTGAAGCACATCGAGAACATCCCTTCGATCCATCGGCATAAAAAGACTACTGGGAAGTTGCATACGCAACATACTTTTTATTTCATCTGCATCATTTTCTAATTTCACAAGTTTAGTTTGTATTTTTCCAGCCTGCCCCCAATCATTTTTCATGACAGCATCAAAATAGGGGATTAATTCTTCAACACACAAAACAACTTTTTCAATGTGTTTTTGCAAAGGACTTACTGGAGAATTACCAAATATTCGAGAAAAGTAACTGGACTGAGCCATCGATTAGTGCCTCAGCATTCGTAAAAATTTTATAAAAGTTGTAAAACTCATAATTGATGCCTAATTTTTCATGTTAAAATTTCGCGCATTAGAACATATAACTTTTAAATTGCAAGCAATTATTTAAAAAAAAATAAATTTCTTTTATCATGCTGTTGTTAAAGGGGTTTTTAGGGGAAAATTTTGATGAGTTATTACTTATATATAATGCGTCACGCAAAATCAGATTGGTCGGGTCCGCAGACATCTGATTTTGAGAGGCCAATTAATGGGCGGGGCAGGAGAAATGCAGTACGTGTCGGTCAGTGGATGAGCGATAATGACTACATACCGCAAAGAATTATTTCATCACCAGCAGCTAGAGCAAAAGAAACAATTGAATTAGTGACAGCACAGATAACTAAATTTAATCATGAGGATTTGATTTATCAGGATGAGCTTTATCTTGCCGGGTTTACCCAATTAATAGAAATTATTAACACATACCAAAACGATGTTCAGAGTTTAATGCTTATTGGACATAATCCCGGCATTGAAAATTTAGTTAATTATTTATGTAGTCAGTCGGACAATCCGGAAACAGCGGTTACAACAGCAAATTTATTTATATTTGAATATGCCGATCATCACTTTAATCCAGCGGCAGATAGTTGTACCTTAATCGAGGCAATAAAACCAAGGGAGCTAAGTTAGAAAATTATTTTTTGAGAAACGATGTAAGCCGAGAAATGATGTTAGCAATCCAGCCTGCATCTTTTTGAGAAACGATGTAAGCAATCCAGCCTGCATCGGCTTCACCTTCTGTCTGCGGTAAAAATTCACCATTACCTTCACCGTCTTCATCAGCTTGCTCCCAGTAAACAGTTGGTTTAAAACCAGCCTCGGTAAGCATTTCTAATAATTCTGGAAGTGTCCATACACGCCATTCGTAAGTAAAAGCCCTTTTTATTTTTGAACCATCTTTAAATTTGAAATGAATATAGTTAACTGCTGAACCCGTTATGGGGTCGTATTTATATTGGTCCCAGATATAAGTAAAACCGTCATTTTTTGTTTTTTCTTTCAGCTCTTGAAACGCCTCGTATCCGCCATATGCATCAGCAAAAAAGATGCCATCATCAACTAGTGAATTCCTGACTTTTTTAAAATACTCGATCATTAATTTTCGTTCTTTAAATACCCAGTAGCTAAAATTCATTGCAAGTACAATATCAACAGGCTTATTTTTGGCATTTAGAACATCCTCTTTGATAAGTTTTACGCGTGATGTTTGTTCGGTTGTGAGTTTTTCAATTTTATTTTTCTGAGACCAAGCTAAAACCTCTTGGTCGATATCGAAACAAATTGCCGTATTAGTATCACGACGTTTTACCCATTCACAGGATGTATTTGCAGTCGCACAGAAGTCCTCTCTCAGTTTGTTAGCCTGGCGACCTCTGAGTTTTTTAAACAATGAATCAATAATATCGACTTCAGCTTCTGCACATTGCACCGCTTCTTCGTAACAGACATGACGGTCTGCGAGCTCTGCCATTGTTGGGCTTGAAAGTTTGCTCTTTTTGTTTTTTTTACCCATTTTTTGATTACCAAATTTTAGATTTAAGATGCCAATTACAGCTGACATATAATTCGGCCGGCCATTATAGCGAATAGTTTTAAATTAAGTCAGTCAATTTAATAATTATATTTTACGTATTTGCTATGAAACATTGACCGATTCAAAATAACATGATCATATTACTTTTTTATTACGATATAATCACAATCTATGACAGAACTCGATAATGACCATAAAGTAAAGATAAGCACGATACTTGATAGTAAGGGTGGTGATGTCTATAGTATTTCTCCTGAGAGTTCATTGAAACAAATGGCAGATGAAATGCTCGCCAAAAAAATTGGTTCACTTGTTGTTACCGAAAAAGATGGCTCGTTGGCAGGCATCATTTCTGAACGCGATTTTTTAAATATCGTTGGTAAGCATTCTAAGGACTGGGAAGATATCAGTGTTAGCGATGTTATGACCAAAGAGGTGATAACTGCAAACCCAGAAGATACTCTCGAACAGGTTATGTCTGTGATGACCCAACATCATATTCGCCATATTCCAGTCATGGGCAATAATAAGATTGTGGGATTATTAGCGCTTGGGGATATTATTAATGCATTGTTAGATAAATCGTTATTTCAAAACGAATTGCTCAAGCGTTATATAAAAGACTGGCCGAAAGAGGGGCAGTAATATATCAGAGTTGAATTAAATTGTGATTCTGGTCTCGTGTTTCAAGTTCATTACTTATTGCAAAATCGATAAGAAAATCATAAATCATCGGGTCTTTGTTTTGGAGTTCGACATTAATAACAAAGGACTTTGAATTATCTTCTTGGTTTAGATTAACAAGCGGATTAAAAATTACCCGGCCATTCTTCCCATAACTAGCCACTGTATAGTAGAGTCTTTCTGCCCAATCACTGGGGCGGAACTTTTTTCCTTCCCTGGTTTGACCTACGATTAATATTTTTTCGTACAACATATTTTCTATACTCTATTCTGAGTCAGAATCCCAATGCTCACCTTCGATAATATTTCTGTTGCGTGTTTGTGTTTGTCTGATGTTAATACGATTTTTCATGAAATTAACGAAAAACGTTTCCGCCAGTCTTTGGCGCAGCATCGGTACTAACATCAGAAAGCCAAGCATATCGGTAAAAAACCCCGGTGTTAACAAAAGCACTCCACTAATTAGAAGAATTAAACCCTCAATTAGCTCGGTTGCGGGTAGCTGCCCCCTATTAACATTTGCCTGGACTTTTGCAAGTGTTGATATGCCTTGAATACGCAGTAATGAGACACCAAGGAAGGCGGTACCAATCACCAACGCTATTGTGTAGCCTGCACCAATGATTTTGCCGATTTTGATTAATATGGCAATTTCAACGAGCGGTATCGTGATAAACAGTATTAGAAAAATTTTAAACAAAAACAATGACCTCAATATTTATTCTTCAATTATCAGTGTGGCATTATGATTAATGTATGGGCAAAATACTATTATGCAAGTAATTTTAAATACATAAATGACATATGACCGATAATACAAAATCTATTTTAGTATTGTGTACTTTCCCAGAGTCCGCATCTGTAAAAACTATTGCAGAGACGTTAGTAAATGAAGAATTGGCCGCTTGCGTTAATATCATACCCGACGTTCAATCTATTTTTAGATGGCAGGGTAAAATAGATAATGCTAATGAAAATATTTTAATTATAAAAACAAAAGATAATTTATATAATGAATTAGAAAAGAGAATTAAAGAGCTACATCCCTACGAACTTCCTGAAATAATTTCTGTTTCAATCGAGAAAGGACTTCCCGAATATTTAGATTGGATCAGCGAGAGTACTAAATAACAATGCTTTTTTTTAGAAAATTATTTATTTTTTGCGTTTTTTTATTTCCGCACTCTGTAAACGCAATAAATTTTGAGGAACGTTTAAGTAATATTTTTTCATTTACATCTTCTGATGATGAAGTCTTACATCCCGATGATGCTTTTAAAGTCGGTCTAAGCGTAGTTTCTAATG
Organism: uncultured Legionellales bacterium; assembly: GCA_913041115.1. Lineage (GTDB taxonomy): Bacteria > Pseudomonadota > Gammaproteobacteria > Eutrophobiales > Eutrophobiaceae > UBA11869. Next base: position 3,063 of record CAJWIE010000010.1, on the reverse strand, counting down.
ATAGATTATTACTGAACTGGCAAATAAAGACGGGCTACTATCTTTATAAAGACAAATTTTCGATCAGCACAAATGATTCGTCCGTATCATATGGCGATTATGTTTTCCCGCTTGGCAAATTAAAAGATGACCTTGCATTCGGCGAAGTTGAAGTCTATTACAATGAAAACCGGGTATTAGTGCCATTTAGTTATGAAGATAAAAATATTAAAGAGCTCAATATTAATCTTGCTTATCAGGGGTGTAAGGATGGTTCAATTTGTTACCCGCCAATAGAGAAGAGTTTAATAGTTCCAATTCCGGATTCTTTTGAGGGGGTCAATGGAAAGACATTAGTATCCGAACAAGATGTAGTAACAAAGAATCTAAAAGAAAAAAATTTATTGGTTAATGTCATTTCATTTTTTGTCTTTGGGTTTTTATTAGCATTAACACCCTGTGTGTTCCCTATGATTCCTATTCTTTCGGGTATTATTGTTGGTGAAGGTATTCATATCACAAGAGCAAAAGCAATCATGCTGACACTAAGCTACGTTTTAGCAATGGCACTTACTTACGCTTTATTGGGCGTTATTGCCGGACTCTTTTATTTTAATCTGCAAGCCGCTTCGCAGAATATTTGGGTAATAAGCTTATTTAGCGGTGTCTTTGTTTTGCTTGCGCTATCAATGTTTGGTTTTTACGAATTACGATTACCCGCCAGTTGGCAAAATAAACTTTCCGGGAAGCAAAGCAGTTCAGGACATGGCACCTTAACGGGGGCTGCAGTAATGGGGGCGTTATCTGCCGTGATTGTTGGCCCTTGTGTGGCGCCACCACTCGCAGGCGCATTACTTTATATTAGTCAAACAGGTAATGCACAGTTAGGTGGTTTGGCTTTATTTGCAATGGGACTTGGATTTGGCGTACCACTATTGGTTATTGGTGTCAGTTCAGGAGAGCTGTTACCACGCGTCGGTGCTTGGATGGAAAATATTAAACGTGTCTTTGGCGTAATCATGCTTGGTGTTGCAATTTGGTTTTTAGAACGTGTGTTATCAGCATCGTTAATTTTAATTTTATGGGCGGCTTTATTTATTATTAGTTCAATCTTTCTTGGCGTACTAGAGCGTTTGGGGGGACAAGCTAGTAACTGGCAACGCTTATATAAGGGCTTAGGTTTTGTCATGCTGTTTTACGGCGGTATTTTAATTTTTGCTGCGATGAGCAGCAAGGGAACAGCGCTAGATCCTTTTAATAAAAGAATATCATCTAATACTTCAACTGAAACTTTATCGTTTACTTATGTTTCAAACCTTTCTGAATTAGAGGCTCAATTGCAGAAATCAAAACTTGAAAATAAAACAGTTATGTTAGATTTTTATGCAGATTGGTGTGTGGAGTGTAAACAGATGGAAAAATATACTTTTTCTGACTTATCAGTTCAGTATATATTACGTGATATAAAATTATTAAAGGCAGATGTAACAAAAAATAATGATAACGATAAAGCACTATTAAAATATTTTGAATTATTTGGACCGCCTGCAATTCTTTTCTTTGATAATGAATCCAAAGAAATAAAATCACATAGATTTATTGGTTTTGCAAAACCAAAAAAGTTTATCAATCACATTAGGCAAGTTAAATCTTTATGAATAGATGGCAGATAATCTCTGTTGTAGTTGTTGTTGCACTAGTTTCAGGATTTGGTGGCTATTATTTTCAACAGCTAACAACAGATAATATCAGTTCCAAAGAACAATTTAATAAAAAGAAATTCCCGAGTTCCGAAGAGGTTATCGGAACTGATGTGATCGAATTCAGTTTGCTTGATTTAAATGGTGAACGAAGATATCTATCAGAATGGCAAGGAAAGTTAATTGTGATTAATTTTTGGGCAACGTGGTGCGCACCTTGTCGTGAAGAAATTCCGGCTTTTGTTGAATTACAGCAAAGATATCAATCACAAGGATTACAATTTGTCGGGATTGCGTTACAGCAGGCTGATGAGATACGGGATTTTATCGAAGAATATAATATGAATTACCCTTCTTTGATTGGCGGGGATGAAGTAATAAAAATCGCGAGTCAGTTAGGTAATAATATTGGGGCAATGCCTTATACGGTGGCGATTAATCCAGAGGGTAAAATTACATTTACCCATCGCGGGCCATTGACAAAAGACGAGACCGAGGTGGTAATTAAGAACTTTTTATAGGCAAAAGCAATAGAAACAACTTGTTCGTATTTCCTTAAAATTTCTGTTAAAATACCACTAAATGTCGTTAAAATCGTTAAAATCAAGTATATTAGTACTTATTTATAGGGGCTTTCATTGAAATTTCTGGTATTAAATGGGCCAAATCTGAATCTTCTGGGTGAGCGGGAGCCGGAAGTCTACGGAACAACCACGCTAGCTGAAATCGATACCAGATTGGCTGATTTAGCTAAGGCACAGGGCCATGAACTGTCTTGTTTTCAAAGCAATGCCGAGCATGAGTTGGTTGATAAAATACATGAGGCGAAGAAGTCAGGAGTAGATTTTATCCTTATTAACCCCGGTGCTTTTACGCATACCAGCATAGCGTTACGTGATGCGATGTTAGGTACCGAGATTCCGTTTATTGAAGTACATCTGTCGAATGTATTTTCTCGTGAGGAATTTAGAAAATCTTCATTTTTATCTGATATCGCCGTTGCCGTAGTCAGTGGTCTAGGTGACTATGGTTATGAGCTTGCTTTAATGGGCGGTGAACGCTATTTAAAAAAATGATGAAACGATATTATGGATATTAGAAAAGTAAAAAAATTAATTGAATTGCTCGAAGAATCGGGTATCGCTGAAATTGAAATCCATGAAGGCGAAGAATCTGTCCGGATTAGTCGCGACGGTTCAAACCCTACCCCACAGACAATGATTAGTGTCCCGTCTGTTGATTCGAGCAGCTCTGTAAAAACACAATTAAGTACTACCGAAAGTTCATCTGATGATTACAGCGATGAAGGCGAGGTGGTTACCGCTCCAATGGTAGGAATTTTTTATATTTCTCCTGCACCTGATCAGTCGCCATTTGTTAATAA